>JAYTBQ010000077.1:0-19901 GCA_043736905.1 Minisyncoccota bacterium | reverse complement strand
AAAGGATATAAATACCTCGGAGCTTGCTCCGTTTTGTATGAGCGAAGCGAATTCTTTGTATTTAATACCTCGTCAGCTTGCTGCGAGGATCCTTTATTGTTAAAGAGCTGGCAGGAGGCATTGCCGCTTTCTATGCTATCACACATGATATACTTTTTCCATATGCCACTTGAGTCTATTATTATCATTGCACTTGGAATTGTTATTCTGCTTCTTGTCGTTGTCCTTTTCCGAGGAGGAGGAAAGAGAGAAGGGGAAAGTGATCAGACATTTCTTATACTGCAAGATCAACTCGAGCGTCTTCGCTCTACCGTTGAGAATAAGCTTGAGAGATCTTCAAGTGACCTTCATCAAGTGCTGCATCGTCAAAGTACAGAGGCAACAAGAATTATGACAGATATTACACGAGAACTCACCGAAGTGAAGGAGGGGAATAAGCAAGTGTTCTCAATGACAGAGCAATTACAAAATCTGGAGAAGGTGCTTACCCATCAGAAGCAACGAGGTAATCTTGGTGAAGCAGCACTTGAACAAATTCTTTCTAATATGTTAGCGCCTGGGCAGTATGAGATGCAGTATTATTTCAAAAATGGTGAAGCGGTTGATGCGGTTATTCATACCAAGGAAGGAATCATCCCAATAGATGCCAAGTATTCACTTGATAATTATCAACGTCTCATGAATGCCGATGATGAAGAGGATATTGCCTATTATCAGACGGAGTTCAAAAAAGATATTCAGAAACGTATTGATGAGACTGCAAAATACATTAGACCAGAAGAAGGAACTCTCCCATTCGCATTTATGTTCATACCAGCTGAGGGTATCTATTACGATCTTCTCGTTAATCAGGTGTCGCGCGGTGCGGTGAACACTCAGAATCTTGTTGAGTATGCGTATAACAAACGCAAAGTTATTATTGTTTCTCCAACAACGTTCTATGCATACCTTCAGTCGGTATTATTCGGATTTAAGGCCTTTAAGATTGAAGAGAGTGCCAAGCATATACAAAAGCGTGTTGAAGAGCTTGGAAGGCATCTTGAGGCCTATGAGGAGTATATGAAGAAGCTTGGTGTAACTCTTGGTACATCGGTGAATCACTATAACACTGCGTATAAGGAACTTAAGAAAGTCGATAAGGACATATTTCGTATTACCGGTGAAGAGACAGGAATTGATCCAACACTTCTGGATAAGCCAACGCTTGATGAGGAATAGAATATTGCTATTTAGAAAAGTGCTTATAAAAACAATTATGAAAATGAATCCAACTATGCATGAGGAACCGGTACAGTCTTTACATGAAATACCGAGTAATGTTTATGAGTCTAGCCTGACGCAGGTTGTTGATGAAGGAGAATCTTATGAAATGGAATATGTTCCAGCTGTTCATGATATTGTTACTAAAGTTTCGTTAGGTAAAAATGAAAATATAGTTATTAAATATCGTTTGGTTACCATCATTGGTGGATTTACATATGTTTTTAAACTTGATAAACAAAGTGAACATGGGTATATCCTATCTTTTAAAACTCTAGAGTATGGGTATGCGCTTACGCAACTTACTGAAAAGGATTCAGAAACATTGTTTCAGAAAATTACTAATCTTGTGGAAAGTGCTTACCATGATTCTGCTGGCAAAGTAAATAATATTTCTATTTTACCTGATAATGCTTCCTACACAGTTAAGGATATTGAAATTTGTATTGAGGAAATTCTAAGAAAAACAAATAAATATTCTGAAGAAGACTTACGCACACATTTTATTGGGAATAAAATATTTAATGTGTATGCTGAGATAACAAAACAGCAGTTTGAGAGTGTATCTTCTCATAAAGTTGATGACATGAGTTTAAGATCGCGTTACTTTAGAATGAAATTATTAAAGTTTTTAAAAAATTGGAATATCGAAGAACCATATAAAGGTTCTACTTATTTTTCACTTAAAAGAAAACAATTATAGGTGTTTAAAATAAAATTGCCGCACCTGCGAGAGGTTACGGCAATTATTATTCTTTTTTCTTCTATGGCTATAGGAATTATAATTTTTTGAGGAGCTTTTGAGGTGCCAAAGAAACGATGAACACTAGAACCCCTACGACTGCAAGGATTATCAACATCAGGATAGTGTCAATTCTTGCTTGACCCCATTGATTTTTGACAGTATCAAAGAAGTCTTTTTTCGATTCTTTTCGTAGTTTTGCGTTTTTTCTATCATCACAGATGATGTTGATTACTCCATGTATTCCTAATGCGAGTGAAATAACCAAATATATTACCGCCAACCACCATGGACACTCAGTGATCATCTCAGTCATAAGGAACACTCCTTTCTATTTTATTGGGAGAGAGATAGAAAGATAAAACGAATGCATCGCGATGTTATCTCGATGGTATTCGAGATAATGGAGGTGATGCATCTCCATAGAATGGGGAGTAAAATATACACCCAACTTGTGATGAAGAAAAAGAAATATCCCATGTACATGGGTACAGGCAGAGATTTCCTGTCCGCAAGAAGGGATTCAAAAAAACCAAGCCCTGTTCTTTTTTGTTCCCTTCTTCCAATTCTGTAAAGAGCAAAAGCCCCACCGAGTGCCCAAAAGAGAACACCGCATGTAATAAGCACAGGCATGCCCACAATATTTTCGCGCATGACTGTTTCCTTTGTTTGTACTGCAGTTAGTGGTCCTCGCACAAGACTACTAAAGGAATTATGTAATGTCAATTGACACGGCTATAATTGCCTTGCATAGCTTCCTGAAATAGTGTATAATTTCACAACTATGTCATTCGCAGTTATTCAAACAGGTGGGAAGCAGTACAAAGTCGCAGTTGGCGACGAAATTGCTGTTGAGAAGCTCTCAGGAGATTACAAGGTTGGAGACAAGGTCACTATTGATTCTGTCGTCCTTACTGATGACGGAAAGTCAACAGTTCTTGGTGCTCCTTTTATTAAAGGGTCTACAGTTGAAGCAACAATTACAGAATCAGGAAGACTTGATAAAGTTCTTGTTGTTCGTTACCGTCAGAAGTCACGATATCACAAGAAGAATGGTCACCGACAGCCATTTATGAGTCTTAAGATTGATGCAATCAAGTAGCTAATCGCGGAAGGGGTGCGGAACTAACGCTGACTTACGCGGAAAAATACAATTCAAAAGCGCTCCTTACGGAGCGCTTTTGTATTTGTAAGGCTCGCAGCTGATAGTTAAACGCTCATGGCAGGCATCTAGTTTCGCCTCTCAAGTGCACTCTTAAACGTATCCTTATCAACATATTCGAGTTCAAGTCCACTCGAAAGTCCACGAGCTAGATGTGTCAGTGTTACTTTTTCTATGCCAACAATTTGTCTAATAGTTTTTTCAACATAGTCAGTTGTTGTATCGCCATAGTCAGTTACTGGAAGTGCAAAAATAATTTCAGAGAGAGTCTCATCTTTAATTCCAGAGTGAATATATGATGTTAGTTCACGTATGCGGATAAGTTCAGATGGTTTCTCTGTTAATGGTGGCACAAGGCCACCTAAGATGAAATAGAGGCCATTATAAGATACTGTCTTTTCTATTGCATCTAGGTCAAGCTCCTTTTCAACTATCATGAACTGTGACGATTCTCGTGATTGGGATGAACAGATATCGCACAAGGTACTATTCTGGTTAATGTTTCTGTCGCCGTAGTAGCGGTAGCACTTTTCACACTGCTTGCCGGTAGACTTAAGCTCCTCGAGAACTTTGATAAGCTGCTCTTTATAATGGGAGTGCTCACGTAGCAGGAAGTACACAAAGCGTTTCGCTTGCTTAGGCCCAATGCCAGGGAATCGCATAAAAAGTTCCGTGAGTCGTTCTGTTGGGTTCATGATTATTTATTTTGACAGTATATCAAATTAGCCTCTTCTTACAGGATAAATTTTAATATAGGTTGTTTAGAATTCTGGCACGTTCACATTAATATTTGGAAGGCTGAAATCTCCGAATTCACTTTTTTCAACAGATACGAACGACGTCTTCTTGTCATCAAAGTAGAGCTCAACCATTCCTGTTGGTCCGTTACGATGTTTTTCAATCAAAATTTCTACGATGTTTTTACGCTCAGTATTCTCCCCATACTTGTCTTCACGGTGAATAAACATAACCACATCCGCATCTTGCTCGATAGATCCAGAGTCACGAAGGTCAGAAAGGCGAGGCTTGCCACCGCGTGATTCAACGGCACGAGAAAGCTGTGATAGAGCAATAACAGGTGCTTTGAATTCCTTTGCGAGTGCTTTTAACGAGCGAGAAATTTCGGTAACTTGGTTCACCATATTGTCATACTGTCGTGAAGTTCCCATGAGCTGGAGGTAGTCAACAATAATAAGACCGATCGGCTTGTCAGTGTTAAGTCTTCGCAGTGTACTTCGCATGTTAAGAATGGTGTTTGCAGCTTTGTCATCCACAAAAATTGGAGCCTTCATGAGATCGTTCATGCCTTGCTGAAGACGTTGAAACTCCTCATCAAGAGATAATTTGGCTGTGCGAAGTTTCCAGCTATCCACTTGTGATTGTGCTGAGAGCATACGATCGACAAGTTGTTCTTTACTCATTTCCAGAGAAAAGATAGCAACAGGAATGCCGTGCTTTACTGCAGCATTACGAGCGAAGTCTAGTGCTAGAGATGTCTTTCCAACAGAAGGTCGTGCAGCTAAAATGATAAGATCAGACGGCTGAAATCCGGATAGCTTGTTGTCAAGATCTCTGAAGCCACTTGGTGTACCTCGCATGCCACCTTCCTTTTCTGACATCTTTTCAATACGTGCCCATGTCTCCTCAATCATTTCCTGAAAGGCAATAAGTCTGTCTGATGAGCCTCCTTTTGTAGTGATTTCGTAGATACTCTTTTCTGCTTCTTCAAGAACTGTTTCGAGGGAATCATTTTCATCGTAGGCATTCTCAGTAATGTGCGTGCTTGCTTCAATGAGTCGACGAAGTAGTTCCTTCTTTCGAACAATTTGAGCATAGTACTTTACGTTTGCTGCTGATCCGACAAGTCCAAGAAGGTCAGAGAGATATGGTGCTCCGCCAATCTGGTCAAAGTCTTTACTTGCACGAAGTGCAGCTGAAACAGTGAGGACGTCAACTGGCTCCTTGTTGTTTACTAACGTCTCAATGGCCTCATAAATAATCTGATGCTTTGCGGCATAAAAACTTTTTGAACTAACGACATCAGAGATATCAAAGAGTGCATCAGAAGAAAGAAGTAGGGAGCCAAGAAGTGCTTTTTCTGACTCAAGATCTTGTGGAGGAATTCGAGGTCCACGAAGTGGATCATTATCGGTGTCACGATCACGATCTCTATAATTCTCGTATGACCGTTTGCTCGATTTTCTTTTTGGTCCGGCTGCGAGTTGGCTAAGTGGAAGCATATGAAGTAGTGTACTAGGTAACTATATGCTTGCACAAACTAAAATATATTGTACTTACAAGAAAATAGGGGATTAATTGGGGATAGTAATATAGCTAACAGCTATTGGCCTTTAGGTGTTAGCTTTTAGCCATAGAATTCAATTTTGTTGACTTAAATCTTTGTGTATACTTACATCAGAGTTGCGCAAGTGCAGCACAACGCGGAGTAATGCTCCGCATGAAACAAAAGCTTGCTGATATATACCTAACGGTACGTATCAGTAAGCTTTTTTAATTTTGTATATAGAGCTACTGACGCTTCATTTCTTGTCCTTGCGGGGTATCTTTTACAATAAAACCATGAGATGCGATTTCATCACGAAGAGTGTCGGATTGTGCAAAATCCTTTAATGCTCTGGCGTCTGCTCGCTTATCGATAAGTGTCTGAACCACCTCAGGGATTATAAGAACCTCTCTTTGTATAGTTTCGAGACCAAGACCAAGGAGATTACTTATTGCAATTAAAGTAACGTACTTGTCATTATTTGAGATAGTGTCATCTTTTATAAGTCCCCAAATGGTTGCTATTGCCTCTGATGTTGCTAGATCATCACATAGGGCGCACAGTGCTGTGTCAAAATAGTGTAGTGAGATAGTACCTGATGTTGTAATATTCTCACGTGCAAAGTCTTGTAACTTACCATAAGCAACACTTGCAGCATCGAGTGCTTCATAAGAAAATGAAAGCTCTTTACGGTAATGAGTCGTCATAAGAAAGTATCTAAATGCAAGGGGGTTGTACTTTTTTTCTTTGATTGATGCAATAGTAAGAAAGTCACCAGAAGATTTTGCCATCTTTCCGGTTGTGTCATGAAGATGATTGTTGTGCATCCAGTAGTTGACGTAGGTTTCTCCAGTAACACATTCGCTCTGCGCTATCTCGTTAGTGTGATGAACTTGTATGTGCTCTATTCCACCTGTGTGAACGTCGAAGTGGATGCCGAGGTATTTCATCGACATTGCGGAGCATTCTATGTGCCAGCCTGGGAAGCCCTTACCCCATGGAGAATCCCATTCCATTTGTCTTTGTTCTTCCTTTGGTGAGAATTTCCAGAGTGCAAAGTCCGTGATATTTTTTTTCTCAGAATTTTCTAGAACACGCGCTCCGCTTCGTAATCCTTCAATATCAAGATGGGCAAATTCCCCGTATGCTTTGAACTTCGATGTGTCAAAATAGACACCGTCACCGATTATATACGTAAAGCCGCCGATTTCAAGAGCTTCGACAAGAGCAATCTGTTCTTTGATGTTGTCGGTTGCTCGAGGGAAGATATATTTTTCAAGCGGAATAGTAAGGGATTCCAGATCTTCAAAATATGAGTCGGTGTATATCTTTGCAATTTCCCAGACAGTTTTCCCTTCACGGCGGGATCCTTTTTCCATTTTGTCTTCACCTGTATCTTCGTCATCAACATTGTGACCAACGTCAGTGATGTTTATGACATGGGTTACATCATAGCCAGAGGCATTAAACATTCTTCGTAATGTGTCTGCAAAAACAGCAGCACGCATATTGCCTAAGTGTTGATAGTGGTATACCGTAGGACCACAAGAATAGATACCAACATGGTTTTCTTTGATTGGCTGGAAGGTCTCGACAGATCGTGATTTTGTGTTGTAAAGTCTGATGTTTTTTTCTGTCATGAATGTTGTACTTTGTCCCTTTATTCTAACATAAATACCTTGTATACTCATTTACATATGTCTACACTACTTGAGTTTTATAAAAAAAATAAACATTTCCCGAAGCATCTTACTAAGGACTTCGCGCTTAAAAGTATCGCTACTGGGTCATTCATTTTTATTATTTTTGCCGGAGGATTCCTTCTTGGTAATGGAATGAGCTCACGTGCAAAGGCTGATGTTATTACAGATGTTGGTGCCTTTAACTCAGAGCTTTTCAGTTCCGTCAAAGAAAATATCAATAACAAATTTGTATTCTGGAAGTCCTCGTCGACTCTTCCAACAAGCAAGGAGTTAGAATACGGTATGATTCGTGGATATGTTGAGAGTTATAAGGACCCCTATACAGTCTTTTTCCCGCCAAAGGAAGCGAAGAATTTTGCTGAAAATGTTAAGGGGTCATTCGGTGGGGTTGGTATGACTGTTGGTATGAAAGATGGTGCTATCGTAGTCATTGCACCACTTAAGGATTCTCCTGCGATGAAGGCTGGTATTAAGGCTGGAGATATTATTACAGGTGTTGAGGGTAAGAACATGCTTGGACTTTCTTCTGACGAAGCGGTGTCTCTTATTCGTGGACCACTTGACACTCCTGTTACTATTACCGTCCTTCATGAAGGAGAAAAGGCAACTGTTGATATAAAAATTGTTCGTAAGGAAATTAAGATTCCAACACTTGATACTGAGAAAAAAGATGGTGTCTTCATTATTAAGCTCTATAATTTCTCTGCGGAGTCACCTGAACTTTTCAAAAAAGCACTTACAGAGTTTGTTCAGATAAAGTATAGTCGTGTTATTATCGACCTTCGTGGTAATCCAGGAGGGTACCTAGAGGCAGCTGTTACTATGGCAAGTTATTTCCTCAAGGAAGGACAGGTGGTTGTTAGTGAGAAGCAGGGGAAGAACGAGTCCGTCCTTAATCATAGAAGTACTGGAATTATTGGCTTACCTTCAGGGCTTAAGGTTGTTGTTCTTGTAGATGGTGGTTCAGCTTCTGCGTCTGAGATTCTCGCAGGAGCACTTAAGGATCAAGGGATTGCAAAAGTAGTCGGTGTGAAGTCATTCGGGAAAGGATCAGTGCAGGAGCTCATTACTTTGGCTGACGGCGCATCACTTAAGGTGACTGTTGCAAAGTGGTATACACCTAATGGTGTTAATATTTCTGAGCATGGAATCAAGCCAGATGTAGAAGCACTTGTTGCAACAACAACACCAAAGGGATGGAAGGGACCATATGATTCACAGATGTTGAAAGCAATTGAAGTGGTGAAGAAGATGTAGAAAAGACAAAGATGGAAAGACAAAAAGACAAGTAGACGTAAAGACAGACTACAATACAACAAGTGCGGCCTTCGGCCGCACTTGTTGTATTGTAGTCTGCAAAGTCTACACTAGTCTGCAAAGTCTACATCATGTATAATGATGTCTATGAAAGTTATTCTCTTAAAAGATACAGTAAAGCTTGGGAAACGAGGTGAAGTAAAGGAGGTTGCGGACGGGTACGCTATCAATGTTCTCATTAAGAAAGGTGACGCGGTTATGGCAACACCTTCTGAACTTTCAAAATGGAAAGCAAAGGAAGATGCTAAGATACATAAAAAAGAACTAGCAACAAGCACATTCGCAGTCCTTGTTGATGCACTTCGTGGGTCTGCACTTACTGTGCACGGGAAGAAACATGACGGCAAAGGTCAGCTCTTTGCTGCGGTTAAAGAGGTTGATATTGTCGATGCAATTTTTGCTACAGTTAATGTGTCCGTAGATCCTAAGCAGATACTTCTTGATGCACCAATAAAGTCTACTGGTAAACACTCATTCTTTATTAAGCAAGGAGAGAAGAAGGAAAAGATTATCGTTGTTGTGCAATAATTCAAGTCTAAATAAAAAAGAAACCGCCCAAAACGGCGGTCACGTTGAAGTACTTTTGCTGAATCACTTCAGTGGATAGAAATCCGAAAGTGTAGAGTAGTTGTGATTCATTGGACCGAAACCGTTCTGTCGTGCAACCTCTCTGCTGAGATAAGACGGTTGCCCTCTTGCCATAGAGCATGCTGGTGATCCAGACTTTCAAGCTCTGTCTTGTGCCAGATGACTACCTTCTTTTGCAGGGTGTAATATGTGTCGCAATACCAAGAGTAGGAAAGTCTAATTCTTGACTTTGGAAGAATGGTAAACAAAAGAACAAAGAGCGGCATATCTTTCTCCATGTTTGTTGTGAACAGTAGCTATTATACTCTTACTTCTGTAATAAGTAAAAAACCACTTCGTTCGAAGTGGTTTTTTACTTAACTTATTTAAGCTTTTGAGACTTTGACTGGTGTTACCTTTGGTGCAAGACCAACGTTTGCAACCTTCTTACGTTTGATTGTTCCGTCAAGATGCTTCATTCGACGTTCAGTGAATGATACCTTTCCTTCTGTAAGAGCAAAGAGTGTGTGGTCACGTCCAAGACCAACGTTCTTTCCTGGCATGATCTTAGTACCACGTTGACGAACGATAATAGCACCAGCTGAGGCTGTTTCTCCAGCATAAAGCTTAGTACCGAGGTACTTTGGCTTACTGTCTGTTAGGTTTTTTGCCGAACCTGCGGCTTTTCTTGTTGCCATAGCGTATAATTAGATAAATTTCATGCAAACTAATATAGTAAGCAGTATACAAGACTATTGCAAAAAAATCAATAGGAGAATCACCGTTATTCAGATTGTGAGCCTTTCTGTAACACTTCTTGTACTTATTGGACTCCTCCTCTTTCTTAAGGTAGAGAGAAAAAGAACTATAGCTGAGGTAGTTTATACAGAGTCAGAAACGGGACAGAACGAGGAAACTAACGCGTTACCATCTCAGAATCCTCGACCATTTGGAAGTAAGAATGGCAAGACATATACATTTTCATGGTGCCAAGGAAGTACCAGAATTAGTCCAAAAAATAAAATATATTTTTCTAGCGCTGTTGTTGCACAACAGCAAGGAAGGACGCTTTCAAAACTTTGCAAGAAGTAGTTTCAGTATAGAAAAGAAAAACCTTGTCGCAAGAGTGCGACAAGGCCTGAGGTTATTCAGGGGAGCTGCCACCTGAGCTTGAGTGACCCGAGCGGATAAATCCTAGTAACAGGCATGGCACTGAGGAACCATGCAGGAGATCGTCATAGAAGTCCGCTAGTTCAATAATAAACAATAACTGTAAGATTGTCTATTTTTGTATGTGGCATATTGCTAGGGCCATCCTCAGTGTATTGCACAGGCAAGACCTAGACACTTTAACATTGTGGAAGAAAAAAGTCCCTGTCCGCACGAGGTGACAGGGGTTTGCGGGTCTTTCTGCGCGACGGAGGTCTGAAGCTCCGCGTGCTGCAAAAATGGTGACCCTACGGACTAACACCGGCAGTGCCGATGAGAGGGAGGAGGAGGAAGGTAAGTCCGCTAAATTGCATTGTAGACTAAAGTTGACCAAATGTCAACAAGGTTGTTTTTACTATTGTGTTATCCACTGTCTATTTAGAGTGGGGCCAGTATACTTTAGATATAGAATAAAATATATGGCAAAAGAAACAAAAACCCACAAAAAAGAAACAAAGAAACCAAAGAAGGCAAAGTAACTAGTACGTTTCCGTTAATAATAAGGAATGTAAAAACCGCGAGTCGACGTAGTCGACTCGCGGTTGTTCGTTGCTGGCCTTTGCTAGACCTTGGCAACTGGAAGGAATCAGGAACCTCCTCGGCCTTTTTTCCAAGGTTTGAAACACCATTCAATAAATGCCCCGAAGCAGATTCCTGCAATGCCAAAGCAGAGACTGATCAGTAGATAGAGTTTCATCTCTGAGTCATTCACCACTTCATGCACACGGAGAAGGATGAATAGGCTGAAAAGGAATGCCATTCCGGAGCTTCCTGTGTTGGCAATGAGGTATCCTTGATGCTCTACATGCCATGATGACAGTAGATACCAGAGCATCAATGCTAGGACAGGCACTGAAATTGCGAGCATAAACCAAGGGAACATCAACCCAAATGCTTTCGTGAGTTGTATCGTCCCGCCAAAGAAGAGCACAAGAGCAAGGACAGTGTGACCTTGCTGAAGAAATTCAAAGAGTTTTTTCATTTGATGTTTCCTTTTCAGATTGTTGGAGGTACTTTCTCTTGATGATGGCCGGCATATTAGATAGCCGATACTCATCAGAAAAAACACCAAAGAAAGAATTCCGTACACGATTTTTGCGTGACGAACAGAGTCGGTCCAAAACCAGAATTCAATCAAAATATCTGGACTCAAACTTGCAAACCAACCGAAAAATATTGCAACCAATAATGGAGAGAGTACATATTTCTTTGGCATCGAAAGTGTTGAGACCTAAATAGCTTGGGCTTCTGGAGTCACTTGGTTTTTGTTCACGGCGATACCTTTCTTTTCAAGTTGATGAAACTACTTACAATGAGCACATTGTTTCATTATACTACTTATACTATATACTGTCAATAGTGACATATTAATATACTATTGTATTAAAAATGCACAGGATTACTTCATCTCATCTTTACAACCTACAACCTATCAACAACAACCTATGAATAGTATCCGCCTATTAACTACAATTAATCCTCCACCTTCTGCTATACTCACTATTATTATGATTGTCACTCCTCGTATCAATGAAGCTATTAAGCTTGCATCTCGTCTTCATCGTAACCAAATAAGAAATGATAGTGGAAAGACTCCTTATGTTAGTCATCTTGTTGCTGTCGCTATGATTCTTTCAGAGGCAACTGAGGATGAAGATATTATTATTGCTGGACTTATGCATGATTCTCTTGAGGATGTGCCAGGATATACCTATGAACAGCTTGTTCTTGATTGTGGTAAGCGTGTTGCAGATATTGTGAAGCATGTAACAGAACCACTTGATGCCAATAAAGATGCAAGTGAGCAGCTTCCGTGGCTTGAAAGAAAAGAAGCATATCTTGAAGTCCTGCGAAACGGTGGAGAAGAAAGTGCTATGGTATCATCGGCGGACAAGATTCATAACACAGAGAGCTTCATTCAAGATATCGAGAGAGAAGGGGATGTCTTCGCAAAGCGTTTCGGATCTAGCATTCTCAATCGGGTGTGGTTCCATGAACAGGTGCTTGCAGTTGTGTCTGATAAGTTAGGAGATGGTCATATTCTTGTAAAAAGTTTCAGTCTATCCACAGACAATTTCAAAACTTTAGGTGCACGATTGGAGGATAAGTAATACACTCTAACTTCTACCATGTATGTTTGAAACTTATTTTTCTATTATTGTTTCACTTTTTATTGTTGAGGTATTACTCTCAATTGACAATGCTCTTGTTAACGCAACACTTGCTGAGTCGTTACCAGAAAAACAAAGAGTCAAAGCAATTCGTATCGGTATTATTCTTGGTGCTGTCTTTAGAATAATTGCTCTCTTTGCAGTTGCCTTTATTATTCATAATGTCTGGCTCAAGGTTCTTGGTGGATTATATCTAGTGTATCTTGCAATATCCCATTTAGGAAAAGTGGTGAACGAAGAAGGTAAAGTTCTCTCAGGTAAAGATACATTTCGTGCTGTTATTGTTCAAATAGCAGTTGCAGACATTGTTTTTAGTATCGATAATGTAATTTCTGCGGTAAGTTTTTCAAGTAATACATATGTTGTAATGTTTGGTGTACTAATCGGTGTGATAAGTATGCTCTTTATTACACCGATACTTTCAAAAGTTATCGATCGCTACAAAGGTATGCCTCAAGCTGCATACGTTATAGTTGGAGCAATAGGATTAGCACTTCTTGTTGAGACACTTGGACATATTCATATATCAGAAGCAATTAAGTTCGCAGTAATTATTTCCGTAATTGCATTTACTGTATGGTACGAGCATAGTCGCATGTTAAGAAAGATTACAACACCTATACTCAAAAAGATGCAATATATTATTGCATTACCTCTTGATATTGTATATGTAATAAAAAACATAGTCTCAGTCGTTCTTCATAAAAAATAAGATCAGCCGGACGCGCAAGCGTCCGGCTTTTGGTTCAAAGTGTTTTATCCACGAATCTTTTGAAGTCTCATGCCCCTCATTTCTCTTTCTTGCTTCTTTCGTTCCTTTTCGTCAGGAGGAAGTGGTGTAGTGCAGAGAAAGTATTCAATGCATGTGGTGAGAAATACATTACTTACTATTGCTGTTAGTATAAAAAATAATGTAGCAAACAATTCTTCAGATTTGTTTTCCTTTGCAATGATTGTCCCAAGTCCGTCAATTATGGCCCAGGAGAATAGCATTACAAGGACCAGGCAAACAACATGAAAGCATCTGTATTTTTTACGAGTAATTATTTCTTCTGGGAGCGATGAAGTCTTGTCTCTTCTCGTGATTTTTCTCGTGAGTATTTTCTGTGTCCCCATTTGAATGTCCATCATTAGGGTATAGATTATTGTTAGGAGTGTAATTAACAATAATCCACCCGGTATTTTTAGTGACACAAATACCATTTGAAGTAGTATTATCGACAGAAAAAAGCAGGTATTAAGATGTACTAATCCAAGAATTCTTGCCATTCTGGAATGATCTATTGGTGTTAATAGTTCAATTTGCCTCACAATCCACTGGGTATTTTTTATGGAGGAATTGTCAAATTTCGAGAACATTTTCTGTCCTTTACATAAGGTTGATCTGACGGTGATACTACATTAACATATGTGAGTCGTCAACATGACGTATACTAGAGGGTATGAAATCTTCAATGAATAATGACACATCCAAAAAGAACAGTATAAGGACATTCGACGAGCGATATACTTCCCTTAACGCTGAACAGAAGAAGGCAGTGGATGCAATCGACGGGCCAGTACTTGTTGTCGCAGGTCCTGGAAGTGGTAAGACCGAACTCTTGTCATTGCGTGTGGGTAATATTCTTAAGCAGGGTCATGTATCACCACACAACATACTTTGTCTCACCTTTACCGAAAATGGTGCTATCAACATGAGGGAGAGGCTTGCAACCCTCATTGGTCCTGACGCCTACCGAGTCGGTATCTTTACGTTCCATGCTTTTTGTAATCATATTATTTCTCGTCATCCTGAATACTTCTGGTCCGCTGCACATTTTTCGCAAGCAAATGACATTGCTAGAGCTGAGATTCTTGAGTCACTCTTTACGTCGCTTCCACATGGTCATCCGCTTGCGAGCTATCATCCAGAAAAAGGTTTCGTATATCTGCGTGATGTTGCGGATCGTATTAAACATATCAAGAGTTATGGATATACCGCTGATGAATACATGACCGTAATAAAAGAGCTTCCGACTGAGTATGGAGCTATTAACAAGATTCTTATTTTATGGCCAGAACGACTTTCTATTAAAAAGTTAGACGACGTCGAAACGGTAATAAAAGGATTGCGAGCACTGAACGGTACAACATCGCTATATCTTGCGAAGATGCTTGAGCTTGCACTTGATGGTGCTCAGATCCTCGGCAAGACAGAACCGCTTGGTGACTGGAAGGCTAAGTTTACGGTTAAGGGTGATGATGGTCTTCTGCTTAAAGATTTTTATAATGTTGAGAAGATTCTTGCTGTAGGAGAATTATATAAGCGATATTCTGAAGAGATGTACAGGAAGGCATTATATGATTATGACGATATGATAATCGAGGTCGCCCATGCACTGCGTGACCACACGACACTCCGTACTGTTCTTGAAGAGCAGTATCAATATATTCTTGTTGATGAATTCCAAGATACCAACGAAGCACAGATGTCACTTGTTCGAGCGATTAGTTCGGCTGATGTTCATGAAGGAAGGCCGAACGTCATGGTGGTTGGGGATGATGACCAAGCAATCTACAAGTTCCAAGGAGCGGAAATATCTCATATGATGAGATTTAGAGATGCTATTTATAGAGAGGTAACAACGGTAGTGCTTGATAAGAACTACCGCTCGACACAGGCTATCTTGGATCTTGCTCGAACTGTCGTTACGCAGATAAAGAGTGGTGGAAGACTAGAGAATAAGTATAAGGATATTACAAAAATTCTCACCGCTAAGAATCCATCTCTTCCAGAAGGTTCAATTACCCTCACCACAACAACATCTGACGTATCAGAGTACACACATATTGCTCGCTCAATTAGGAAGTCACTTGATGAAGGAGTAGATCCAAGCACTATTGCAATATTGTCTCGTGGTCACCGAGAACTTCGTGCGCTTCTTCCGTATCTCGACCGAGCTGAGATTCCGTATGAATATATTAAGAAGGCAAATGTTTTTGATGAACCTCATGTGGCAATTCTTATACAGATGTGTGAATATATTGCTTCTGTTATGGATCATGAAGCAACTGCAGAATATATTTTGCCGAAGCTTCTTGCTCATCCGTGTTTTGCAATCGAACGACAAGGACTCTTTGCTCTTGCTGTTGAAGCAAAAGAAAATCATAAAAGTTGGACAGAAATTCTCATTACAACGGAACATGAGAAATTACGAATGCTCGGAACACTGCTTGCTGAGCTTGCTGTTGAAGGGGTATCTACACCGCTTGAGCATATTCTGGAGAAGTTCATGGAAAAAAGTGGTTTCAAGGAATTTTATTTTTCACGTGAGTCCATCAAGAAGAGTCCGACAACGTATGTTGCGTTCCTTGCGTCGCTCAAGACGTTCATTGAGGCACTCCGTGAGTGGAAAGAAGGGGAGATACTTTTTGTTGCTGATGTTGAAGCCTTCGTTACTATGCATACAGATCATGATATTGCTCTTATCAGTGAGTCACCATTTATGAAACATGAACACTCGGTCCAGCTGATGACGGCCCATGCGTCTAAGGGTCTTGAGTTTGATGCTGTCTATATTGTTTCGGCACATGACGCTCTCTGGACTAAGTCACCGCGTACCAACATTGCTCCGCTTCCCGCTCCGCTTGTGCCGCTCATGCAACCAGCCGGAGACACGGAAGATGATTTTATTCGACTCTTGTACGTGGCAATTACTCGTGCCAAGCATACGCTTCATGTATCAAGTCATGATTCTCAAGTACGGTATCTTCCAGAAGATGGAGTGGTGATAGCAGGCGGTGATGGTGATGTACCTGTTGAAGCTCATGAGAATGCTCTTGCTCTTCATAAACCTCCATATAAAGAAGATGAATGGGTGCTACTTCGAAGGTTGGTAAAGAATTATAAAATGCCGGTGACACACTTGAATAACTTTGTTAATTTAGCAGAAGGTGGACCGCTGTATTTTATTGAGCAGAACCTACTACGCTTTCCTCAGCCAATGAACCCGTCAGGAGTATATGGTTCTGCAATCCATACAGTTCTTGAAGAGATTGTAATGTATCCAAAGTTCCATTCAGGAACCACCGCACCACTTCCATACCTGTTAACTGTTTTCACTAAGGAGCTTGCTCGTGGACGACTTCCACTTCATGAGATTACTAAGCAAGGTGCTCGTGGTGAAGATGTGGTGACAAGGTTACATGCAATGACGAAGGGGATGTTTACTAACGATGACTCAATTGAAGTAGATATGAAGCATGAAGGGGTGATGCTGGGAGACGCGCACATTGTTGGTAAGATTGATCTCCTCCGAGTGAAGAATAAGCAGTATGAAGTGGTGGACTTTAAGACGGGTAAGGCATTCACTTCATGGGATGAAGCGAAGACAGATACTGATAAAATTAAACTACATAAGTATCGTCAGCAATTAATCGTTTATAAATTACTTCTTGAGAATTCTATTCATTATAAAGATATGCCAGTTGCCAGACTATCGCTATGGTTTGTGGAAGAAGTAACATTTACTGAGCTTGTCTTAGATACAAGTGATATGGAGGTAGCACGAACAAGGAAGCTGATTGAGGCAGTATATAAAAAGATTGTAACACTTGATATTACGCCAGATATTTCAAAGTATGGAGAGACGTACAAGGGACTGCTTGCGTTTGAGGATGATTTGATAGAAGGGATGGTTTAAAACCCTTTATTATAAGGGGTTTACTATTGACTTATAAACAAAAATATGCTATAGTGTTGGTAGGCAAATTCGCCCTTTGAAACTGAGGAAAAAAAAATGTATTCGAAAATCGTTCATGGTTTGTTCGCCATTGTCACCTTGCTCGCACTTACCGCATGCGGCGGGGGCTCCGACAAGGTCGACAGTACCGTCATCAGTCAACCGGTCATTCCGGATCTGACAGCTACGCTTTCAGCGCCGAACCCGGCCACCAAGCCGGTCCCAGGGCAACGGAGCATTTGCTTCGCAGTTCTCAACGTCGCCGGCCGCGACCAAGCCGCTTACTACGGCGTGATGGGGATTCCGCTTGGTGATCGAAAGATTGCTGATAGCTTCAAGAACCTCTACATGTATGAGGTTCCGACCGCAGGTGTGGAAGCTACCATCTCATCTTCCGTCAGCTTCAGTGTTGAAAAGGAGCAGACTGTGCTTCGCTTCAATGGTGTCTGGTACACCGGTGCAAACCGTACGTACATGTTGTGCGGTGATATCAAGACCTCCGTACCGTCGGGCACCAAGCTTTCGCTGGCCGTCAAGGATGTCCTCGCTTACGAGCTCGGCGCCAAGATGGAAGGATCTGGAAGCTTCGAACTTGTCGTGAATGACATCGCCGGCTACGGCCTGCCTGAAGTCACGACGACAAGTCTGGCCAGCCAGACGGTCTCTGTGGGCGATGTCGTGAATCGCACGATTACGCTTCCGTGCCCGAAGGACGAGAAGGTCTCGTGCAATAACTGGTCGCTGTCCATGACCGGAAGCGACGCAGTTGTTGCAACCGCGATGCAAGCGGGGGTGACAATGTCACTGAACGTCTACTGCAACTATGTCGCCAACGGGACACAGCAGTGCAGCACCAGCTTCCCGTGGAACATCTCCCCGGGTGAAAGTGTCACCGTGACACTGACCAGTATCTCGTCGACGACGAGCAACTGGCTGCAGGTGTACGACATCAGCCTCAGCGTGGGGAGCACGTTCATGTCCCCCAAGTTCCCGGCCAACAGCTGCGCGCTCGTCGTGAGCGATGGCGTCAACTGCAAGGGGTGAGACCGACTGCCGTGAAGTGAATAGCTTCATGGCAAAACAGCAACCGCGAGGTTGCTGTTTTTTTTGTCATATTTAGCTATTTTAAAATAGAAAATAGTATCTCGTGTATTTTTACAACCTACAACCTACAACCTATCACCTACTATCCAGTACCTACCACCCATATCCTCCCTCTGGTATACTCTTTACCATATGGCTATGGATAAATATTCTGCAGTGTGGGTGTCACATTCTTCAATGGGTGATTTTATTAAATGTCTTCGTCTTTATTATCTACATAATGTGTACAAGGATCCAAAGACGAATCGTAAGATGACTATTGTTACTCCATACATGTCGCTCGGTATCGCAGTACACAATGTTCTTGAAGGACTTGGTCAGTACCCTGCTGCTGAACGTATGAGTCGAGATCTTCGTGCACAATTTGAAGAAGAATGGATAAAAATTTCTGGTAAGAAAGGCGGGTTTACCTCCGATGAGCAAGAAGAAGAGTTCAAAACAAGAGGTAAAGAAATGATAAATACAGCGATGAAAAATCCTCGCTTCCTTGTGAACAAGAGAATTAAACTTCCTCAGAGTAATATGCCGTGTAACTTTTATTTATCAGAGGACGATAATATTATCTTAAATGGCCTTATTGATTGGATAGAATATCTTGATGATGATACGCTTCACTTGATTGATTTTAAGACAGGTAAACATGAAGAGAAAGAATCATCACTTCAGCTTCCTATTTATCTTCTCCTTTGTAACGCACTACAGAAGCGAAAGGTTTCAAAGGCAAGTTACTGGTATCTCGATGGTGATAAGGTTACCGAAAAGGAGTTGCCGGATATAGAAAAAGCCAGAGCTGACGTCTATTCTGTTGCTATTAAAGTAAAGCAAGCCAGGGATGCAAAAAAGTTCGACTGTCCAGAAGGAAGTGAGGGCTGTCGAGAATGTCGAATCTATGAAGAAATCCTTAAGAATAAGCGCGGAGAGGAATCACGAGCTGAATATATTGGTGTCGGTGGATTCAATCAGGATGTCTATCTTGTGAATAAAGAGTAGCTTTCTTCCCTCGCGGTTGTATACTTATACAATACAGGTTTATATATTCATTACATTTATATGACACTATTTGGAAAAATTGTTTTTGGAATTACTGCACTCGTTGTTTGTGTTGGAGTTTTTTATGGGACGACATCATATGTTAAACATGATGAAGAGTCTGCTGCTGCAGCACCAGTGGTTACAACAGCTACATCATCACAAGAAGAAGCAACTACAACACTAGGCACTGCGTCATCGACTAATGCTACGACATCACAGGATAAGAAAATGGCATTTCCATTAGTACTTGAACGAGGAGGAAAATATAAGTGTTCGGTTATTCAAACGATGGGAACAATAACAAGTGAGGGTACTGTCTACATACATGATAAGCTTGTTCGAGCCGATTTCTCAATGTCGATATCTGATCAGAAGATTGATACAACAATGATTGCACGCGGTGGCTATATTTATTCATGGACCAATACTGCGTCAACAACAGGTTCTAAGGTTAAGATGCCGCAAGCAGGCGCAAGCAGCCCAACTGGAGTGAGAACATGGAATGGTAGCCAGGTGTCAGAATATACCTGTGACGCATGGAAACCGGATGACACCCTCTTTGACCTTCCTAAGGCAATTGTTTTTATAGAAAAGGTGTAATGAGATGAAATAGTGTGGAAGTGAAAGGG
>JAYTBQ010000076.1:0-6687 GCA_043736905.1 Minisyncoccota bacterium | reverse complement strand
GCCACGCTCTTTTGTATCGTATGTATTCTTACCCGATAGCATTTGCAATTATTTGTCCAACAAGATATGCAACACCTGCACAGAGAGTTCCTATTCCAACTGATTGTGAAATCATTGCCAATTTATTTTTTTTCAAAATATACCCGCGCATGTAACCAATAGAAACAAATGCGGCAAACGTTAAGATTGTTGAAAGGAGAAATTCATTTGCAGGAAGTGTGACAGATAAAGCAATGAGGAATGGAATGAGTGGAACAAGTCCAACTCCAACAAAAGAAATGAAGGTAATGATTGCCTGCTTGAATGATTTTTTTTCATTAGCCCCGGCCCTTGACTCTTCAGAGAGAAAGTCAGCAGACGCCATGGAAAATCCATCAGATGCAAGGTTGGCACATCCTAAGATAATAATGACCTTAGGGTCAAGACCAGCGCCAGCCGCGCCCGCCATTACAGAGAATGTTGTTACTGCACCATCAGATCCACCATAGACAATAGCTGGTAGAATATTTTTTATGCTTTTCATTGTAGGGTAGTATACTCTTTTTGTACTGATCTTGATAACCATGTATACTAAAGTTCTATGAACAATCATGATTATAATCAAGAAGCATTAGAGCTCCACAAGCTCCACCGTGGCAAGATTGAACTTGCTACTAAGGTTCCAATGAATAATAGAGATGACCTGTCACGAGCATACACGCCTGGGGTTGCGGAGGTATGTAAAGAGATTGCAAAAGATCCAAGTACTGCACGTGAGTACACACTTAAGCGTACTACTGTTGCAATTATTTCTGATGGATCTGCAATTCTTGGTCTTGGAAACTTAGGTGCACTTGCCGCTATTCCAGTTATGGAAGGTAAGGCTGCTATTCTTAAGTCATTTGCTGGAGTGGATGCTTTTCCTATTTGTCTGGACACGCAAGATACAGAAGAAATTATTAAAGCAGTGAAGCAGTTAGCTCCAGTCTTTGGTGCTGTTAACTTAGAGGATATTGCAGCACCGAGATGCTTCGAGATTGAAGAGCGGCTCCGCGCAGAACTTTCTATTCCTGTAATGCACGATGATCAGTGGGGGACTGCAACAGTAGTGCTTGGTGGACTCATCAATGCTCTTACTATAACGGGAAGAGGAGAAGGAAAGGATGTGAAGATTGTTGTTAATGGTGTTGGGTCAGCTGGAGTTGCAACATCACGATTATTACTTGCGTATGGATTTAGTAATATTCTCTTCTGTGATAGTAAGGGGATTATTCACGAAGGACGTGAAGAACTTAATAAAGAAAAGATCGAACTCATCAGTAAGAGCGCCCTTAAAGGATTTGAAGGAACACTTGCAGATGCTATCGTAGGTGCTGATGTATTCATTGGTGTTTCAAAGGCAGGAGCGCTTACAAAAGAAATGGCAGAGAGTATGAACAAAGATAGTATTGTCTTTGCTCTTGCTAACCCAGTTCCAGAAATTATGCCGGACATTGCTCTTCTTGCTGGTGTTGCTGTTTTAGCTACTGGACGAAGTGACTTTCCTAATCAGCTGAATAACTCACTTATCTTCCCAGGGTTGTTCAAAGGTGTTCTTGAAAAGAATGTAAAGCAGTTTGAAATTGGTATGTTTACCAAGGCTGCACTTGCGCTTGCATCTCATGTAAAGAATCCGACGAGAGAAAATATTCTCCCAACGATGTTTGATAAAGAATTGGTGGAGGTGATAGCAGAAACTGTTAGTGGGAAGTAATAGTTATGAAAAATAGCCTGCACCGACATGGTGCAGGCTATATGTAATGACCCATCTCATAGATGAGTCTGTTGTTGAGTCGGAAAGGAAGCGACAAATACTCCTTTTTCTTAATCGTTCCTTTTTTATACAATTTGAGAATAGTAGACGCAAGAATTTTATAGAGACCTGGAAACTCTTGTATTGTTTCTGCGATTTTCTCTTTTATTTTTTCGATAGATAAAACATACAGTGTCATGAGGTTGTGGATTCTATCGGCAAATTTAAGTACGATTACTCGCCACCTGCAGTTGAGGTCCGCTTCCTTTTTCATGTTCACCCAGTACCTTGATTTTCTCCCAAGGTTGGGGTGCTTTGTCATCAGGTCAACAATATTTTTAACTGCTGATCCAAAGAGGAGACTGATCTCCTTAAGGCCTGTTGATGTGTCTTCAACAACATCATGAAGAATTGCAGAGATAGTAATCTTGAAGTCAAAAACTCTCATCTGGAAGAGAATGTACACCACCTCAAGAAGATGCATGAAGTATGGGGTGACATTGTCTTTTCTGTAAACACCAGCATGACGCTTTGCAGAGAAACGGAGCGCTTCAACTATTTTTTCTTGCTGTCGTGATGTAAAGTGTCTTCCAGATATCTCAAGCAGTCTACATAAGAGATAGTGTATTCGAAGAAAATTATTTTCGCAGAAACTTCTTTGAACTCCTTGTCCGCACGGTGTATATGCATCAAGCTCTACTGTAAGAGCTTGGCTAATGGGCATTGCCATAATAAGCTCCTTACAATGGTTAGAAAACAATGATCAATTAAATGCACACTACATTAAAAAATACTTTTTGTAAATGTTGTTATAGAAAATCTAGTAATACTATTCACAAAATATGGTAGTATGAATGACATGTCATTTTCATTTGAAATTATTCATTCCTCAAATGAGGCTCCGCTTGCAAGAGCGGGGATTATCCATACTCCTCATGGAGATGTTGCAACGCCTGCTTTTATTACCGTAGGTACCAAGGCTACAGTGAAGGCGCTTACTGTAGAGGATGTAAAAGATCGCGTTGGTTCACAATGTGTACTTGCTAATACCTATCACCTATACCTTCAGCCTGGAGATGAGCTAGTAGCTCGTCATGGCGGGTTCGCCAAGATGATGAACTGGCAAAAGGACGGTAAGCTTCTTCCGACATTTACTGATAGTGGAGGATTCCAAGTATTTTCTCTTGGCCAAGCTCTTGGTCATGGGGTGAGTAAGATTGCAACAAGTGAGGAAATTAGTAAACGTGAATCGGAAAGTATTGCACGTGAACAGACACATGAGAAGCTCGCTGTTATTGATGATGATGGCGTTACCTTTAAGTCTGTCATTGATGGGACCGAGCATAGATTTACTCCAGAACGTAGTATGCAGATACAACATAATCTTGGTGCCGATATGTTTTTTGCTTTTGATGAGTGTACTTCACCACTTGCTCCGATTGCTTATCAAAGAAAGGCAATTGACCGTACACATGCATGGGCAGCTCGTAGCTTGGCTGAGCATAAACGGCTTGGTATCTCTTCTACAACAGGGAAACAGCAAGCACTCTTTGGTGTTGTGCAAGGCGGTGCATATGAAGAGCTCCGTAAGGAATCAGCACGGGTGCTTGGTGCGATGGACTTCGACGGTTATGGTATCGGGGGAAGCTTTACGAAGGAAGATATGGGAACTGCTGTGCGGTGGGTGAATGAGATTCTTCCGAAAGGTAAGCCGCGACACTTACTTGGAATAGGAGAACCGCTTGATATATTACTTGGTATCGAGCATGGTGTCGATACCTTTGATTGTGTTGCTCCAACTCGTATTGCTCGTAATGGTGCACTCTATACCTATGATGGTCGTATTAATATTACTAATGCTAAGTACCGTGAAGATATGTCGCCAATATCTGATAATGAAGATTGGTACACACATGCGTATACTAAGTCGTACCTCTCACATCTCTTTAGATCAGATGAAATGTTGGCTGCATCACTTGCTTCAATGCATAATCTTAAGTTTCTCACAGTGCTTTGTGAAGATGCTCGGGAGCATCTCATTAAGGGAACATTTATGGAATTCAAAGACGCTTTTATACAGAGGTACTATAAATAGGAATACATGTAAAAACAAAGGGCGCCCTGCGGGCGCCCTCATTGTATCAGATTTTTCACTGACCATCTTGTTCGGTCTTGATGAGACCGTTTTCCTTTCCAATTTTCTTCCAGTCACGGCAGTAGTAAACAATCCAGGCGATTACTCCGACAGAGAGTGCCAGAGAAATCATTTGAAGTGTGCTCATCTATTTGTCTCCTTGATTTGTTGTCTAGCGGTAAAGCATGGTCAGGGTTTCACCGAGCCACATGAAGAAGTTCGCCCCCTTTGGTTTCACCATGAGGGTGATGAAAACAATGATGGCGACAGAAATAATCAACCAGTTCGGGTTTTCTATTTTCACTTGCTCTTTCATACTGTTCTCCTCAAAATAGTAGATGGAACTTTTGGGTCTTTGCCCAATTCTTTTTGTATCGTACAGTTTCTTGAATAACCTATCAAGAAAAACCTGTGCACGAGAATTGAAGTATTTTCAAAAGAATTGAAATGTATGCTATAATTGAAATCTATTTATGTCAAGTAACGAAAAAAAACGCGAAGGAACTTTTAACCTCAAAGGGTTTATTCCAGCAGGTGATCAACCAAAGGCCATACAGGGTCTTGTTGATGGGCTTCATAAGAACATGAAGCGTCAGACACTTCTTGGCGCAACAGGAACCGGTAAGACGTTTACTATCGCAAATGTTATACAACAGGTGCAGAAGCCAACACTTGTGATTGCTCACAACAAGACGCTAGCTGCACAGCTTGCACAGGAGTTTCGTTCGTTCTTCCCTGATGCTGCAGTGCACTACTTCGTCTCGTACTATGACTACTACCAACCAGAGGCATATATGCCCGTGACTGATACGTACATAGAAAAAGATGCACAGATCAATGAAGAGATCGATCGTCTCCGTCATGCGTCGACACAAGCGCTCCTCACTCGTAAAGACACTATTATTGTAGCGTCGGTTTCATGTATCTATGGTCTTGGTTCACCAAAAGATTATGAACGAGAGAATATCAGAATATCAGTGGGTGATAGTGCTTCTAAGATAGGGCTTATGCAGAAGTTCGTTGCTATCTATTATGAACGTACTAACGCTGACCTTTCACCAGGGACATTCCGCGCACTTGGTAACAGAATTGATATCATGCCTATTTCAGAAACAATGATGCTTCAGATAGAAATAGCGGGTGGTAAGGTCTCACATCTCCAAGTGGTAGACCCCGTCTCTATGAAGCTAATCGAAGTAGTGAATGATTATTATATCTTTCCTGCCAAACACTTCATCTCAGATATTCCAACACGTGAGCGCGCAGTGCTTACCATAGAGCAAGAACTTAAGGAGAGACTTAAGGAGTTCGATGAGCAAGGAAAGATTCTTGAAGCAGAGCGATTGAAGCGTCGCACAAGATATGATGTCGCCATGATTAAGGAGGTTGGTTTTTGTCAGGGAGTAGAGAACTACTCTCGACATCTTTCTGGCAAAGAGTCAGGTGTTGCACCAGACACACTTCTTGAGTATTTCCCTCATGACAAAAATGGTAACCCAGAATTTCTTACAGTGATCGACGAGTCACACGTAACACTTCCTCAATTACATGGAATGTATGCAGGGGACCAGTCTCGTAAGGGGACGCTTGTAGAGTATGGCTTTAGACTACCGAGTGCAAAGGATAACCGACCATTACGCTACGAAGAGTTCGAGACTCGTGTTGGTGATGTTATCTATGTAAGTGCAACTCCAGGTGCATATGAGAAGAAAGAATCAGAACAAATTGTCGAGCAAATTATTCGTCCAACAGGACTTCTTGATCCAGTGCTTGAAGTGCGAAAGGTTCGAGCGGTAGCTAAGTACAAAGGGCAAGTACATGACTTCATTGATGAAGCGGTTAAGGACGTGAAGAAGGGAGGACGTGTGCTTGTGACGACACTTACCAAGAAGATGGCAGAGAGTCTTGCTGAGTATCTTAAGGAACAGGGTGTAAAGGCAGAGTACCTTCATAGTGATATTAAGACAATGGACCGTATTCAAATTCTAACGACATTCCGTAAGGGAGGATTCGACTGTCTTGTGGGAGTTAACCTTCTTCGTGAAGGATTAGACTTACCTGAGGTGACCCTTATCGGAATCTTGGATGCTGATAAGGAAGGGTTCCTTCGTTCTGAGACATCACTTATTCAGACCATTGGTCGTGCTGCACGTAACTCAGACGGTCGAGTAATTCTCTATGCTGACGTCATGACAGGATCACTTGATAGAGCAATCGGTGAGACTAACCGCCGTCGTGCTATCCAGGAAGCGCACAACAAAGAACATGGTATTACACCAACAACTATCATCAAGAACATCAAAGATATCACCGAGAGTATGTTAAGTACTCATGATAAGGCAGTGTCAGATGAACTATCGATTGATGCAAAGATATTTGCCAAGAATCCAGATAAGTTAATCAAGCTAAAAGAAAAACAAATGAAAGAAGCGGTGAAGATTCTCGACTTTGAAACTGCAGCAATCTTACGTGATGAGCTTGAAGTACTAAAGGGACGATTGGCTGACAAGACAGACAAGGCAGATAAAGAGGCTAAGAAGGAGATGACGATGACGATTAAGAAGAGATAATTTTTTCTTTTAAATTTCTTATGTCTATCCATCGGCTAAATAATTGAAATCAATAGTCATATCCATTGAACATTCAATTGGATAGCTGTACACTTATCTCATACATGAAAAAGTTTATAACTTAGTTTCTAGAATCTAATGCAACTAATTTGTAGAATACATCTTTAGGGAACTGCCAGTCAATACACTTCCTTGGTCTACCATTTAATGAG
>JAYTBQ010000075.1:0-2534 GCA_043736905.1 Minisyncoccota bacterium | reverse complement strand
GACTCATTAAATGGTAGACCAAGGAAGTGTATTGACTGGCAGTTCCCTAAAGATGTATTCTACAAATTAGTTGCATTAGATTCTAGAAACTAAGATGTAAAAGAACTCCTATATAAGTACAGATGACAGGAAAACACGCTAAGTAACATATAATCAAAAATTCACTAACTCCGCGTTCTTTCATTAAACAAAACATTCTCCATGTCCCATACTGAAAAGCAGTAACCAAGAATCCGTAAATTCCCACCAAACCACCAAAAGGAATAGCTATAAGAACACAAGAGAGACCAAGAAGGAGTTGATAGAATAAATAATAACCAAGGGTAAACTTTAAAATTAATTTAATACCCCAATCTTGATCTAATTTAAACTGCATAAATATAATTACATTAATTATATCACTATAGACAATAACTGACTATGTCCTCAGCCCCCTTCCTGTCTTAAAGAGATACAACACCCATGTAAACAAGATAACAACACACCCAACAAGCACTGCAATTGATGTCATAAATGATATATCAGAGAATCCTAAGATACTATACCTGAAGGCATTTACCATATAGAGCACAGGATTAAAGTGAGATATTGTCTGCCAGACAGGAGGAAGCAGTGAAAGAGAATAGAATACTCCTCCTAAGTACGTGAGCGGAATAATCACAAACGTTGGCAAAATATTGATACCGTCAAACCCTTTTGCATAAATGGCGTTAATAAGCCCAGCAAGTGAAAAAAGTATTGCTGTTGTTGAAGCGATGAGCAAAGCGTAGAACGGATGGACAACAGGAATAACCTCAAAAATAAACGCAGACAGAAATACCAGCATGCCAATGATAAGACCACGCAAGAGTGACCCAGTAACATAGGCAAGCACCACAGTCCATGCAGGCATTGGGGACACGAGAATTTCTTCAACCGTCTTCATGAACTTAAGCTGAAAGAACGAAAAGGCAATATTCTGGAATGCCCCATTTAAGATAGCCATCATCACAAGACCTGGCACAATGAACGCCATATACGAAACACCGCCCATTGACTTAATCTGAGAACCAATAAAGGTTCCGAAAATAAGAAAGTACAGTACAGTCGTAATCACCGAAGGAAGAAATGTCTGAGGCCAGATACGTAAGAACCTCACCACCTCTTTTCTAACAATTGTATAATATGCTATCCATAATTGATGTGTGTTCATACTATTTCTTTTCATTAGTTGCCTCTAAGTACACCTCTTCAAGTGACCGCCCTTTCATAACTTCTTCCATTGTTCCTCTTACCTTTATTTCCCCTTGTGACATTATCGCAATATGACGACACAACTTCTCTGCTTCTTCCAAGTAGTGAGTTGTGAGAATAATAGTCACACCATTTTCGTTTAACTCTTTCAAAAAAACCCACATTTCATTTCGAAGCTCAACATCAACACCTGCCGTTGGCTCATCAAGAAATAGAAATGTTGGCTTGTGAACAAGTGCTCGTGCAATCATAAGCCTGCGCTTCATGCCACCAGAAAGTGCCATTCCTTTTACATTTCTCTTTTCAACTAACCCTAACTTCTCAAGAAGCATATTAACCTGAGGAGCAGCTTCTGTTCTAGAAATGCCATAATAGCCCGCTTGAGTAAATAGGATTGTCTCAACAGTTTCAAAGATACTAAAATTAAATTCCTGAGGAACAAGCCCAAGGTGCACTTTCGCCGTGTCACCGTCGATATCAATATCATACCCCTGAACCACAACTTTTCCATGACTCTTCGTAACAAGACCACAAACAATACCAATCAATGTCGACTTACCAGCCCCATTAGGACCAAGAAGAGCAAAGAAGTCTCCTTCAGGAATAGAAAGGTCAACACCTTTCAGTGCCTCCTTTCCACCATCGTATGTTTTTTTGAGTGAGTGTATTGTAAGAGCGTTTTTCATATGTTATACGAGATCTTTCATTTCGATTGACCCCATAAAATCTCCCTTGCCTACAGCGAGTCCATAATGACGAAGAATTGAATATGCTGTTGTGTAATGGAAATAGAAATTAGTATGCCCATATACTTCAACATAGTACTTTGCCGTAAGACCTTTTCCTGGCATCCATGTAAGTGGAATCATTCTTGCTTCGAGATCATCCTTTACCATTTCAGGTGTAAGTGTAGAAAGGAATGTAATAACAGCATCAACTCTTGTCACAGCATCAGATAATGATTTCTCGTTATCTTCAAAGATTGGAGCATCCACTCCATATAATGCAGCACCTGATCCTTTTGCAAAATTTGTTGTTGAACGAATCTGCTGAATAAGTGAGAACTGATCAAGTGCAAGTCGTGCACCAAGAATTGTCTCATCTGCAACCTTGTGTTCTAGTTGCCATAATGTTACTTTCTCAAGAATACCTCGTAATTGAGTGAGATTACGAATATAAGCGGAAACAGTAAGATTAAATATCATCTTAGTTTCTAGAATCTAATGCAACTAATTTGTAGAATACATCTTTAGGGAACTGCCAGTCAATACACTTCCTTGGTCTACCATTTAATGAGTCCT
>JAYTBQ010000074.1:0-20819 GCA_043736905.1 Minisyncoccota bacterium | reverse complement strand
CATTCTCTTCCCAGAAGCGAAGCACCTCTTGTTCTTTCTCTGATATTGTTTTTGGTAATTGATTGTTCATAGTGTGAGTAAATAAAATTAAAAATCGTCCTTGGAAAAATTCATGATGTATGAATTTTTCCAAGGACGATTTTCACCGTGGTACCACCTTGCTTCTCTCGATGAATATCGAGACTCGTTTGATTGGGTTCTACCGATAACAAGTTCATGTTATGTTCTTCCCATGCTCCGGAGTGATTAGTTCCTTCAACGCATCTATATACTCATACTACCAGATATAGATTGTGATGCAAGAGGAATGTAAATAAAGTATGAGAGGCAATGTAAATACGAAGAAAGGCCGCCCCTTTGGGGCGGCCTTATCAGACATCCTGAATTTCAGGATGAATTTTGTATATGAGGTCATCTAAAAGCGTGACGCGGTCAACGCTGAGTAATTCAGTAGCAGCCATTACCTCAAGATGATCCTTCACCATACCAATGGTAATCCTTGGCCAGTAAGATGAGGAGCATCTATATATATCAGCCAATGAACACTCCCCTTGATCAAGAACCCCGAAGATAAACGGTGTAAGAGAATCAAAGTTCCCAGGCTTAGACTCCACTGACAATGGAGGCGCGTTACCGATAAACTGTTGACAGTTTACACTGGTAAGCTCATCAGTGGTCATGTCTGGCCACAATCGCCTTATAGCTAACTGAAGCATGTCCTGACTCAAAGGGGCGCGCGTTTGGGAACTGTGCCACCTGAGATACACCCCAATCAAAAAAAATCTGACAGCGGAAAGATCTTTCATAACATTTCCTCTTTAAAAGTTACCCAAATTTTTTGAGATGACCTCCACGAATAAGAACCTCCAGAGTATGTTCAAGCTTGACTTGCAAGATATTCACATCCTCTCGCGGCCACATTACACGAAGTGCTTCTAGAAGTCTGGCTTCATTTATCAGAGGATGAACTGCTGCGTCACGAGCACAGGCAAGGTAACCATTTACAAAACCAGAAACCAAATCATCTGTTACAGTAGACATACTCACCTCATCTTTGATTAAAGAACAGATTTTTATACTACAATAAAAACATTTTGCTGTCTATCTCAGATAATTGTTATTAATTTACTGAGAAAACGCAAAAAGAAAAGGCGACCAAGGATCGCCTTATCTCACATATCAAACATTTCATCAGAGAAGGAAATATACTGTTTTAGTATAAACAACCCCTTCCTTTTCGAGAGAAGTAACCTCATGCGAGAGTTTCTCTTCCTCAACAAGCCAGTCGAGAAAATCGTAGACCAAAAACAAAGATATCTCCTTCCTCCCACCCGTACGCTCTTTTAGACGTTCAACAACCTGAGGGGCAGTAAGCTTTTCTTTTGGTGCAAAGAGATTGAAAATTTGAACTTGCAAAGTCTTTACTAAAGGATCTCTTCTAAGCTGTTCCTTTCTTTTCCTGCTCTTCGAAAGGATCCATTCGGTAAAAAAAATAATGACTTTCCCAAAAAAAGACTTTTCAGTACCTTGGTCAGAATTATTCATCAGAATTTCCGTTCATTAAATAATGAAACAATGTACACTCTTAAGCAAATTATGCTCAAGACCTTAAATGTATACTACATTACAAAACAAAGACTGTCTACCCTACACTTTACCCAGCCAAACTTACGATGGCTGGATGATTTTTCGGTCAGGGACCGGCAGAAAAATTTACCCAGCCAAGCTTACGATGGCTGGATGATTTTTTGCCAAGGGGCTCAGGCAAAAAATCACATTCTCTCTGGGGCTTCGATGCCAAGGATATGAAGACCCTTATGGAGCACCTTTTTTGTTCGTTCTACCACCTTAAGTCTGTGTGCATTACCAACATCATCCCCTTCTACAAGAATTTGTGTACTTGCATAGTAACCATTAAATAATTGAGCTACAGAAAAAAGATAGGTAACGAGTTTTTGTGGTGCAAGGTCTTCGCATGCAGAGGCAAGTTCACGCTCAAAGTGTGCTAACTTCTTCTCAAGATGTGTTACTGGTAGTGTTCCCCATGTTGGAACAACGGCACCTCCTTTTCCAAGAAGAGATGCACACCTCGCATGAGTGTAGAGTAAGTAAGGACCAGAATCCCCTTCAAAAGAAAGTGATGTCTCAGGGTCAAAGTTAATATTGATTCCCGGCTTACTTCGAAGCACAGCAATACGAAGTGCAGAGAGTGCAATCTCTCGTTCAAGATTCGACTTCTGAAGTGGACTCAGGTGGGCAATTTTCTCCCCTGCTCGTTCTCGTACTTCTTCTTCGACGACACCTATCACATCAAGAGCAAGTGGTACACCACCTAATCGAGAAGACATTTTCTGCCCCTTAAAGAGCATACGACCATGTGGCACATGAATACTCTTCACCACTCGTTCTGGCCATTCACCTTCTAACTTTGACGCGGCATCAAGCACAACCTTAAAATGGTTTGACTGTTCTTGGTCAGTAATAAAATAAGAATAATCCACAAAGCCGAACTCACTGAACTTTTTCTGAATGAGACCAAGGTCCTTTGCTTCATAGGTTGCATGGCCTTCACCTGTTATGAATACCGATGTATTAATATCCTTTCTATCTTCATCTGGAATGTAGACAACAGCACCTTCACTTTCTGTAAACACTTTTCCTTCTCCAGTATTAGTTCGAACAGTCTCTTTGCCGAGGACATCAACATCACTTTCATAAATAATTGTTCCCATCTTGGATCCAATGCTTTCAAGAACACGACTGAAGTACGCACTGTTAACTTCTCGTGCTGTATTCCAAAGCTCGTAATCCTCTCCAAGAGCTTTTGTATACAAATTTTTTGCAATCGTTCGCATCTCCACTTCTAGTTCAGGCTTCTCCTTTGCGAGTGCAACACCTCGTACATAACAGTCACCAAAGTACGTAACAAGCTCAGTCTCTTTTTGAAGATCATTGCCATGTTCTAGAAAGTCTAAAGAAAGAGATACCCCTTCCTCTCTATCTTTTTTCCAAATATAAATTGCTTTCGCAATACCAAATGATATGTCTGAAGGAAAGCAGAGCACCTGTGTGCGTGCACCTCCTACTATTACGGCACGAGTCACAAACTCTCCAACAATATTATTCATCAAATGACCAACATGAAAAGGTTTAAAGAGGTTAGGCGATGAGTGTTCAACGAGAATATTTTTCCCTGCGTACTTAGCAATGCTATTTTTTTCATCGCCTTCATTTTCTTTTCGTAGCATCTCATCCTTTAAGAAAAAATTAATGAACCCAGGACCTGCGACATCTATTTTTTCAACGATATCTTTTAATGTTTCAAGAAGCAGTGGTATAACTTTTTCTGCGTATGCTTTTGGTGATATATTTTCTTTTTTGGAAAGTGGAAATGCGATGTTAGTTGCATAGTCACCATGAGCTATTTCTTCAGGTTGATCAAGTGAAAAAACTACATCACCTGAAGCGATATCAGTGAGCGCTTGTTTAATGAGATTATACGAATGCATTACTCCATACTACAGTATTTAATGCGAAATAAAAAGACACTGTAGACTTTTACGTATACAGTGTCGACTAAGCAAGCAACATCATGGAAGCCGTTACAGCTAAACAACGTAATCGAAATGAAGAATAACAAAAAGAGGACGCATGGGCGTCCTCTTCAAACCTGCACAAAATCAGTCACCAGTTAGAAGAGCAAGCTTGGCCTGGGTAGCCAGTTCACCTGCAATACGAGTGAGCTCAGGGTCTTCTCGTGTATCGACGAACTTCATCGCAGAACCAATACGTGGGTACACGTCGCCGAACTTTCTATTCATCAACTTGACAGCCTTGCGATAACCAGGATGACCATCAAGCCCTGTGCGGATCTCGTGGAAATGGAAAGATTCGCGCACGTTCATAGCAAGACGCCACCTCATATGGTGTCCAAGCAGAGTTGTGTACTGTGCCTCTTGCTTAAACCCAGATGAGGAAACCTCACGATAAAGCCTTTCGGAGACTTCAAAAGCCTCCCGGAAAACCCCTTCGAGACCAGCTTCGACAGCGAGCGGCGGTACCTCATAGCCAAGAAACGGCGTAAGATCCTGCCAATCCAGTCCATCAACCAAACGATGCCGCTGAAGATCACGGAAGATACCGTAATCAGTTTTGCATTCCCACTTGAAATGAGCAAACTCAAATGAGCGACCAGGGCGGTGACGACGATTGTATCGCTCACCGATACCAGCTTGAAGAATCTTCACAAGGTCTTCTTCTCCAAGACCAGCAACCTGCCGAGCAATGCTTTCATAGCTTTCGCCAGAACCATTCCAAAGCAAATCACAGATCACAGAAAGCTCATCCTTGGGATAATAGTCAACCAGATTGATTTCCATCCCGGAAGCAACAACTTCTTCTGGTGACAAGTGCTCCAACGCGTAAGCACGGACGTTTTGAATGATTTGACGGCGATGATTAATCGTCGCTCCGCCACGCTCAGGAATATCAGTACGCTCGAAGAATTGCGGAGCAACCTTGCGAACCTCTCCGAGGAGACGTTCACTCAACTCTTGCGCCTCAGGAAGCTCAAGAGATGCGAGTCGCATGATGAGTGTGTCAAACGATTGTGCAGAGCCGACGATACCCACCGTCGAAGTTGTTGCAACAGGAAGCATGTTGCGAGCAGCATCACATGCTTGAGCACGTGTTGCACCCATCCATGCAGTCCTTGCAGCCTTTATCTTTGCATCGTCGGTTTCACTTGTTTGAAACGGCACTTTCCTTTCACGAACAAATGTAGAGAGCTCGCGCACAACCTTCGAGTACAAGGCAAAGATGTGGTCCATGTCGGCACGGTACCGGTTGCGGAGAGGCTCAGGGAAATACATGGGGATGTAGTACCGATACACCAATTCGCCGTTTCGGTCGTAGACCTTTGCGTCAAAGTAGATATAACGTGTACTTTGCTCCAAATATGCCTTGAGTCGTCCCCGCTCAAGAAGCTTCGTCATAAGATTCGAGCACGACTCAACAACAAGCGACATAGGCATCAACTGTTGTACCGAGTCATCACCGTAACCGGTAATAACTCGACGAAAGAGTCCATCCAATGCTTCAGGGGCTCTTCCTGCAAACCCCTTGAGAACCACCATCCGCATGTCGTCCCCAGTACGAGACAGTCGTGCCATCGCACCCGCAACCATGAGAGGTTCAGCGTCGCGTGTGAATGCATACACCTGCCCTTTTGGATCTGTGGTAATCTTGGCTAAATATTCAAGACCAGCTTCGGTAGGGACAGCGATGTCACCTTCCATTGTGAAATAGGATTGTTTCATTTCTGATTCCTCAGTTAAAAAACGTTTGAAAAAGCTACCACTTTTATCCTACAAGGTTACACTTAGAAAAGCAAACTTATTTTCCCGTACTTCCAAATCCTCCTTCTCCACGAGAAGAATCATTGAGTGTGCCCACTTCCTCAATCTCCGGCAATTCAACTTTTTGAATAAGCATCTGCGCCACCTTGTTACCGTGTGAAAATATGTACGGTACGTTATTAAGATTATGTACAACAACATTTACTTCTCCTCGATATCCTGCATCCACTACCCCACCAAGTGTTTTTATCCCCTTTGATCCAACCGAAGACTTATCCCAAATGAGCCCAACATATCCGTCAGGAATTTCCATCGCTATACCAATAGGAATTGACATGGTGGTGCGAGGTGCAACAATACACTCTTTGCATGAAAATAAATCTATCCCCGCATCATTGTGATGTGCGCGAGATGGTAGTACCGCATCATCTCGTAGTCTTTTAATGTTTAACTTCATACCCCTAGTATACCAAAAAGAAAAAGCGGTCCGTAGACCGCTTCAGCAAACAGAGAAACATCAATCCATTGCATCTTGCCACTCCTTAGGCATTTCAAACTGCTTAGGAAGGGTGGTCCTGCTCTGACCCGCATAGTTACCAACATCTGCATATGAAAGAGTTCTGCTCCTCATCCTTTCAAATACAAAACGCGCAACCGGTTCCTTATGCCGTATAGTTGTTGGAACAAACGTTGCCACCTCGAGTGTAGGAGCACCGTAGAAACCAGGGTCAAAGAACCCTGCAAAATGCGAAAAGAAAAGCCCGAAACGGGGATGCATAGCGCTCAGTTCAGAACTCAAATCCACCATCACCTTGAGTTTCTCATTTGGTGAAAATAGATAGTACTGCAGCGGAACAATATCCACCAGACCACCATCTTGATTACTTGGATCAACAAGGCCGTACACAGGCTCGAAATAAGGTCGTGGATCAAGTCTGCGCGACCGAAGATCAAGCGGAGTATAAGAGCTCTTCGCTCTAAAACCTACAAGCTTCCCAGCTTTGGCATAGAGTGTTGTAAAAACAGACCCATCCTCTGCAAACAAAGAAAGGTCACCTTGCTCGTACTTTTCATTATTGTGACGGTATAAGAAATCATTGTGAAGTAGTTCTTCCCGCAAGTCATTTTCAGAAAAGCGAGTATCTCCATCAAAGACCCTCATCTGTATGTATGCCTCCTCATCCGTTAGCACAATCGGGAACACAAGTGGTTGCATAACAAACCACACCTCACAACTCAGCCCACCACGGCGTTTATCCATCGTGTCGAAACCTTCGTTGAAGTCGGCAAGGACACGAACGAGGAGGAAGTTTCTCCCTGATGTTGATTTTGCGTTTGCATATGCATAGAGCCCAGGTGAAAAGTTAACATCAACCGGAGCCTTTGCAAGATACATTTTTCCAGGATGCATCACCTCCCCAAGAAACCTCTTTCTTGACTCAGGGTCACCGCTTGTCATGTATGGTAACAGCCCTCGAACAGTCTCATTGCGATGGCCATTTGGCTTGAGAATTCTGTCAACTTCATAGACGCAACCACCTGAGACAGTCAAATCAATTGACGCCGGGCCAATGTGCTTCTCTTGAAACCCCTGAAGGGTTGTTAAACGTCCCGAGGCGATGAGCGCCTTCAAATCACCAGAACTATACACACCATGTTTATTCATAATCATTTCTCCAAAAGAAAACGAACAAATACTTGAAAAGCTTCAAAAGAACTCTACCATAAAATACAAACTCTCGCGAATGCGAGAGTTTTTATTTTGATTCATTATACAACTGCGATTCCAGCAGAACGTGCAGTCCCTTCGATAATCTTCATCCCCTGTTCAACAGTATGAGCAGTGAGATCCTTAAGCTTAAGTGTTGCAATTTCTCGAATCTGATCCTTTGAAATTGTTCCAGCCTTACCCTTTGAATTACCTTTTGCAACTGCAGCTGCCTTCATAACAAGTGATGTAGCAGTAGGAGTCTTGATAACGAAATCGTATGTTCGATCTTCGTACACATAGATCTTTACTGACATTCTTCCTTGCTGACCTTGAGTCGCTGCGTTAAATTTGTTAACGAAATCACCAATCTGAACACCGGCCTGACCAAGGGCAGGACCAAGTGGTGGAGCAGGAGTAGCTTTACCCGCTTCAATCTGAACTTTTACGTATTTTGTAATTTTCTTTGCTGCCATATAAGTTTTGGTATTGTATCACACTTTTTAATCTTTTTCAAGGGCCAGTTGGCACGGTCTCTAAAAAACATAAAATTGTTCTAGATTCGAGGCGTAAAAAATTTTTGGAAGGAGACGTAGGTAGGACTACGGCGACTGACAAAAATGAAGTTACAACGAAGAAGATGGGATGATTTTAGGATTTTTAGTTTATATTTTTTTGATCTGGAGAAAATCTAACTCAACCGGAGTCTCTCGTCCGAACATATTTACAAGCACCTTCAGCTTCCCTCGTGCCTTATCAACCTCAGAAACCTTTCCTTCAAAGTCTTTGAAAGGACCATCAATAATTCCAACAAGTTCCCCTTCCACAACTGCAATATCATGCTCAACTTCACCTGTATTCATACGACTGAAGAGTAAATCAATCTCCTTCTGTGAAAGTGGAACTGGAGTTGTCCCTGCACCGACGAATCCTGTAACACGAGGCGTGTTACGCACAACATACCAACTGTTATCATCTACAATCATATCAACGAGTACGTATCCAGGGTAGATTTTTTCCTCTACTTCGACACGCTTTGTTCCTTTTACCTTAATCTTTTTCTCAAGTGGCACAACGACTGCGAAGATTTTATCCTGCATTCCAAGTGATTCGATACGCTGCTTAAGATTACGTAGCACTGCATTCTCATATCCACTGTATGTATGGATTGCGTACCAATGACGCTCTCCTGTAAATTCTTGTTTAGCCATAGATAAAAAATAAATTAATGATTAACAATTTTTGCAAGTAATGAACGAAGACCGAGGTCAACACCACCAAGAGAAACAGCAACCAACACTGAGATGACAATAACAATAACTGTGTAAGTAATTGTCATTGATGTTGATGGGAAAATAACTTCTTTTAGTTCACTTTTTGTTTCTTTGAGATATTGTACGAGTTTCATAGTAGTCTATATTATGTAGCTTCCCTGAGGGAAACACTATTCTTATTCTAAAAAACACCCCCGCGGGCATTTATATACGTACAATTATATATGATTTAATTAAAAAAGTCAATGGGCATACGATTGATTTCGTATGCCCATTTTAAATCAATGCGGTTCAATGTTGCGTTGTCCACACTGAAGGCAAGGTAATACCCCGGAGGTCATGGCCACCCTGTACACGGTCAAAGGCAACAGAATTCACAACCCTGTTGAGAAGGGCACCCATTACATCGACAACCACATCTTCCCTGCACACAATTCCTCTTTCTTGCAAACGATGAAGTAACTTATATGTAGAGGCGATTGTCAACCTTGTCTCTGACCGTCGAGCTATCTCCGGAGCGGTAAGCTTATCATTGCAAAGAACAGTGAGAACAAGACACTCAGCTTTAGGACAAACAATCTCCCTCATTTCCCCTTCTGGATCTCCCTTCATATGAACAACTAGCACAGGCACATCTGTCTCCTTCTGTTTAGATAAGAATAACACTAACACTCATATACAAATGTGTCAAACAAAAACAGCACCTTGTGTGCTGTTTTTATAACCACAAACTTACACTACTTATTTAAGCATGTACGTAATTGTCACTCGTGACTTAATCACATTCTCCCCTTGTGGAAGAGATACAGCATCAGCGCTTCCCCCCATCTGGTTTGCCATCACCTTTGTACTGTACATTGGGTAGTAGCCTCCATTGTCTTCGCTAAAAGAAATAATTGAACCAAGTGACACACCGAGTGCACTCGCGGTTGCTTGCGCTTTTTCTTGTGCATTCTTAATAGCTAGCGCCTTCGCATCCGCCTGTGACTTATCCATGTCATCAACAGTAAATTCTGGGCCAGAGATTTCAGTAATGTTCACCTTACCAAGCACTCCGACAACAAGACCAGCTTGATCAACCTTTCGCACCTTAACAGTTACCGACTGAGCAACCTCGTATCCAGTAACCACTGTCTTACCAGGAGGGCAGACGTAGCCAGTACAGTACCCAGTTTGCTGATTCTCATACTTTGGATTTACTGTGTATGATAGTGTTTTTGTATCTTTTTTATCAACACCAAGTGCTTCAAGATTCTTAAGTCCTTTTGCAATCTTCGCCTCTGCTAATTTTTGAGCTTCAGGAACCGTCTTTGCAGATTCACGAACGGTAAAAGAAATCGTAGCAATATCAGGAATTGCGGTCACTTCACCCTCACCAGTTACAGAAACCGATGCAACCTGACCATTTGGATGCTTGATTGCATCGAGATTGTTGAGTCCAAATGCAACCGCTGCAAATGACCCACACACAAACACAAGCGTTGCCGCAATCCATGTAAACTTTTTGTAATTATTTGATTCCATAGTGTAATAGTATTTATTTTATAATCGTCCATTGCTGTACATATATCCTAATATAAGAATTATAACAAGAAGCATGACTCCCGCCAAGAAAACAAGAGATTCGTCCCCTTTTGTAAGGGGAATTTTTTCAAATACCACCTCTTCATCATCACTATCAATAGTGCCAGCATCAACTGAAAATATCTCAAGGGGTGGTGGTGCAGCTTGAGCAGTGATAAATTCTTGAGGAATAACAGGTTCTGTTACAGGAAGTTTATCTGTCGTTAGTGTCGGTTCTACTGAATGTTGTGAGATCACATTTGTAGTAATATTTTCTTTTGTTACAAGACTTTCACCATGAAATAATTCTGATGAGCGGTGCATCTCAGGAAGATTATGTCCTGCGATTTCAAACGGAAGTGGATGTGTTTCATCTGGATGAAACACATCTTTATATTTTGAAAAAGACCAAACATGCGGTGAACTTTCAAAAGGAAGTAGTGGCAAGTTATCTGGTAGCTTTACCGGTGAAGTGGAGGTTCTTGTTCTTACTGGCTCCGTATGAATAACAAGTGACTCTCTCACTGTATCTTCAGTGTGAGTTTCTGGAACTATATGTGCAACTTGATTTGAGGTAACACTAGTATCAACAGCACCTACCATGGTGTCGACCGCTACCACATTACTTGAAGACTGTGACAGTTGAGACTCAACAATTACATCAAGGGATTCTACAGAGGATTCTATTGTCTCTTTCACTTGTGCCTGCACAGACACTTCATTGTTTTCATTATGTAAAGGTGTAGCAAGATCATTGTCCGATGAAAGTAGGGCGTCAATCTCTTTCTCTCTTCCATCTTTTTTATTCATCACAAGAGGATCATACACAGTACCGGACGAAGCCACTTCAGTTTGATTGTTATCTGATAAACTCACAACACTCTGAGGCTGAGCGTTTACATGTGAAGACACCGCAGTGATAGTACTATTTTTATTTGACTGAGGTAATGATGTACCTTGCTGCTTAAAAAGCATTGTTGCGTCTTTTATATTTTTTTCTTCCCACCCAGCAGAAAGAAGCAATGTTGTAAGCATCTCTACTGTTAGGTCGGCGTGACGCGCCACAAGCTCTTGTACTGTCGTTTCAATTTCGGAAAGTGTCATTGTATATGGAGAAGGTTTCCATAAAAGAAACTTCTTGGGTAAATTATTTCTTTTGAACAGTTGCTGGCTTTGTTGTAGCTTTAGATGGAATAACAAGCGCAGGAATTTGTGGCTGAGGTGAAAGTGATTTAATAAATGATTCTAGATCAGCATTTCCTGGGTTACGTCTAAGTAGTTCATCGGCAAGTGGCTTTGCAAGTGTTGGCTCGCCACCATCTCTTAATGAAAGAGCGAGGAAGTACGCAATATTTGCATTATTTGGATCCTTCTCAAGAGCAAGCCTAAAGGCCTGCACAGCATTAGGATAATCTTTTTTACCATAGAAGAGAAGTCCTGCTTGAACATATGCAGCTGGATCGTTCGGCGCACTCTTAACAGTCTCAATAGCATATGCAAGGGCCTCTTCAATTTTGCTTTCAGACGCTTCAAGCTGACTCATCAAGTACAGAGCGTCAGCGAAGTTCTGCTTCTTCTTAAGCGCTTCAGTGAGACGAGCACGTACCCCTTCTCGTGTTCCTGCTGATGTTTCAAGTCGAGCTAACATAAGGTAGAGGTAAGGATTCTCTGGGTATAGTTTAATTGCTTCCCCGTAAGACTTTTTAGCATTTGAAAATCCGCCCTCTTTATCAAAAGGGATGGCAAGCTCATATGCTCGTCCCAATGAAACATAATTTTGAAAATTATTCGGGTTAATTTTTACAGCGATAAGTCCATAATCAACAGCGAGCTGAGATTTTTTAAGATACAAATTCTTAAGTTGTTCTTGATCTGCAGCCTGAGAAGAGAGCAGGTTTCTATTTGAAGTAACAGCATACTCTACGAGAGTTCTATAGAATCCATCATATGGATAAATATCAGATGCTTTTTTTACAAGAGCTTCTGCATCTTCTAGCTTTGCAGATTTCTGTGAACTATTAAATATTGCAAATGCGTGCACCTTAGTTATTGTTACAACTGTATTAACAATAAGAAGGACTGCAACTGGAATAAAGAGAAATGCAAGTTTTTTACTTGGATGAAACTCAGTCAGGCGAGCCTTTGCCATACCAAGAGCAGACACAACCATCCACATAACAAGCATTGAGTAGGAGAGTGGAACTATCCACGCCACGACAATGAAGTAGAAGATAGTGACAGCAAGCAATCCAAGAACAAAATGTTCCTCCCCTGTCTTATTCTGTCTGTAGCTAACAATAGTACTGTAGAGCGCAGACATTGTAAGCATTATAAGCGCGATGAGGCCAAAAATACCAAGCGTTACAAACGTTGTCGTCATTGTATCTGCTCCTTCGTTGAAGTCATACCCAAAGTACTGAGAGTTGATAACATCTTGAGGCTTATACAGCTGCCATGCACGTGCGAAATTACCTGACCCTATTCCAAACACACCCTCATTAAGTAATGTCTTTTTTGCAACAAGGAGCGTGCTTGTAAGATTAGGACGAACACTTGTCTGTGAAGAAAGTGTCACTACCCATGCCACAAATAAGAGTGCCGTAATCACGATAATTGATTTCGATTTTTTTGAAATACTTGCTTTCGTAACAACAAAGAAACAAACAATAGGGAAAAGTCCAAGAAATACCGCGAACGACAATGAGCTAGAAAAACCTGAAAAAATATTTCGAGTCAGTGTTACTGCGCTACCTCCAAATATCAATGCAGAAACAAACACAAATGAAGCAGCTCCAAGAATTCCAATGATTGCAAATTTAAGTTTACGCCGAACAGACTCTGGAAGCGAACGAGTCAGGTACATGATCGCTGGAAGCGTTAGGAGCATTGCACCAGAGGATTGGTTGAAAGCATCTCCCAGAAATGTTATCTGAGGGTTTTTTGAGAAAATACTAGAGAGAACAACAGCAACAGAAAAGACAATATATGAGATGAACTCTAACTTTGTAACACTTTGCCATGAGCGTGTTATAAGAGCTTTAAGAACATACGATGTGAGTGCTATGGTTACAAGAATCATCATCATCACCTGATAGGTAATGTCCCCAGAAAATCCTGTTTTTGGGATAAAGAAAAGAGGTGCGCCAACAACTACAAAAATGGTTGCATATTGATAAAGAAAGCCTAAAATTCGAGTTAATAATTTCATTATTGTGTATTTAAATTGCTAGTATTGATACCTCCTAGTATATCGCGATTAGGTACTAATTCTCTGTGGACAGAAACGTAGCTGTGCTACAACAAAAAGAAGTATACTGTCACACATGGAACCAGCTGCACCAATTACTCAAGTGCCGAAAAATGACGTTCAAGAGGTACCCCGTAAGATTCATCATATGAAAAATCTCTACCCTGCGGCACGTCATGCATTGCTCGTTATTTGCATACTTTGTGCATTGTTTTTGATTATGTATCTTATCAACCAAAACGGAAGAAGTATATATGAAAATGGTATCTAATATTCTGACCCGTATCCCTCCGTTATTTAGTGACCTTTCAAAAATACTAAACGGCGAAATCGACTGTACTCACGAAATACTCACCGCATATGCTTCAAATAGTTCACCCTATTTTATTATACCCCAAGCGGTTATGTATCCTAAGAATGTAACAGACATTAAGCATATTCTTGCCTTTGCACGTGAATACAGAATGCCTGTCACTGTGCGAGGTAATGGCAACTCACCCAATGGAGGTTCACTCGGCGAAGGCATTATTGTGGATATGTCACGATACTTTAACCATATCCGTAATGTGAATATGATAGATAACACTATCACAGTCGATGCAGGTGTTCCTGTGCAATTTTTACTAGAAAAACTTCACAGTTGGCAATGTGATATACCAGTCCTTACTTCCCAAAACAAAGATGCGTCAATTGGTGCCATCATTGCCAACAAAAGTACTTCAACAAGCTCATTTCATCATGGAACCATTCGTGAGTGGATAGAAGGAATCACCGTCGTTGTTGACAACGGCGAGGAGCACAGCATTGCTGACGGTATCACACCAAGCGGAAGACTTCTTGGTATCTATCAATCTGTCTTTCCACTTCTAACAAAAGAAAATCCAACTCTTCGCGCAACGAAACCAACATCACATGACGATCCTACTGGGTACAACCTTTGGAGTACTTCTATTGGTCCACGTCAACTCATTGAGCAACTTGTTGGATCTGAGGGAACACTTGGCATTATTACTTCAGTAACATTTCGCATCAGTCCGTACAAGAAACATGCAGTAACTACGTGTATTCCAATTATAGAAAAGCGACTTCTTCCGGTATTCATAGAGATGGCAAAGCATCACAATGCTGAACATATTTTCTTATATGATGCAACGGTTATGCATCTTGCTGATCGCTACCACCCCACCCTTGTTCCCTTTTTTAAAGACGCCCACTTCGTACTACTTGCCACTCACACATCAGACAATACAGAAAAACTTCATCAAATAACTACAGTTTTTAAAAAAACAATTGCTCGTATTCTTACCGACATCGAAACCCAAGAAACAGATTCTTTTACTACGATTAGTGAACCTCATTTTCTTCACTCCCTGTATGAGTTATATACCAATGCCACACTCACCCCAATCAGTGTCGCGGATGGGATCATTATCGACATAGAGCATGTCCCATCATTTCTTGAAGAAGCTGAAGATTATTTGGACTCACTTGGCAATCTCTATACTATCACTGGGAACATCGGTAGTGGTCACATGGGCATTACTGCACTGTTTGACCCTAATTCAAAAGCGTACGATATATCAATCGCAGATTACTCGAGAAGAATATTCTCTATTGTAAAAAAATATAACGGAGGAATAAGTGCGAGTGGTGGTGAAGGTCTTTCTCGAACGCCATTTATTCCTGGTATCTATGGAGATGCAACCGTTGCCATTTTCAAAAAAATAAAAGACGCCTGGGATCCACTCTCTATTCTTAATCCAGGTAAAAAAATCGGTACCACAACACATTACCTTTCACAGCATATTAAAAGAACACTTCCATCGTAGAAAGAAATCTATCGCCTATCTTGTTTTACAAGATGTTTTACCTGCTCCTGGGGGTCATAACTTTCTCGTACAACTTGTCTAGCCCAAACTCGAAATTCTTTCCCCCATTCCCCCTTAACACGAAAACCAAGAGCAATAACAACATCAGTGTTGTACACAAATATTTTGCGAGCTACTTTTTTCTTTCCCTCTTGTTGAGTAACAATAAGTTCGCGTTCACTTGCAGCCTTCATAAGCTCTTTTTCCCGATAGATCTTTTTTAAGTGATCGTTGATGGTCGGAATACTTCTTCCGTATACTCGAGCGATTCTCTTCTGTGTGCTCCAGACCTCATTGTCAAAAATAAATACACCTTCTTTAACGAGATTAGGCTGATTATCAACATGAACACGTAGAAGTGAATTTGAATTATTCATAGTACTAAAAGTATACCAGACAAAAACTATTTTTTAGTATCTTTATCAAGCGTAAAAAATTCATAATCCTTACTAAACAATTTAATTGCAATATGGTAAATAGTGTAAGTTATAAAGAAGGCTGCAAAAACATCAATAGAATAATGTAAATGAGATAAGAGCACAATAATACCAAAAATAACTGAAGAGACGAGGAAGAGATACCGAATATATTTGTGATCCCAAAAAATAAGCGCAATCAGAAAAGGTAATCCTGTATGTCCAGAAAAGAAAAGGTCGTTTCCAGAGGTGATAAAATTAAGTAGTCCAGACTCTAGCTCAAGCTTAAGCGGATATGGTCCAATATGAGTAAGAGAAACAAACATTGCACGAATGATTATAAATAATGATGCAGCCTTTATGACAAATGGCGCTGTTTTTCTAAATTTAAAACAGAGCGCAATAACAAAAAGTGAGAGCATTATTGCACCTTGTACAAAAATAAATTCAAAATCATATACTCGAGTATTGCTCAATATAATATCTTCGACGTGATTCCCTGCCTTAATGGCTGCATATTTACTTGCATAGTGAGTTGCAAACACACTCACAATAAAAATAATAACTGCTTCAAGGAGTGACGCATAATACCGTAGTGTTGATACAGGTTTAGTAACAAGAGCTTCTTTCATTGTGGAGAGTATACCATGACGATTTTGTCATACTAAAAAGTTATTCCTCGTATTGGTACTTTTAAAAGAACATTTGGACGTTGCGGTTATTCCTTAAACTCAGGATGTAATTACCGTATTCTAATCAACACCTTCACACCACCTGTATTGGAATTTTGTAATTAATCTCTGCATAAATTCGTTCACAATTGTAGTATTGCATATATAACCTAAGATTCTTGTTGATGATTTTTACATCAACAAGAATCTTGTCTAAACACTCTTCTTGAAGAGTCCTGTTAAATCTTTCAATGTGTGCATTATTTGTGAAGGTGTTGATTAGAATACACAAGCACCAGATTAACCGCGATGGACGCAAATGTTTCCTCAATCAAAATCATCACCAGTCCAAGCGAAACAAATGTTGCAAAATTTCCAAATAGACTTTTTTTAAATACAACCGTCAAGGTGTCTTTTTTCTTCCACCGGTGCTCAAAGGAAATCAACTACACACTATAATACAGTCCGTGTGTAGACGATGGTGTTCCACCAAGAGACACAATCGTGCAAAGCAATGTTGATACAATGAGGAGAGGTTGTACGTACCTTGGTATAGGCTATGTTATTTTTGTATAAGCTTTCTTACAACAACAAGAGCGACAACGTACATACTTTCTGCCCAGCCAAGCGGAATATTATCATTTGATTTCTCAGTATGTGAATACCATAACTCAGGTATAAGACCATCACGGTTGACTGTCCTACCCGCCCTTTCAAGATAGTCTGTTGCCTTTTCTATATTTCCCATATTCGCATAAATAATTGCCAACCACGCAAGACCCATAGACCATTCTGCTTCTTCACTATATCCATCTTTGTTATTATTGTAATAACGATCATTACGATACCTTATCACTCCAAGGTCTCGAGTGAGAAAATATTCGACATTGGAAAGAATTTTTGTTGTCTCTTCTTCTGTTGTTACATTAAATGGAAAGATAAGAGTCAGGAGCGCAAGGTCGCAGAACCGTGTCTCTGTCTCTCGTGGGAGCAACATACGAAGTGCTTCTTCCCCTTTCTCGATCATACCTTCTGGAAGGGTGACGTAGGGAAGCTTTGACGCACATCTAAGAGCAGATACAACTGCACCTATTGATGATGCTCGAACTTCTTGATTCTCTTCCCAGATACCGGAATCTGGATCATGCCAATATTCAATCGCGTTTAAATAATTAATGAGAAGCTGGACAAGTGATCGCTCATCATCATTGTCTGCTACAGTGAATCCTGCAAGCTCGCAATCAGCAATAAGATATAGAACTTCAGCAACTGCATCGTTTTGCTTGTTCCCCCATTCCTCCCAATACTCTTCAAAGGTGTCGGGATTATATCTCGCGTGAATGTACTGCCATGTTGCATGAGGCTTATTATGTGTTGCCCACGTAATCTTTTCACGATGTAGAGAGAGAATTTTAAGTAACGCTTTTGCTGCATCTTGAACAACACTCATCTCACCTGTGTACTTAAACCCAAGTGTCATGAAGTAGATATCACGAAGCCATGCTTTGTTGAACCCCGTAGCAACATCATGAGCTGATGCAGTGAAGAGTCCTGTTGGGGCACGAAGCTTACGCACCTGATCTAAGTGCCAGCGTATTGCAGGATCAAAATTAAAGGTATCAAAAGAACTAACAGACATACGTGCGATTATTTATATATTATGCGGCGATTAAATATTTTCCATCATTGGTAGCCTCAGGGCTAACTTTACCAGATTCACCTTGCGCAGTTTTTACTATTTCAAGAATCATATTCAAAACTTTTGTTGCTGCTTCCGGATTCACCTCAAGAAGTTCAGCGTATTTACCCATCAACAATTCACCCGCTTCAACAAAGCCTTCAAGTTTTGCCGCCATCAGTTCTTGATTATATTCACCTCTTGCTTTATCAAGAACCATATTTGAAACACTGTGAAGTCTTTGGGCGTTTGCGACAATACGATCTGAAACTGACCCTCCATCAACAGGCAGATCATAGCGTCTACCAAACATTTTCATCTCAGTTGGAGCCGGTTGCTCATGTAGAGTAATTTCTACATCCGCTACACATGTTTGTAAAGCTTCTGCTAAAATTTTTGCTCTCTTTTCTAAAGCAGTTGATGGGTCGTGAGTAAATGATATTGTTTCCATATACCACGAAGTATACACCCTCAGACATGAAAAGGAATAGCAGAAAATTATCTTTATATTATAAGCTTTTTACAGTATATTACGACTAAACACGAACAGCTTCAAGGTCACCAAAAGCTTCTCCTTGCTCTGGAATTACCATGAACTGCGTACCGTGTTGTGAGGCGAGAGAAGTGCAGGCAGGTTTATCCCTTGAGGTAATAGATAGTACGGTTGCAAGCATATCACACACAGTAGCTGTATCACCAACAACAAAGCTTGCCGCCCAGACTTCATTACCACCTTCTGCAACGAAGTGATTTTTTGTCTCACCATTCTTAACCCACGTTCTCACATATGAAGAGGATGAACAGAATGATTGATTCTTGATAGCAAGTGAACCAATAATCATTTCTCGGTCTTTTGGATGCTGAAGATAGACAACTATTGCATTCCCGTTATCATGAGTACCATACATATCCCCTCCACCATTGATTAGAAATTGTTCTACATGATATGTATCTCGTACTATGTTTGCAATGATATCAATAAGGTACCCCTTCCCTATACCACCTAGATCAATAGACTGTGTACCGGTGAGAGTTATCTCATTTTCTGTAATAATAAAATCACTCTCCTTACTTTGCTCTTCAGATTGAGGTGAAGCGCCAACACCATACCCCTTCCTTATGAGAGCATCTTTAATAAAGAGATTAAAAGTACCACCACTTGCAACAGTCATTTCTTTTCCTTGTATGAGCATCTGAGCTAAATGATAATCATATAGAACTACTCGCTTATTATTTAACTCAGACAATAATGAGTGTGGGTCAAAACGAGAATACCGCTTTTCGAAACTGCTAATTGTTTTTTCTATAGCACTTCTTGCTTCGTCGTGAAGAGCCTCCGTAAGAGGCTCAAAGACTTCAATGAACCACTGTGTAGACAATGCTTCATACCCACTCAGAATATAATTACTAATGTTTATGTTACCCATTTACCTTAGCACCAATATTTGTGATAGCTTTGTTGAATGCTCCTGTGGTAAGTGACGCTCCGCCGACACGAGAAAGATTAACTGAATGAATGTTTTTTCCAATAACCATAGAAGAACTAAAAGACTTAGCAAAGTTGCCAAGATACTGCTTCGATTCTCTATTTGATGGTGTTGCATTAGTAAATGTTACATCAACAATATTACCCTTTGCATCAACTATGGCTGTCACAGTAATTTCTTCAGTATGATTTTCTGGTGCTTTGTATGTGAGCACTTCTGTATAGGTCTGATTGCTTACAATTGTAGGTGTGTCTGTTGTAATCGCAACAGTAGTTGTTGGTGATACTGGTGCTAGTGTCGTATCTGTAACTGTTGCCAGTGCCTGTGCCTGTGCTTGTGCTTGTGCTTGGGGTACTGGAGTACTTTTCTGTTGTGTTACATAAAAGGTAACACCGCCGCCCACTGCTAATAAAACAAATGTAAGTAAAATTTTTTGTTCTTTTGTCATAAATAGTTCATAGAGAAGTATACCCTATACCTATATAAGGCTACTACAAATACAGTCACTGTATTATTTCATATACCACCCTCTATTCTTAACAATAATAGTACCTATTGTAAGATATAGGGAACTGATACGTTTACATATATGAGGCTTGGACGCTTCAGACATCCAAAAGAGTTCATGTGCTTAGGCTGTACAGCACCTCTACTGCACAATAAGCATTTTTACTCTTTTTAATAAATAATACACATCTCTACTATGTTAACAACAATTGCTGTAATTCTTGTGGTTCTATGGTTTATTGGATTTATAGGGTTTAATGTCGTGAGTAGCTTTATTCATGTACTCCTTATTATTGCAATTATACTTGTACTCATACGAGTAATTAAAGGGAAATCTCTCTAGCGCAATTTTATGTCATTTTCAACTGAATGACATCCTGTTTTTTAGTGTGGCATATAAATTATGAGGTAGTTAATTCTTCTATCTATAACTTCTATTTATTGAAGTGAAATGTTACAACTTTACTCTTTTTTGGAAAGAATTTTTTTAGCATAAAAAATATTTTCCAAGGCTAGTAGCACCTCACCATAACCCTAGATCTAGAAAAAGAGATGCGGGTAATAAACGCCGATTAACTGAATAGTGTGATACAGGGAACTGAAGTTAAAATATTCAAGATGAATATTTATACGAAAGACTTGTATAAATGCTGTTAAAAAACTTAACTCCACTTCAACTAATAAATAACAATAGACATGCTCTGCACGAAAGAGCTTTACTCATGCAAGAATACCTATTAAAATAACATCAGTTCCAACCTGCACCATAATTCTCTAAAAGCGATTTGTCAATCGCGTCTAACCTAGCAAGGTTATGTCTTAGACGGAGACGAAAATAGATATCTACTAAAAATCCCCTCTTTCATAAGGGAATTTTTAGTCCATGCAAATCCTTCCGCGGCGTAAGCCCGTGAGATGGAGTGAGTCCCTGTATCAAGTTACCTGTCGTAATGATACGATAGTGGTATGTCTGCAAAACAAGAGTATAGAAGAACGAGCCACTCAGTATATCTATGCGATTATCATGTAATCCTGACGACCAA
>JAYTBQ010000073.1:0-7107 GCA_043736905.1 Minisyncoccota bacterium | reverse complement strand
CTTCAAAGGAAATAGAAGCTGATTACTGCAATACTTCTGAACTCGTCTGTAACGCTCAAAGAAAAAGAAGAATAGCACCTATTGGGAGCTATATGCCTATTTTACCTTCTCAAAAAATGAAAAGAAAAACTGATTATATTTAAATTCCTTACTTTTTACAGTATAGACAATCTATCAATAAATCAAGCCGTGCACTTACTCAAAAATATGCAGCACCCAGTTCACAACAGAAAGCACAAGAGAAAAGTAAATTGCCAAGAGAAGTGAGGGTATGCTGAATCCATCAACTATTTTTGCAGCAAGAAGAATCATTAAACCATTAATAACAAAAGAAAAGAGTCCAAGTGTCACCACATTAATTGGAATGGATACTAACATAAAAAACGGCTTAATAGTGTGATTAATCACAGCAAGCACAAGGGCAACAAGTAGCGCTGTCCATGCAGTACTAAAAGCAAAGACAAGTGGTACGCCGACTTTGGTAATGTAGCTTGTAGCCAAGACTGCGAGCGTTCTTATAATAAAATATTTCATATACTATTATGATTGAAGTAATAACAACATCTCTTCAAGCTCTTCTTTTGTAGCTGCATAGACAAGCGATTTATCAAAGTCTTCTGGCGTATTAGTAGGAACGAGATGTACATGCACATGAGGAACCCCGTATCCTTCCACAAAGACACAGACTCGTGCGCAGTTAAGCTTACCCTTAAGCACTTGTGCAAGATATCGCACTCTGTGCATCATGTGGTCGAACATCTTCTCGTCTAACTCAAAAAGCTGATCAACTTCTTGCTTTGGAATCACAAGAACATGCCCCTTCTGGATGGGGTTAAGATCTAGGATAGCAATAACATAGTCATCTTCGTAAATTTTATACGATGGAAGCTCGCCGGCAATAATTTTTGAAAAAATAGTACTCATGTGCTAAGTATACTCCTTTTTTGTTTATGTCGTAAGAACTCATTTAAAAATAATCATGAGTATGGTAAGTGGTATAAAAACAAGAAACCGCCTCCCAATGGTTCTTACGGGCGACGACATATTTGATTAATGGACAATATTGCCAGGAGCAGGCCTGTTCCAACGTGACTCAATGTTGAGACACTGAATTTCAAAGTACTCAAGCGCCTCACCTACTATTGTTGGAAACTTTTCAGCCACCTCTTTTCTGAGTACTGTCTTTAGGTCAGCCACCTTGCTAGCAATAGTTTCATCCAGCCAGGCTACCTTATACTTGTCAAGTAATAAAACCATAATGGAAAAGTCTTTATCCGTAAACATTCGTATTCTCCTATTCTGGCACAAGAAGAATGACAGATGACATTTCTGGTGCCATCCACTCACTATCACCACGTTTTAGCACGACATTGTGAAGTGAGTTATCAGCGATGCGAATTAAATACTTCTCGCCCTCAGGAGAGAAGCCAACAATTCCATCCTCGGTGACTGAGTATTTGCCATTTGAAATTTCAAGCAATGAATATGGTTCCTTATCGCTTCGAAGGAGTGAACGCACAAGAACACCTTTCTTGTCTCCATCAATTAAGAGACGCAAAATGTATGCATAATCCAGATGTGTAGCAGTTCGGTAGCCCTTCATTTAATTTTCTCCGTTTATTGAATGAACACCTTGGAGTTACAAGAACTCAGTAACAACAATACTACACCGTAGTAAACATTTTGTCTATAAAAAGTAAAAGCCCACAGTGTGAGCTTTTAGCGCAGGATTGAACTGCTTATGAAGACTTGTCAGAACTTCATTTATTTCTTGACTTTCAACTTATCTTCAAACTCTGCAATCAGGGTTATGAGAACGTGCCGCAGGTCGGTAGTGTCTTCACCTCGACCTGTGATAGCTCCATAGGTGGTTGAACATGTAAGAGTATCACGGCACTGATCAAGGAGTTCCTCTTCAGCATTTTTTATTCTGCCCATTTGAATACTCTCTTCTTCAAGCTCGAGAATTCTTTTGATTGCCTTGACCTCATGTGCCGTCAGATCAGTGGTCCAAGTTTTGACATACCTAGCTGATTCTCCTACATACCAAGCGTCGGAAGGTGTCATCTGTGAGTACTCTTCAAGCATAGCCCTTTGCATTACTGCAATCCATGCTGGTTTCCCAGCCAAAACAACAGCATTGGCGACATGATAGATAACGTACAGAGTCACCAACAATAGGATGACCCATGCCCACAGCCAGTTATCTTCTGAGCCAATCTTGATTGCTATGTATTCGACAATTTTCCCTTCTATAAGACCAACAGAAGCGAAGATTACGAAGCAGTAAAGGTTAAATGCATTTACAGTAGACTTTTTAAAATAGCTCTGTTTGCGTAGTTCCTGGGCGAGCTTCCTACATTTCGGAGCACTCGACACCAGCTTGTTTTCTGTACAAGAAGGGTCTGAAACCGAGATTGAATCTGCCACGATGAGTTTCCTTTGCGTTTGTTTCCTGAGTTTGGCGACATGCCAACTGTCAGGTTCAGCATAAACAATACTATTTTAATAGATACTTGTCAATTTTCGGTTTGCAAATTATTTAAATCAACTTTTTAACTTGCTCAATCCTTTCTTCCCTTGACCCTGCAATAACTTTAATGGTGATATGATATTTTCTCGAAAGATCAAAGAGTGTTTTTAGAAAAACATGATTCACTGCATCAATGTATGATGCAGTGATATCTCTCGTTGCATCATCAACAAGAGGAACCGCCACAGCAGTAGGGATAAAAAGGAACATATCGACAGACTGAAGTGTATCTCGCATCATTGACTCAGTTTCATCAACAAACCACTTTGGAATCTCCCCTTTCTCGTATTGAATATAGGTATACACATAATTATCAATTAAGCATCGATCAAAAATAATATTGTATTCCGTATTATGTCGCAACTGACCAAACATAAAGTCACGTATCTCCTTCTGACTTTCAAGGGATGACTTCTGATTAACGATAAGCCCTTTGGATTCAATGACATCTCGATATGTCTCCTTCGGACTTACATAATGATAAAACTCTTGTAAAAAATCTTGAACGAATGTTGATTTTCCTGTGTTTTGTGGACCAATAACTGCAATTCTCATGTACGATACATACTACCTAATAATATATCCCATAGTACCATGCAGTTACACTTATTCGTATCTAAGAGCGTCAATCGGGTTAAGCTCTGAAGCCTTCTTTGCAGGATAGTAGCCAAAAATAAAACCAATACCCTTATATTACAAAGCAAATAGACACCTCTCTTACCACTACTACATATCCAGTGGCACATTTATTTCAAAATGAGATTTACAAACTATACAAAGTTTTTAGAAATGATTTTCTATGAAGGATAGTTATGCCGTGTATACGGATTGCTTCATAGTGAGCCTTGGTACCATACCCAACATGAGAAGCAAAGCCATATGTAGGAAGAGCTTCTCCTATTTTTTTCATAAGCGTATCACGGTAGACTTTTGCAATTATTGAAGCGAGTGCTATTTCAGGAATCTTCTCATCACCTTTAATAATTGTTTCTTGCTGATATATTGGATCAACAGAAAGTGAGCCGTCAAGAAAAATAAAAGAATCTTTCGGAACCCCTTCTGCATGTACTTTCGACAGCGCGATGTTTGTCGCTTCTTTGATTGCTTTACTGATCCCTATCTCATCAATTTTTTCTGCACTCACTTCACCTATACCTAGGACTACTTGTGAGGACTTAACATACGGCGCAATCTTCTCAACAATACTTTGGCGAACTTTTTCTGAAAGCTTTTTACTATCACGTAGTTTTTCTTTTGGAAAGAATGGGAGTATATCGATGCCGTGTGTGATTGCGCAAGCACACACAACAACAGGCCCTGCAATTGGACCACGTCCGACTTCATCAATACCGATTGTATACATGACAGTAAGTATAACGTATACATTAATTTGATATACTCAATCTATAAATACTATGCAAGATTTTTCAAAACGGATGGTGATTATTGTGCGAAACGATATAGAGCCTTGGCAAATTACTAATACGATTTCTCATTGTGCTGCATATCTTGGAAATAAGATGATTGATTCTTTTGATACGGGTATTTACTTTGAGTCAAAAGATGCTGTACTTCTTCCACGTAATTCTCAATATCCAATCATTACCAAAGTTACTCATACAAGCAAAGAACTTTTTGATATTTTAGAAACTGTAAAAAATACTGAATTACTTCATATTGCATTTATTAAAGACATGATTGATCATAGTGACGATGAAGTCCTACAAAAAGAAATTGCTCAGAAAAATGCTAATGAACTTGATTACTTGGGTATTGGATTATTTGGTGATAACAAAGTAATAAATACACTTACAAAAAAGTTTAGTCTCTATAAATAAAATTACCCTACGCTACTCCTTCCACATCACTTTCTTCTCCTCTCGTATCTGGCACGTCTTTTGTACAAATGATTCTCGGCCTGACCCCTGCCTGTACATACCATACCGAAGAGGGTTCTTGTCTGCATAGTTCTGATGATACTCTTCAGCCTTATAAAACTCTTTCCTTGCTAGGACCTCTACCTTTGATTCATTCGTATAGATATGACTTTCATTCAGTTCTTGTAGCACACTTTCAGCACACTGTTTCTCATCTTCATTTGCATAAAAAATAGCTGGTGTATAACTTGCACCTCTGTCACCAAACTGTCCCCCATTATCAGTTGGATCAATATGGTCAATAAAGAATTGTATAATTTTTTTGTATGAAGTGTGTACATCATCATACTCAACAAGAACAACCTCCTTGTGTCCCGTATGATTCTCATATGTTGGTGTTATGCTTTCACCTCCAGAATATCCTGAAGTAACCGTAAGCACACCAGTTGCTTCTCGTAGGTCATGTTCAACACACCAGAAACATCCGCCAGCAAGAATAAGTGATTGGGTCATATAAAATTAGTACGTATATAGTTTAAGCAAGAAAGATGCAAACGACGCGTCCGATGGACGCGTCGTTTCCCACTGGACTCCTACTTCTTAATACTTCGAATGGGAACAGGCACCAACGGCAAGAACATGGCACTCCAGATTGCAACAGGTGTTGCAAAGAGAAGGAGGTACATCGGATTAAAGAACGGATTGAAGTACAATTACTTCTCCTTGCGATGCCGGAATGGCATCTATGCTCAGTATACTCCTTCCCAGACAATAACAATATGTACATGTAAACACTCTATAGAACTATTCTGAAACTTTATGTTTAACAAGTGGAAATAGTTGTGTCTCACGAATAGGAAGCCCAGATAAAATAGAGAAGAGCCTCTCACCAAAGCCGAATCCACAGGTAGGCGGCATGCCGTATTCAAGCATTTCCACGAACTCCATGTCAGGCATCATCGCTTCTTCATCACCGCGGGCGATTAGCTCAGCCTGAAGTTCGAATCGGGCACGCTGATCACGTGGATCATTGAGTTCAGAAAAACCATTACCAACCTCGGTCCCAGCGAATATTGGCTGGAAGCGCTCTGTTGTATCTTTACCTGGAACTTTCTTAGACAACGGCGACACAAGTGCAGGGTGACCAATTAAGAATGCAGGACCTGCTATTTGCTTTCTACAATATTTCCATAATGAATCCATCATACGTTCCATAGTGTTCCCATCGTATGTAACACCGAGCTCTAGAAGTTTTGCTTTTACTTCCTCAACTGTTGCAGTAAAAATATCAATGCCTGTTACTCGTTTGATTTCTTCTCCATACTCAATCGTTGGCCATTCATTTCCTAAATCAAAGGTGAACCCATTGATAGTGAACTCAGTTGTTCCGAATACTTCTTGTGCAAGCTTAATATATAAATCACGAACAAGAGCCATACCTTCTATATAGCTTGTATAGGCCATGTAGAATTCAAGGTTTGTAAACTCTTGCAAGTGATGTGGACTTGATCCTTCGTTACGGTAGGCACGTCCAATCTCAAATGTCTTTTCAAATCCAGCCGCCATAAGACGCTTCTGCCAGAGTTCGCCAACACAAATACGCATGTAGACATCCATTTCAAAATCATTGTGATGTGTAATAAAAGGTCGAGCTTCTGCGCCGCCCGTTGTTGCTTCTATTGTAGGAGTCTCTACTTCTAGAAATCCTTTTTCAACAAAAAAGTTTCTCGCTGTTTGCCAAAACTTCATCTTACGATAAAATAATTCTCGCTTCTCAGGATGCAAAACAAAATCAAGATAACGCTTTCGCATTGCCTCTTCTTGATTCTCAAGACCGTACCACTGTGATGGCAAAGGAAGTAGTGCCTTGGTAAGCATCTGCCAAGCTGTTACATCAACACTCTTTTCTCCACGCTGTGTAATAAAGGGAATTCCAGTGAATGCCACAAAGTCACCGAGGTCAACCGAGCAGCTAAATGAAGAAAGAATCTCTTCACCAAGAGTATCTATCTTAAGCACACACTGAAGCTTACCTGACTCATCCGCAATATCAATGAAGACAATCTTCCCCTGACCACGTTTACTCACGACCCTCCCCATTACAAGCACGGATGTACTTATATTTTCAGCTTCCGCTGACAGAAGTGCCTTAACTTCCTCAGATGAATATCTCTCACCATTAAGAGTTATTCGTGCTGGGTATCCTTCAACACCATCAGACTCAAGTGCTTGTAATTTTTGTAATCGTTCTTCACGAAGTTCCTCTAAAGATGCCATATACTAGATTATAGCATAGCGCTTATTACAATTACCACATTTTACAAAAAGAATATTCTCTTATCCAAAGAACAAAAAGAGTACTGCGATGATCTACTTCGGCACAAGCCATAGTACTCATCTGCATGAATAGAGTAATTATTTACCAGCCTCTACTCTTTGTTAAACGTGGAGCACTTAATAACATAACAACAATAAGGAGCACTGTGAGAACAATAAAAAGGTAGAGTGGAATAATCATCCCCGCACTAAGACTCGCATAGAGAATCCATGCACTTAATGCACCGTATAAAAGTGACAGCGCAGTAAAGAATAATCCCTGCATACTTGTACTAATAACTTCTGGATCATCTGAATCAGTACTTGGAAACACAACGCCTAGCACTAGACCAAGCGTGACAACAAAGATAACCGTGACAA
>JAYTBQ010000072.1:0-7382 GCA_043736905.1 Minisyncoccota bacterium | reverse complement strand
CTATACGGTACAGTACACACATGAAAGAAGAGGAAAAAAAGAAAATCTTAATTATTGAAGATGAAAAACCACTTGCACACGCACTCGAACTTAAGCTTTCTCATGAGGGTTTTCTCGTTACTGCAACAGGAAGTGGTGAAGAAGGACTTCAGTTCCTTGCAAAAGAAAAGTTCGACCTCATTCTCACCGACCTCATTATTCCAGGAGTTGATGGGTTCAAAGTGCTAGAAACAGTACAAGAAAAAAAAATGAAAATACCTGTCATTGTTATCACCAACCTCAATCAAGAAGAAGACCGAAAGCGAGCATACGACCTTGGTGCTTCTTCGTTTTTTGTGAAGTCTAATTCTCCTATTTCCGAAATTGTCGAAAATGTTAAGGCTACCATTTTTGCCTCCTGACACAACCTATCTTTTAACGCACCATGAACATTGACACTAACAACATAAAAGAAATCCTCATCACCGGTAATTACATCAGTGAAGACGATGCAAAAAAAGCAGAAGACTCTGCCAAGAAAAATGAAATCACTTTCGTTGATGCACTTTTACGTGACGGTGTTGTTAATAGTGATATTGTGGGGCAAGCAACTGCGGAAGCGTTTAAGGTACCATATGCTGACCTTAACTCAGCTGCAATTAGTGCTGATCAAGTACGAAAAATTAGTGAGGAGGTTGCCAAGAAATTGCGAGTGGTGCTATTTAATGAGGATAATGAAAAAGAAGTAACAGTAACAACAGACAATCCTTTGCAGGAGGGGATTATCGCTGAGCTTCAGCCGCTTTTTGAGGGGAAGTCGATTACGATTACCTACTCACTTCCTGAAGATATTGATAGTTTTTTTGTATATTACGAAAAGCCACTAGACACAAGATTCTCCAAAATTATTGCAGAGTCAGCGCGCGTTGCTCCAGAAATTCTTGAAGAAATTTTTGATGATGCTATTATCTATAGAGCATCTGACGTTCACTTTGAGCCACAAGCAAAAATGATTGTTATTCGTTTTCGTGTTGACGGTGTGCTTCATGAAGCGGGAAGACTCCCAAAGGAATACTACGAGAATGTATTGAACAGAATAAAAGTAAAAAGTGCTCTTCGCATAGATGAGCACTACGCAGCACAAGACGGTTCACTCCACTATGACGGTAAGAATGGTATCTCTGTGGATATGAGAACATCTATTATCCCGATTGTGGAAGGGGAGAAGGTGGTGCTTCGTATTCTTGGTTCGTATGTGCAGGGTCTTACTTTTAATGACCTTGGTCTTACGCAAAAGAATCAAGAACTGTTGCGAGAAGCGGCAGATAAACCATTCGGGATGATTCTTGTGGTTGGGCCGACTGGATCAGGAAAGACAACAACTTTGTATTCTCTTCTTAAGATGCTCAATACTCCTGATACTAACATTACAACAATTGAGGATCCTGTTGAGTATAAAGTACAAGGGCTTAACCAAATTCAGGTGAATCAGACAACTGGACTGACATTTGTTCGTGGTCTTCGAGCTATTGTGCGACAAGATCCGGATATTATTCTTGTAGGAGAAATTCGAGACCTTGAGACGGTTGAGATCTCTGTTAACGCGGCGCTCACAGGTCACCTTCTCCTTTCTACATTCCACGCCAATGATGCAGCAACTGCCATCCCTCGTCTATTAGATATGGGGACAGAGCCGTTCTTGCTGTCATCAACAATGAACCTTATCATCGCTCAGCGTCTTGTTCGTAAAATTTGTGACCATTGTAAGGTGAGTGTCGTGAAAAAACCTTCTGATTTTGATACCCCTCAGCTTAAAGGAGTAATGAAATATTTACCGACAAAAAATCTTACCCTCTACGAAGGTAAGAAGTGTGAGGTGTGTGGATTCACTGGATATAAAGGAAGAACATCTATCTACGAAGTGATTAAGATTACACCGACACTTCAGGAGCTTATTGTGAAGAGGCCTTCCGCACAAGAGATATGGAAACTTGCACGACAGGAAGGGGCAATGTCTGTGTTTGAAGATGGTCTTGAGAAAGTTAAGAATGGTGTTACTTCAATTGAAGAGCTTGTCCGTATCGCGCCACCACCGGACGCTGTTATTGTTTCTAAAAAAGAAAAATAATTTTCATGCCCACAATTACTAAGAAAAAAATATCACTGAAACCTCAATCTGTACCATCGCCAGAAAAAACTCCGAAATCAAGAACCTCCAAAAAAACAATCTCAGTCACAAATGGCGATGAGAGTGCTACTGTTCAGTCAGTAGAGAAAGAAAAGACCTTGCCTCAAGAGTCTACTACTGAGAAAGAAAAAGCAAAAAATGAGAGTACCTTAGAGGGTGCTTCTGTGACTACAGCACAAAAAGAACAGAAAGTTGATATATCTGCTCCCGTTAAGGCAACCCCCGTTGTGCAACGACCAATTGCAGAACAGAAGCATCTTTCGACGTTCGGGCTAAGTAAAGAGCGTGATCAATTCATTGAAAATTTGAGTATGCTTGTTCTCTCTGGGATGACAATCATTGGAGCAATTTCTTCAATTATTAAGCAGACAAAATCTGATGGCATGAAGAAGATTCTCGAGCGAGTATTACTTGAGATAGAGTCAGGGTCTCCGGTCTGGAAAGCTTTTGATAAGACAAAGTTTTTTAAGGGCTATACCATCTCTCTTATTCGTCTTGGGGAAGAGTCAGGTAACTTTGCAGAAAATCTTAAAGTAGTAGCCCTTGAAGAAGAAAAGGATAGAGAGTTTAAATCCAAAGTGAAGTCTGCACTTATGTATCCAATCTTCGTACTTGGACTCACAGGATTTGTTGGTATTGGTATCTCATGGTTCATTCTTCCTAAGCTTGCAAAAATCTTTACCGACCTTAAGTTGGTGCTTCCACTTATTACACGTGTACTGCTTGGTTTCGGCTTATTCCTTAGTAAACATGGTCTTATCGCTGTTCCTGTGGCTCTTGCTGTTATGGGTGCGATTGGATATGTCGTCTTCGGAAACAAGAAAACAAAATTTATTGGAGAGGCTGTTATCTTTTCAATACCTGGAATTAAATCACTACTTATGGAGGTTGAAGTTGCCCGTTTTGGGTATCTATTAGGAACACTTCTTGAAGCTGGACTCCCAATTACAAAAGCTATCGATTCCTTAGCAAGTGCTTCTGAAGTGATACGGTATAAGAATTTTTATCTTGCTCTTCGTGAATCTATCGATATGGGGAATTCATTTGAAAAAAGTTTCTTAGCGTATAAGGGGATTGATAAGCTTATTCCACAACCAATTCAACAATTAATTATTTCTGGTGAACAATCAGGGAATCTCAACAAGACGCTAATAAAAGTCGGTAAAATGTTAGAGGCAAAGTCAGACACGACAACAAAAAATTTGACCATTATTATGGAGCCGATACTTCTCGTTATTGTATGGGCAGGGGTGGTGTCTGTTGCCTTTGCTGTTATTCTACCAATCTATAGTCTTGTGGGCGGACTAAATAATATATAGTAGGTTGTATGATTTTTTTAAAAAACTTGAGACGAGGGTTTACGTTACCAGAAGTCCTTATCTCTATTACGCTACTTAGTATTATCGCGGGAATGATTATTCCAATGTATAGAACATTCCTCGTGCGAAATGATCTTGATAGCTCTGTTGCTACGCTTGCACAGAATCTTCGTCGAGCACAATCGTTGTCTCAAGCAGGGGATGGGGATATGGGGTGGGGTGTGCATGTGGGTGTAGGGAGTATACTTGTGTACAAGGGACCAAATTTTATCACACGAGATTCTTCCTTTGATGAGAATACTTCTATTCCAACATCCATAGTTCCTACCGGTATTGTTGAGGTCGCTTTCTCAAAGGTAATTGGTATGCCGTCAGCCACAGGGACATTCACACTCACATCTCAAAATAATGAAAAAAGAAATGTTTCAATCAATGAAAAAGGAATGGTCGATTACTAAAGGTTTTTTGCTCGTTGAGATAATTCTTTCGAGCGCACTTTTCGTATTATTTTTAACAGCGTTCGCTGGTGTCTTTTCATATAGTATTCAAACATCAACTCTCTCTGGGGATAGGGCACGCGCTATTATGGTGGCAGAAGAAGGACAAGAGGCAGTTCGAAGCATTAAGAATGTTAACTTCTCTAATCTCATTGATGGGACATACGGACTGGCATACTCTAACAATGCATGGTTTTTTTCTGGGTCACAAGATATTTCTGGAATTTTTACCAGAAGTGTGACAGTGAGCACTATTGATGCATTTCGAAAAAATATTACTGTAGCGGTAACCTGGCAACAGACTCCGTCGAGAATTGGAAGTGTTAGTACATCAGCACGACTTACTAACTGGAAAACAATTCTTAATCCGGGGGTTGGAATAATGGTAAACAAAGTTGTTATTAATCATGGTATGACAAGCATCTCTTCAATGTTTGCTCCATTTAAGGTGGGTACAACAACAGTAGCACTTGCCTCATCAACAGTCTTCCCTCCTGGGACATATACTATCTCTGAAACAGCAAGTTCAAGCTATATCCAAACATTTACTGGGGATTGTGACGCAAGTGGTCAGATTACTGTCGCAACAGGGAGTTCTAAGATATGCACTATTACCAATGAAGAAAAACTAGCATATCTAACACTTAATAGTACTGTTGTTAATCACGGGCGTTCAAAAACGGTAGCAGACTTTGCTCCGTATAAAGTCGGATCAACAACTGTCACTATTGGAGCCGTAACTCCAATTAATTCTGGCACACATTTAATTTCAGAAGTAACAGATGCAAATTATAACTTAACATTTACTGGCAACTGTTTTACTAACGGAACAGTGACACTTGCTCCTGGGGACAATAAAACATGTTCAATACTTAATGAAGAAATTTTATCAGGGAACGGCAACAGTAGTCAATCACTTCCTGGAATTATGTTATACGGTGATGGAACTAATGTTCCAAAGTATAGAACCTTTGATCAAGTTAATAATGTATTTAGTGCAGAGACTGGAACATTTACGGCAACGGTAGGACCTACGTGGATTATAAAGACGTCGCCAACACAGCATATTGCACTCGCTGGCTATTATGATTCAACAGGAACACTGACAGTTATGTGTTTCAATGGAATCAATTGGACAACAGAATGGCAAGGTGCATCAGGAGGGGTTGGTAACAGACATCGCTTTGATATTAATTTTGAAAAAACAACAGGTGATGCCATGGTAATTTTTAGTAAAGGCCAGCATGTCTTTAGCCAGTTAGGGTACAAAACAAAAGTAGGAGGAACAGGGTGTGGGGCCGGTTGGGCGGTCGAAGGCATCCTAGATCCACTTAGAACATCTAACGATATTATGTATGTTAAATTAGCACAGGATAGACGCGCGGGGTCTAATCTTCTTGCTGTAACGTGGGTTGATACCAGTGAAGATATTTCAGCAAAAATTTGGGACGGAACAGTATGGGTTAATGAACCATCTTCTGTAAGTGACAATAATCTAGAAGTTGTTTCTGCTTCTCATGATATTGAGAACATGGATATCGAGTATGAGTCCCTTTCGGGTGATATCATGCTTGTTTGGTCTAATGCGTCAGGGAATAATGGAACTAATGGTGCCAGATATCGTACGTGTACCGGAGGTGTTGCTATGTGCGTCTGGGGTGCAGTGACAACACCTCCAACCTTTGCAGATGATGCTACAAGTCTTGATATTTCTGCAAACCAGAACACTGATGAGATGGTTTTTGCTTCAATTGGAAATGCTGGAGGTGACCTTCAGCTTGGGTACTGGAACGGTTCATCATGGCTAAATACAGCAAATGTCGACACTTCATGTACTGCACCATATTCTGCGTCGAAACTTGTAGCCACTGGATGGCTTACTTCCGGAAGTACTACACGCTCTGTTATTGTCTATTCTGATCTAAGTTCTACGAACCTTAACTGGTATACAGGAAACGGTGGAGTGTTTACACGCCAACCCGATTTTATTCCAATACCAGGAATTGCCTCACCTCGAGGATACATGGATATTTATTTAAATCCACGTGACCAAGCACAGTTCATGTACCTTACTTCTGATGGTGCGAGTGACCTTTTTGCAAAACGTCTTATGCTAACTGGAACATCAACACTAACGTGGACAAATTCAGACGGAGGTGCTTTAGAGACAACACTGCCTCAGGTTATTTCTTCTCCATTCTCATTTTCATTTTGGCAACAATAATCTTTATGAAAAAAATACCAAGTATGAAGGGGTTCACGCTGGTTGAGATGGTGTTGTACGTTTCTTTGTGTTCGATATTCCTTTTGACACTTTCAACATTATTAACTTTTTTACTTGAGACACGAGTGAGAAGTCAGGCAATAGCAGAGGTTAATCAACAGGGCTCACAGATTATGAATATGATGACGCAGACAATTAGAAATGGAAGAAGTATACAAGTACCATCAATCGGGACATCATCGTCCACCTTATCAATTACTACAGCTGTACCACTCCGTAACCCAACCATCTTTGATGTGAGCAATGGTGTCATGCGTATTAAGGAGGGGTCATCTACCGGGATTCCTCTTACCAACTCTCGTATTAAAGTAACTGCTATAAATTTCCAAAATGTTTCGTCTGCAGCTTCAACAGAAAAAATTATCCGTATTTCTTTTACCATTGATCATGTTAATCTAGGGGGAAGAAGTGAATACACATTTACTAAGACCTTTAACGGAAGCGCTACGCTTCGCTAATCAATATATGTATACATTTTTTTCTAGAAAAGAAAGTAGAGGAGGGTATATTGCACTTATCTCTGTGATTTTAATAGCTGCCATAGGGACGGCTATTATGATATCTGTTGTAGGGTCTGGGATTACTATTTCAAAAACAGATTTTTCTATGCAGCAATTAGGAGGAGCAAGAAGCCTCGCTTCATCCTGCGCAGAAGAGGCTTTACAAAAGATTCTTGAAACTGCAACGACATCAAGTGGGGGAGGTCTTACCCTTACCTCTGGAACATGCACGTATGTGATTACCTCACAGAGTGGCCAAAATATAACGATTAATGCAACAGGTATCATTTCTACCGTGGTAAGTAAGATAAAAGTTGTTATAGCAACAACAACTCCTTCAATTACGTTATCCTCATGGGAGGAGGTTGCGGACTTTTAAAGGTGGATTTGTCTGCTATACTAAAACGGTAGGTTGGTACGGGTTATTCTTGCTACATTTCTAGTGTTGTAAGTTAGCTCAATCGTGTTTTATTATTTAAAAGTTTAATTAGTTTTGAATACACAGTATTCTTTAATATATGAAAAAATTATTACGCACACAAAAAGGGTTTACACTTATTGAAATCCTTCTCGTGGTTGCCGCAATCGCTATTCTTGCCGGTATTGTTATTGTTG
>JAYTBQ010000071.1:0-22171 GCA_043736905.1 Minisyncoccota bacterium | reverse complement strand
AAAGCGCTTACGAGGTGTCGCTTGAAAGTGGTATCATTACGAAAGTTCCTCATTTATCAAAGAAGAAAGCGATTGCATTTCGGTAGGGAATTTACCAGCTAATACTATTGACAATAAATAGATAACGCTGTAGCATATTCTCAGTCCTTGGCTTTTGGAGTGTCAAAAATGAATAAAATTTATTGTGCCATTCTGCTCGTTGCTCCTATCTTTTCTGTCCAAGCAGGTAATTTCAGAAATGGTAGTACTGTAAATGTTTCATCTGAAAAATTCACCGTGGAAAAAATTGCATTCTTCAGAAAAGGGGAAGGTTGCATCGCTGGGTTCAGGCGTTTAGGTCACCATGTTTCTCTGAAAACCTGTGTTCAGGTAGCAAAAGCAGCCGGCCTAGATATCTTTTGGTCAAACATGACCGATCCTCCGCTCATTATTCCGGATGTGAAGGTAGGGCAAAAATTCTCTGTTCTTTCTGTTGAAGGAAAAGATTTTTACATAATTCACAAGTTGGGTAAATAAAGAATTCATCTTCAAAAAATGGCGCGCAGGCGTGCCATTTTTTTGTGCTATAGTGTATATAATGAAACCATTTTTTATTATCGCACTTTTATTCCAGAGTATCGTTGTATCATATGCTGCGACTGCCACTTTTGATAAAGCTGCATGGATTCCCTACTGGAGAAAGGATAATGGTGCAAGTACAACATTACAGAATCTAAGTAAACTTACACAGATAAGTCCTTTTGCATATGAATTGCAAACTGATGGCACTATTAAGAATGCACTTAAGATTGACGAGGAACCATGGCTATCACTAATAGCTGAAGCAAAGAAAAAGAAAATTAAGATTTATCCAAGTATCCTTTCATATCCATCAACAAAGACTGAGAAGGACCTTGTCTTCGCATTACTTTCAAATAAGAAAAAACGACAAGCGCACGTAAAAGAAATAGTTGCGCTCGTTAAAAAAAATAAATTTGATGGAATAGATATTGACTACGAAGCCAAGATTGCCGAGATTAAACCTTACTTTGCTACATTCCTCACAGAGCTCTCTACAGCCCTTCATAAAGATAAGAAGCAGCTCATTTGTACTGTTGAACCACGTACTCCACCAGATAGTAGATATGCGACAACATCAAAACAAGTTCTTTCAAAAGTTGAGTATGCCAACGATTATAAGGTAATTGGAAAAGTCTGTGACCAAGTACGCATTATGGCGTACGATCAATCAACTGATGATGCAAAACTGGTGAATCAGAATAAACTAGTAGGTAATCTATACGCCCCAGTTGCAGATATTGAATGGGTAAAAAAAGTTGTAACAGTTGCGTTGTGGGACATACCGGCAAAAAAAATTATCATAGGTGTTCCAACCTATGGCTATAAATATGAGTTGATTACTTCTACAACTACTGGTTCTACAAGGATGTCGAGGATGGGTTCAATGAACTTTAATTATGCAGATGAACTTGCAAAGAGTCTCAACATAACACCAACAAGAAATAGTGCAGGTGAACTCAGTTATACCTACTCAACAACAACATGGAGCTGTCCGAATGCTTCTTGTGATAAGAATTATGCAACGACAAAAAAATATCTTGTTTGGTATTCTGACGCAAAAGCAATTGCTGACAAAATAAAACTTGCAAAGTTGTATAAGCTTGGTGGTATTGCGTTGTTCAAAATTGATGGGGGAAATGATCCAGCTATTTGGAACGTTCTTCCATAGTTCACTTCTTGAGAAATTATAGCGTGGTACACTGAATAATAATGGAAGAATTTCATGTAAAACTTGATCGTTATGAAGGACCATATACGAAGTTGCTCGACCTTATCGAAACTCGTAAGCTTTCAATTACTGAAATTTCTTTAGCATCTGTTGCGGACGAGTATATTTCATATATAAAAACGCTCGACGCAAATAATGGTGTCGATATTTCCCAGTTTGTTGTTGTTGCATCAACGCTTATGCTTATGAAGGTGAAGTCTCTACTTCCTGGAATTGTGTATACAGAAGAGGAGGAGAAGCAGGTTTATGACCTTGAATACAAGCTTGAGTTGTACACATTACTCGCCAATGCCTCTACAAAAATCCGTCAGCTGTATGGTAAGAATATTCTTTATGCCAGACCATATATACAACCAAAGAATGTACAAGTATTTGTTTTCGACGGCCGTGTAACAAAAGAGTTTTTACAATCTATTGCATCCCTTACGCTACTTTCATTTGAGACACCTAAAGCTCTTGTAAAAGTTGCTGTTGAGCAGGCTCTTCGTATAGAAAATGTAATAGAAAAACTACTTGACCGTGTACGAGGGGCACAGTCAGTTAGTCTTCAAAGTCTAGCAGGTGATGCAGGAACAAAAGAGGAACAAAAGAAAATTCTCATAGTGAACTTCATTGCACTTCTAGAACTTCTTAAGTCTGGGTCCCTTGAAGCAACACAGAGTGGTAATGGCGGTGATATTACTATTCTTACCCCACAGTATCACCTATAAAGTCTATGGTACACTAATACCTATATGCTCGAAAAAGTTATCGCTCTCCTCTTTCTTTCAGGAGACTCAATCCCTCTTAAAAAAATGGCTGAGTTTTTGAACGTTTCAAAAGAGGAAATTCTTGAAAATGCACCATATGTCAAAAGTAAACTTGAGGAGATAGGCTTAACTCTTCTCATTAGTAATGAAGGGCTTTCCGTTGTTACAAAAGCTGAACATGCTACTCTTATCGAAGCATGGACAAAAGAAGAGTTGAAAGGGGATCTTACCCCTGCAGCTTTACAGGTGCTTACCCTTGTTGCTTATTTAGGTTTCCCTACAAGAGAACAGATATCATATATTCGTGGTGTTCAATCTTCACAGTCGATACGATTACTTGCCGTCCGTGGTCTTATTACAAGGGTTGGTGAGATATGTTCGTTAACTGCACTTTCACTTAAGCAGCTAGGAGTAACCTCTGTTGAGCAACTGCCTGACTATGAAAAAATTCACAGTGACTTGTTTGCAAAAATTCAAGAACGTAACCTGTAATAGAAACTGCTTATGGCATATCATTCAAAAAAAGAATATGTTGATATTGTCATTGTCTATGTACTTTCTGTTGTTTTTATTATCGTCAGTACCCTACTCCATGTTCCAATACTGCCAAAATCAATTAAGCACAGCTCTGACAAAAAAAGCGCAGTAAGTCAAGTGTTACCAACCCCACTCTTTAATAAAAATACATTTAATACTATTACAATTGAAGGTAAGGCATATATTGTATATGACATACTAGCTCAAGACATTATCGCTTCACACAATGAAAATAAAATTCTTCCTCTTGCGAGTATTACCAAGGTGATGACGGCAATAAGTGCGACATTACACAAACCAAAAGACAGTAAAGTAACAGTGAATAAAAATAGCATTGAGGATTCATATGATCTTGGTCTAAAAAATAATCAAGTATGGTCACTAGATGAGTTGCTTAAATATACACTTATTTTCTCTTCAAATGATGGTGCAGAAATTATTGCGGATAGCTTTGGAAGTAAAAGTATATTTGTTACTCAAATGAATAGTGATGCAAAAAACCTTGGCCTCAATCTTGTTTTTACTGATCCGGCGGGACGTGATGTTGACGGAAATATTGGAGGAAAGGGGACAGTACTAGAAGTTGCAAAATTATTTGGAATTGCAAGAAAAATGATACCAGATATTTTAGACGCAACAACAAAAAAGCGACAGACTGTAGTTGCTAGTAATGGAAAAGTAAGTGGAATTCCTAACACTAATCAACATATTGAAGACTTGTCCGGCGCTGAGGCATCAAAGACTGGATACACCGATCTGGCTGGCGGTAATCTTGGCGTTGTTGTCGACGTAAGCATTGGACGACCTATTGTTATTGTTGTTTTAGGGTCAACAAAGGAGGGAAGGTTTAGAGATATGTCACTTCTCTATACCGCACTTCGTAAAAGTCTATCGAATAAATAGATTACAGTTGTGGATTATCTAACAAGAGTTTTCTCGTGATATACTTGTCATTATGCTCAATCTCGACCCACTTAAGGTTCTTCTTCCAGCGCTTGTATCTTTTATTATAGGAATTGCTATTGCTCCAACTGTTGTGAGGACACTCGAATACTATAAAGTATGGAAAAAGAAAAGTGTCTCAAAAACAATAGACGGTAAGGAAGCAACAATCACAGCAGCACTTCACAATGATGAAGAGAGACATCTTCTGAGAATGGGTGGTATCGTGGTCTGGGTAGCAGTTCTTTCTACTGCTGTTATTTTTTGGCTTATTTCAAAAGTTCATCCTACAGCTCTGACAGAGAAATTTGATTTTATTTCCCGTAAACAAACATGGTTGCCGCTTATGGGTATGCTCGTTGGAGCTATTGTTGGAGGAATTGATGATCTCCTTGTTTCAAATGTACTTAAAAGGTTTGGTACGTATATTGGGGGAGGACTATCATTTCCCATTAGACTTGGAGCTGTGGCATTTATGGGGTTATTCGCTGGACTTTGGTTTTACTTAAAACTTGGAGTTTCGACAGTGCATGTTCCATTTTATGGTGAATTTCATTTAAATGGAATTATTTTCGTTTTATTTTTTGTTGTTGTTACAATTGCTCTTTTTTCAACAAGTGTCATTGATGGTATTGACGGTCTTTCTGCAGGAATTTTTTCAGCTATTTTTTCCGCATACGGTGCGATTGCCTTTATTCACCACCAAATAGATATAGCAGCTCTGTCATTTGTCATCGCGGCGGCAATCATGTCTTTCCTCTGGTTTAATGTTCCCCCGGCATCCTTCATGATGGGGGAAACAGGAATAATGGCAATACTTCTTGCTTTGTCAATCATTGCTTTTTTGACGGACTCAGTCCTGTATCTTCCGATAGTTGCATTCCCACTTCTTGTAACAACATCTTCAGTAATTTTACAATTAACTTGGAAAAAATTTTTTAAAAGGAAATTATTTTTAGTCGCGCCACTACATCATCATTTTGAGGCTAAAGGATGGCCGCGTTATCGAATTGTAATGCGATATTGGATTGTCTCGTATATGTGTGCACTTCTCGGAGTTGTTTTAGTCCTTATTAGCTAAAATTATGTTTCAAAGAGTAGACAAAGTTTTATTTTTTACAATTATTCTACTTCTGGTTAGTGGTCTTATTATTTTCGGCTCAGCAGCTCTTGGGGTGCTCGCAAGTAATGAAGTTAAGTTTTTTGCTGTAATTAAGATGCAGTTAATTTATGCACTTTTAGGTGGAGGGTTCGCGCTTTGTTTAGGCACATTTATTCCATATTCTTTGTATCAAAAATATGCCTATTTACTTTTTACTCTCGCTTTATTATTTACTACACTTGTCTTTGTTCCGGGGCTGTCTCGATATCATGGGGGTGCTCATAGATGGATCGATATTGGATCTTTTTCATTACAACCAAGTGAGACTCTGAAATTTGCATTTGTTGTCCTTGTTGCTTTTTGGTGTACTAAGTATAGAAATTTATTTAAGGACTGGAAGTATGGTTTTTTACCATACATGCTGTCACTTGCTGTAGTGAGTATTGTGCTACTTGCTCAACCTGATTTCGGCACATATCTTGTTATTGTTACTGCGTCATTCATCACCTATTTCGTTGGAGGTGCCAGAAAAAGGCATATACAATATCTTGCTTTGTGTGCGCTGCTAGGTTTTGCCTTACTTCTTATCGTAAGACCATATATGTTAGAGAGAGTTAAAACATTTTTGAATAATACACATGATCCTCGCGGATCGTCTTGGCAGCTTAACCAGTCACTTATTGCACTTGGCGGCGGCGGCTTAACAGGAAGAGGTCTTGGACAAAGCGTGCAAAAATTTAATTATCTTCCTGAGCCAATAGGCGATTCTATCTTTGCTGTTTTGGGTGAAGAGTTAGGATTTTTTGGTGCGGTGTATCTCATCATGCTTTATGGTATAGTTAGTATACGTGGATATGTAATTGCAAAGGGATCGAAAGATCAGTTCGGTAGGTTGCTCGCTTCTGGGCTTGTGTCTATCATACTAATACAGACAACATTAAATATTGGATCGATGCTCGGGATTCTCCCGCTCACAGGGGTCCCCTTACCACTTGTTTCCCACGGAGGAACTGCGCTTATGGTTGCGTTGTTTGAGCTCGGTGTACTACTTAATATTTCTAAAACAAATACTACCTACTTATGAAAATTGTACTTACCGGGGCAGGAGGAGGCCATTTTTACCCGCTTATTGCTGTTGCTGAACGTATTCGTAAGGAATCATTTATTCAGAAACTAGAACAACCAGATCTTTTCTTTTTCTCTGATAAACCGTACGATGAAGATGCACTTTACTCTATTGGTTGTAAATTTATCCAGACACCGGCTGGAAAATTGCGACTGTATCCATCATTTGAAACAATTACTGGAATTTTTACAACATTTCGTGGATGCTTAATAGCGCTAGTAAAGCTTTACACTATTTATCCAGATGTTGTTTTTGCAAAAGGTGGATATGCGAGCTTCCCTACTCTCTTTGCTGCAAGAGTTCTATCTATTCCTGTTGTTGTTCATGAAAGTGATACGGTTCCAGGAAGAACAACGTTATGGGCTGGAAAGTTCGCTGCACGCATCGCTCTTTCATATCAGGAAGCCGCTCCTTTATATCCTGTTGGAAGAACTGCTTTTACTGGACAGCCAATTCGAGACGCACTACTTCCGCCGTATGGTTATATTAGAACATATGAAAAAAAAGACAGGCCGACAATTCTTGTCTTTGGTGGATCACAAGGGAGTCAGGTAATTAATGCAGCTATTATTGAAGCACTGCCTATATTACTTAATTCATATGATATTGTTCATCAGACAGGTAAGGAAAATAGTGAGGAAATAAAGATACTCTCAGATAAGGCAATTAGTGATCATCCTTTTAAAGACAGATATTACTGTGAAGGATTTATTGATGTCGCATTATTTTACCCTAAAGTTGACCTCGTTATTACTCGTGCTGGATCTTCAATGTTTGAAATGGCAGTTTGGCAATTACCGATGATTGTCATTCCGATACCAGAAACAATAAGTCGTGACCAAAAGACTAACGCATACACAATGGCATCTCATCGAATAGCAACAGTGCTTGAAGAAAATAATCTAGGGCAAACAGTTTTGTCAGCAACGATTTCAAGAATTGTAGATCAAGAAGAGGTGTACAACTCTATGATAAAGGAAGCTTCGTTCTTCGATACTTCACTATCAGCTGCATCTGTCATTGCAAGAGAAATTATCAGAATTGGTCTTAGTCACTCATAACTATATGTCAAATACATCTACATCTTCAATAATTGTTACGCGATTTGCACCAAGTCCAACAGGGTATATGCATGTTGGTGGAATACGAACAGCTCTGTATGCTTGGGCGTGGGCGAGAAGGAACAACGGAAAATTTATTCTTCGAATAGAGGATACAGATAAAGCTCGTGAAGTGCAAGGGTCAATTGAGCATATGATAGAGTCTCTCAAATGGCTTGGTATCACTTGGGATGAGGGTGTTGATATCGGTGGGCCAAACACACCATATCTTCAGTCAGAGAGACTGGAATCATACAGAAAGTATGCCCACATTCTTATTGAGAAAGGATTTGCATATCCTGATCCGTATAAGGAAGAAGATGTTGCAGCGCTTCGACTGAAGGCTGAGGAAGAAAAAAGATCTTTCTTGTTCCGTGACCACAGACCATCAACGTTTGGTGTATGGGATGGAACAACACCACTTCGTTTTAAAGTTCCTGTTGTAAAAAGTTACACATGGAATGATGCTGTACGTGGACAACTTTCTGCTGGAGAAGAAGCGTTGGACGATTTTGTTTTGATTAAAAGTGATGGGTACCCAACATATAACTTTGCTCATATTATTGATGATTTAGAAATGGGAGTGACACATATTATGCGAGCAGATGAGTTCATTGCCTCAACACCAAAGTTTCTATCACTCTATGAAGCACTAGAAATTACTCCTCCAATTTTTGTTACTCTTCCTCCGATACTCTCACCAGAAGGAAATAAAAAATTAGGTAAACGTGATGGAGCAAAAGATATCCTGGAGTACAGGAATGAAGGATACCTTCCTGAAGCAATGGTTAATTTCCTTGCTCTTTTAGGATGGAATCCAGGAGGGGAGAAGGAGGTAATGACGAAAGAAGAAATTATTACTCTTTTTGATATCAATAAAATTCATAAAGCAGGTGCAATGTTCAATGATGAAAAGCTTCTTTGGATGAACAAGGAACATATGCGATTACAATCTGAAGATAAGCAATTAGAGTCAGTCCTTCCTTATTTTAAAGAATACAAGGAGGATGTTGTAAGGCGACTTCTTCCTACTATTATTGACCGTATTTCAGTGTATGGTGAACTTGCTTCTGTTGAGAGTTTGGAATTTCTTTTCTTTTCTAAACGTCCTCTAGTATCCATCGAAAGAATTATTTGGAAAGATAGCGAAAAATCAGAAGCTAGTATGCACATACATGCAGTTTCAGAATTACTGAAGAATGCTGATTTTAGTTCAAGTGAAAGTATTAAATCTGTCATTATGCCGTATGCTGAAATTCACGGAAAAGGAAACGTTCTTTGGCCACTTCGAATGTCATTGTCTGGTCAGGAAAAATCTGTCGACCCTTTCACTATCTGCTATGTCCTTGGAAGAGATGAAGTACGTGGTCGTCTTTTAGAAGTCTGTAATGCCTTAGATTCATAGTACTTCATATTTTATTGTATGCTCTCACGCTCATTTATTATTATTTCTATAGCAATTATTTGTTTTCTTGCTCCACAAACAATTATTGCTCCTGTGTTCGCGCAGTCAGCGGAGCAGCTTAAAGGTAATCTTGATGACCTTTCCTCTCAAATAAAATCTCTTGATCTTGAAATTAAAGCATATAATAAGAAAATAAATGAGACTCAAGGTGAAGCAAAAACACTTAAACAAGCATTAACTAAACTTGAGGTCAGAAGAAATGGACTTGCAAAAGATATTGCATATACAAAATTAAGAATACGACAGGCAGAAGATAATATTTCTTTTACTAAGAATAAAATAAAAAATACCGAATCAACACTTGAGAAGACTCGTCTTGCACTTGCTGAAACACTTCGTGTTCTTGTCCAGAATGAACAATCTATCCCACGTTTTGTAGGAGTCCTTGCAACTGGGGCACATCTTTCCGATGCGCTTGATATTACCAAACGTACATCTGATATATCAGAAGCAATCAATGAAAAAGCAAGAGCGCTTATTGATACAAAGACAGTGCTCTCTGTTGAAAAATCTTCCTTTGAGCAGCGTAAAAATATTCTTGTCTCTCTTAATGAAACACTTAATGATCAGAAAGAATTAGTTGACCAAACATCAAAAGACAAAAATACTTTACTTGCTGAGACCAAGAATAAAGAATCAACGTTTCAAAAAATTCTTGCAGAAAGAACAAAAAAGAAGGGACAACTTGAAACTGAAATACTTGATATTGAAGCAAAGATTAAAACAATTGTTGATGTGAGCAAACTACCTAAGTACGGTAAAAGGGTATTGCAGTATCCTCTTGATAAAGTTGTCATTACTCAATTCTTTGGGAATACTCCATTCTCAAGTAAAAATCCCCAGGTCTACAATGGTTCTGGACATAACGGGCTTGATTTTGGAGTTAAGGTTGGAACTCCAATTCTTTCTGCAGCACCTGGCGTTGTTCTAGGAACAGGAGATACAGACGCATCGTGTAATGGCGTATCATATGGCAAGTGGGTGCTTATCAAACATTCCAATGGTCTGACCTCACTCTATGCTCACCTGTCTGTGATTCAGATAACGGCAGGGGAGACAGTAACCTCACGACAGAAGATTGCTCTCTCTGGTAACACAGGATATAGCACTGGGCCGCATTTGCATTTTACTATTTATGCGTCAGATGCTGTACAGATTACTAATTATATTAGTAAGGTTTGTGGTACAACAATGAGGATGCCAACAGCTCCACGAGCTGGCTACCTTAACCCATTAAGTTATTTGTAATATACTGTACGTATTATCTAGGTATATGATTACATTTACAACACCAGCCACAATTCTTATATTTTTGATTACATTCTTTGTGGGGATCGCTTTTGGGATTTGGTTCGTTTTGGTTAAAATATTTCCTTCATCATAACCATGACAACTTTCACCATCCCGTCGTTTATCATATTACTTATTACTGCATTCTTAGCAGGGGCAATAGTTGGCGTCTGGACTCTTCTTAATAAGATTAAGTCTTCTTAAATAGAGTATAGAGTGCAACTATTTTTCTAATAATACAAATGTAGGTATTGTAGATTAGCTTGTATATTTATAGTAAATAGACTTTCTGAGGTTAATAGTCGTAAAAGATATATTGTACGACATTAACCTATAATCAAAACCCCCTTATAGAGTAAGCTATATTTGAATGTCTTTTAGTTCGTGTATATTCACAAAATAATAAACGCTTCCCCTAACCTTCTGTATCTAATCTATTCTTTTTTGGTTTGCCTCAAGTTCGCCCACTGCAATTTGTTACATTCTGTTAGCAGTACGTTAATGTCTAAAGGTCAAAAATATTCAATTTGGTCAGTTCAGTACTTTTAGTAGTCTATTATACATATCATTATGCCTGTATACGATTTGCTCTTCCGTCTGTGCCTTATAATAACCTTCTGCTTTATGGTGGGACGATACTACCTACCTCTAGGTATAGAAGTGTAGCTCCTTGGTAATCATACAGTCAGCCACTTTATATGCTGTATGATACTACAACAAATAAATAAGACCCATGTCCATCAGATCATTGCTGTAATCGTGCTTCTGTTCTTGAGTATTAGAATTGTGTCTCTGCTTGTTATCTTTTTACCTGCTACTCTACTTGATGAATACAATGTGTTGTAAAGATAGACAGATTACATGCTACATAATGTAATGTATAGAGGTATAATAATAATTTACAAGAGCAACCTTCCTCAATTAAAATATGTTTACATATCATTACTATACAATGGGTATCTAACTATTAGATAGAGCAGAAAGTATAAATGTCACCTTGTATAAGTTTGTCTTTTTTAATTCCCTACTTGATCATTAAAGAACCAGCACATGTACGTGCTGGTTCTTTAATGATAATATATATCTTGTGTCGCGCTTAGCAGTTCTTCTTATAGGTTGCCAGCAGTTCTTCTTTTGTAATAATGGTACCATCAGTTGCGACTCTTTCTTTTATCTCTACCCCACCCTTTTCGATTGATTTGTCTGACACGACTACTCGCATTGGAATACCGATAAGGTCACTGTCAGCAAACTTCTCGCCAGGAGAAATCTCTCGGTCATCAAAAAGTACTTCCACACCTCTTTGGGTAAGTGTCTCGTAGAGTGAGTTGGCAAGCTTGTATGCTTCTCCTTCCTTGTCCTTTGAGAGGAGAAGTAGATGAAGAGAAAATGGAGCAACGCTTGCTGGCCACACGAGACCCTTTTCGTCAGCGAGCTTTTCCGTGATTACTCCCATGAGTCTACTTGGACCAATACCGTAGCACCCCATATGTACCTCCATTTTTTCACTGTGCTCATTTGTATACGTATAGTCAAACGCTTGCGTGAACTTTGTTCCTAGTGGAAAAATATTTCCGACCTCACATGCTTTAACTTGCTCCATTGTATCAAAGGATATACCAAGGCGTAGCTCGTTGTCCTTGGTTGCAACTTCCTTGTTGTAGGCAATGTTATTTTTTCTATCAAGATAGATAATATCTTCTCCGGCGTCAACGATGGTTTGGAATTCGTGCGAAAAATCTTTAGTAAAATCTCCTCCTCCTGAAAGTGTGATGAATGTGTCATTACCAATTCCAAGTTCTCTATAGATATCCATATATACTTTCTTTGTGTGTTCGTAGTATGTTTGTAGGTCTTCCTTTGTTGCGTGGAAACTGTATAGATCTTTCATACGAAATTCACGTCCTCGTAGTAATCCTGATTTTGCACGTGCTTCATTTCTAAACTTTGTCTGTATCTGATAGAAAGCGATTGGAAGATCCTTGTATGACCGCGCGTATTCCGCAGCAATTGGCGTAATAAGCTCCTCGTGTGTTGGATTAAGAATGTATGAATTAGATGACTTTTCAAGTGATGCTTTATTGGCTGGTTCGGTCTTCATTAGCACATCAACAACATCAAGTCTACCTGTTTTCTCCCAAAGTTCACGTGGAGCGAGCGCAGACATAACGAGCTCATTACCAATGGTATCCATATTATGACGGATAATATTCTCAATTTTTGTGAGTACTCGTAAACCAAGAGGAAGCATGGTATAAACACCGGCCATCTCTTTGTGAATGAATCCTGCACGTATAAGAAGCTGTGCATTTTTTGATGTTTCATCACTTGGTGCCTCTTTACGAGTCTTTGTATGTAGTTGTGATTGTCTCATGTTATTTAAGAATAATTATTGAATTGTAGATTAAGCGCGAACATCATTAATAGTAACAATAATAAGCAGAAGCATCAGTAAAGCAAATCCTGCCGTGTTTATCCAAGAGTAATAGTTAAGTGGAATTTTTCTTCGGATAATATTTTCTAGAAGTACTACAACCATTCTCCCTCCATCTAGAGCAGGTAATGGAAGAATATTGAAGATTGCTAAGTTAATAGAAAGTGCAGCAACGAGTGTTAGAATTGCAACGTACCCGTATTCACTTGTCTCCCCTACTATTTTTGCAATTCCTACTGGACCTGATAATGACTGAAGGACACTTTCTCCATGTATTGCAGAAGCAGCAACACTGATTAGTCCTTCGTACGTCATTTGTGTGATGGTGACCGTACGTTCGAATCCAAGTGGGATAGATTCTAAGATTGAGATATTAACTGTTCCAATTTTTTCGATAGCGATACCAAGAGCTTTTCTCTCTGGGATAATACCATACACAGAGGCAACCGTTGTTGATTTCTTTTGACCGTCAAGAGATGTGTAACTGATAGTGAATGGAGTATTCTGGTGACTTCCAATAAAAGCAATAAGTGATGTCGCCGTTGTTAGGTCAGCTACCGCCCCTGCGTTAGTAACTTGAGTAATTGTTGATCCTGGAACAATTCCTGCCCTGAACGCTGGGCTTTCCTTAGAAACTTCTGTGACAACAAGTGATGCATTCGTCACACGATGTCCGTAAATATCATCATCAACACCCATTTTTACTTCTCCAAAAGAGATACCGATAAAAATAACAAGAGCAAGTAGCATGTTCATGGTAACTCCAGCAACGAGCACAAGAAGTTGCGCCCACCATGGACGGTTACCAAACGCTCGTGGATTGTGCGTTGCTCCGTGCTCTTTCTTATCTTCTTCACTACCGTTCTCACCAAAGATGGAGACATAACCACCGAGCGGAATTGCGTTGATTGCATAGGTGGTCTCGCCAATTTTTTTTGCAAAGACTCGCGGTGGAAAACCAAACGCGAACTCGTCAACTCTCATTCCGGTAAGCTTGGCAACGATGAAATGACCGAACTCGTGAACAACAACAAGCACTAATAAAATAATGATGAATAACACTATAGCTGATATCGACATAATTGGTATAGTATAGCATATCCGTACATAAGTCTGACCAAGTGTTGCAGAAAAAAGTAGAAAAAAAGCCGCACAACGCGCGGCCCTTTCTCGTTCCATTTTCTGTATGTGTACTTATTCACCCATTACTTCCTTTTCTTTTTTATTAAACAAATCTTCAAGTTCTGTGTTTGCTGTATCAACAATTTTTTGCATATCTTCACGGTATTTTCTTTGATCATCTTCACCGTATGCTCCACCTTTCGCTTCTGCATCAATATCTTTATTGGTTTCTTCTCGAAGTGCACGCACGCGTACACGAGCTTCTTCTAGTCTATCCTTAAGAAGTTTCACTAACTTCCCTCGAGTTACTGTGGTCAGACTTGGAAAATGAACACGAAGACCATCAGAGTCAGATGAAACAGAAAGACCGAGATCAGCATCATTAATTGCTTTCTCCATCTGTCCGATAACCCCCTTGTCCCATGGAGATACTCTTATTGTACGAGGGTCTTCAATAGTAACACTCCCAGCGTGAGCAATCTGTGTTCGTGTGCCATACATGTCTATGTGAACAAGGTCGAGCACTTGAGGAGTTGCTCGTCCGGTTTGAATAGAGCGATACTCTGACTGAAGCCATTCAGTGATGGATTTTTTTTGTGATGTGATTGAGGAAAAGTCGTAAGCCATATACGGTGATAATTAAGGGTTATGTAGATAAAATTCTATGATAATACTATTAACAAATTGTACATCAAGTTTTCACTTGAGGCAACAACAATGCAAGGTATTCAATGAGTGCTTTTCCTGATGCTGAGGGGTCTCCTGCGTAGGAAGCCATTTCTAGAAGTTCTTCTGTATAGGGTTGTATCTCTTTGTAACTATGTCCAACACTAACAATTGAGAGAATAAATGAACGTATACCTTCCCTGTCTTTTCTCCCCTCTTCATCTGTCTGTGTAATTAGTGATGCAATGTAAGGAAGCTTAATTCGTTCACTATGTATAGTTGTTAAAAAAAGTACTACACCTTTGTCAGCTGGTTGAGTACTTTCTGTAAGTGATACATGGTTAAGTCGTGAGTATAATGTTGGAATAATTGCCTCAATGTTTGTCGTAACAAGTATGAATCGTACACCACTTCGTGGCTCTTCAATAATCTTAAGAAGTGCGTTTTGTGCAGGAAGTGTAATGGTATGGAATGACAGCAGGGCAACCTTTGCTCCTTCATACGGAGTCTGTGCCCATGAGATAAGTTCACGAGCATTATCTATATCTAAGACGGTAATCGGGTAGAAGATATTAGCTAGGGATGTACTACGAAGTTCTTCCCAGAGATTCTCAGCAAACGATTTTCTGTCGTGATGAACAAAAAGTGTAGCATGGTGGGTAAGGTCTTGGAGTATAGACATATATCTTATTTGCAAGTATATCAGAGAAACATATGTACGACAGTTCCTACCGCTTCGCAAAAATACTTCTCTTATAGGTGTTAAGATGCTCGAGCGCGATACCAGTACCTTTTGCTACACAAAAGAAAGCATCATCAGCAAGCACTGCTTTTACGCCGGTGCGTCGTTCAACAAGATCTGGGAAGTGACGTAGCATTGAAGATCCTCCGCTCATTATAATTCCATTATCAATAATATCAGATGCAAGCTCAGGAGGCGTCTCTTGAAGCACGTCACGAATAGCTCTAATCATAATTTTTAATTCTTTGTCGATAGCCTTAACAATTTCGTTAGTACGTATCTCAACAGTGCGAGGAAGTCCTGCAATGAAGTCGCGCCCCTTAACTTTAAGAACAAGTTCTTCCTCTATTGGAAGCGCTGAACCAATTTTTATTTTTATATCCTCAGCAGTCTGATCACCGATTGCAAGATTGTATGTCTTTTTTACATAATCAATAATTGCTTGGTCAATCTTGTTACCGGCACACTTAACTGAAGTACTACACACAATACCTCCAAGAGAAATAACGGCAACGTCTGTAGTTCCTCCACCAATGTCGACAATCATTCTACCTTGAGGTTCGTGAATAGGTATTCCAGCACCAATAGCAGCAAGAATCGGCTCCTTAACAATATACGCGTTACGTGCACCAGCCTTAAGTGTCGCCTCAATCACCGCGCGCCGCTCCGTTGATGTCACACCGGCTGGAACAGACACCATCACATCGGGCTTGAAGAGGTTGAATCCACCGAGGGCCTTGTTGATGTAGTACCTGAGCATTACTTCAGTGACACGATAATCAGCAATTACTCCATCACGCATTGGACGATACGCAATAATCGAATCCGGTGTCTTACCTATCATGTCTTTTGCTTCAGTTCCTACTGCAAGAATTTTGTTACCAGTTTCTGAAATGGCCACAACAGAAGGTTCAATAAGTACAACCCCCTTTCCTGGAAGGTAGACAAGTGTGTTTGCGGTTCCTAGATCAATACCTAGTTTCTTAAAAAAGAATCCCATAGATGTCCTTCAGTATATCATAATTATAGCCTTGCAAGGAGTCTTCTATCTGCTTATGCAATAAGGATTTTTCGTGTTTTAACTTCCATTTCTGGTATACTAAGTACATCCATGTATCTCCTTACCGTCTCTCCACTGGCCAATGGAATTCCTTATGAGGAGCTTTCTTATTTTTCAAAAATAGAAGTTGCTCCCGGTGACTTAGTTGAAGTGACAATTCGTAAACGAGTATGTAAGGCACTTGTCCTAAGTGCAGTAAATGCACAGGAAGAGCGTCAGTCGCTTAAACATGCATCGTTCATTACAAAAAAAATTCTCAAGGTATCAGTGAAAGAATTTCTTCATCCACGTATATGGAATGCTCTAGCACTGGCTTCATCATGTGGACTTCAAAATGTTGGAACAGTGGTGTATGACCTTCTCTCTGAAAAGTCCTTCGAGAGTCTCACTCCACTTGTTGTTCCTACTGAGCCACGAGGCTATGAACTGCTGCTGCTCGAGCAGAGTTATGATAATCGAATGCTCCGCTATAAGACGACAATACGGGAAATGTTCTCAAAGAAAAAAACAGTTGTTCTTTTCTTTCCGACAGTGACTGATTTAGATAATGCAAAAAATATTCTATCAAAAGGGATTGAAGACTATGTTGTTGTTTTACACGGAGGTCTTACAGAAAAGCAGTATACGACAAGTCATACTCTTCTTAGAGATAGTGATCACCCTTTACTTGTTCTTTCAACGCCGTCACTCCTCCCGTGGATACGAAATGATCTTGGTCTCATAGTTGTTGAGCGAGAACATAGCCACTACTACTACACACACGGTGAATATGGCTATGATATGAGACCCCTCCTTATACTTCTTGCAAAGGCAGCAAGTACTCCTTGTTTACTCGGCTCTCACATGTTGTCACTTCGAGCCCATATGCTTTTTAATACAAAAGATGCAACAGAAATTATACCGTTACAGTTTAGGAATGACACTAATCTTACTGTTGTTCCAATGATAGAAGATAACAGAACAGCAAGCCCCTATCTTTCGAAGCAAGCCCTAGAAATTCTTCATCATGCAAAAAAGACAGGGCGTGGACACCTTTTTCTCTATGCACACCGTAAGGGTATGTACCCGACTACCGTGTGCTCTGATTGTGGTGAACTCTTTACTTGTACGATATGCCACAGACCATATGTTCTACATAAAATAGGAGGCATCCGTACATATGTCTGTCATGGTTGCGAAGGACTTGTACAATTAAATGAAGAGACAAGTCTTGCTTGTCGTTACTGTGGAAGTTGGAGAATGTCTACACTTGGCATAGCAACTACAGGAATCGAGGATGATCTTACGCGATTGGGAATTCCCCTGTTTGTTATCGATGGAGAAAGAACCCCAACACGAGCAAAAGTAAAAAAAGTATATAAGGAATGGCAAGATGCTCCTTATGGTGTCCTCATAGGAACTGAGATGGCACATAATGTTGTTACCTCATGTGATGGCATCATCATACTTTCTATAGACTCACTTTTCTCACTGCCAGAATATAGAACTGATGAAAAGATATTGGGGCTCGTTACCGAAATGGCAGAAAAACTGCATCGAGGTATTCATCTTGATGAACCGCTCGTCTTACAGACACGACTAAAAAATTCTTCTGTCATTAAACAGCTTGCATCTCCATCGTTTCGTGAAGTATATGCAACTCTACTTAAAGAGCGAGAACAATTTTTATTGCCACCATATTACACAGTAATTAAAGCATCCTTTGAGAATCTTGCAGATGATGTTCGAAAGAAGTTTGAACAGCAGCTTGAGCCATACTCGGTTGTCTGGTTCGAACAAGGCCGTGGGGTGACGTTGCTCTTCGTTCATATAAAAGAAAGTGAATGGATTAATAATGGAGAAGTGAGAGAAAAGGTCAGGCGTGTTGTATCTGGTGCTCATCCTGTCGTAAACCCACTTCACTTTTTTATCTAAAATGTTTGGAATATACAATTACACCACCGTGATACCCCTGTTCTCATTATCATATCTATGCTAGATTACGTGATATGAAAGTTGCAGAAACGATAATACAAGTTGATACTAATCCGAATAATCCACTTCGGGGAATTTCACGTGAAATTACTCCAGAAGAATTTAACTCTCCATATTTACGTAGTGTCATTACGGCTATGAAACATGCCCTCGCACAAGAAAATGATGGCGTTGCAATTGCAGCTCCTCAGATAGCTCTCCCACTTCGAATCTTTGTTGTTGCAGAAAATTCCTACGATGAAGATGCTAAACTTAAGCCACTTGTATTTATTAATCCAAAGATTATCAAAAGAGCAAAGAAGACTGCTGTCATGCAAGAAGGATGTCTCTCTGTGAGATGGATATATGGTAAGACGAAGCGCTCTGTTGCTGCAACTGTTGAGGCGTATGACGATCAAGGTAAGAAGTTTACCTACGGTGGAAACGGCCTCTTGGCACATATCTTTCAACATGAAATAGATCATCTCGATGGAGTGCTCTTTGTTGATCATGGTTTTGATCTTGAGGAATATACTGAAGAAGAAGTAAGAGAGGCGGAAAGAAAAAGTAAGGAGGAATAATTACCAAATATTTTACTATGAATACTACATTACGCTATGCATTCTTTGGGACAGGAGCTCTTGCTGAAAGTGTACTTGCGGCACTGGTAAAAGCTGGGTATATACCTGTTCTTGTTGTTACAAAGCCAGATGCGCCTCAAGGGCGTCACATGCAGCTTACCGCTCCGTACATTAAGACATGGGCAGAGATGAAAGGAATAAATGTGTATCAGCCAGACACGCTCAAAGACTTACCTTCTGATTCTCCACTTCATTCACAAGTGTATGATGTATTTATTGTCGCTTCGTACGGAAAAATTATTCCAGAAAGTATCTTGGCACTTGCTAAGCATGGAGTGCTTAATGTGCACCCGTCACTTTTACCCAAGTATCGTGGGCCGTCTCCTATTGAAAGTGTTCTTCTCGAGGGTGATATGGTGAGTGGAGTGTCTATTATGGTGCTTGATAAAGAAGTTGATCATGGTCCACTTCTAGTTCAGACATCGTTTACAATTAGTCCGTATGCAAATGCTGGTACACTTGAGGTGAGTTGTGGTCAGTTAGGTGGTGAGCTACTTGTGTCAGTTCTTCAACATTATGTAGAGGGTACACTTATTCCAAAAGAACAGGATCATACAAAAGCAACGTTCTGCAAGAAGATTACAAAGGACATAGGGCTTATTCATCTCGATGATGACATTGATGTTGTCCGTAGAAAGTTCCGAGCGCTTACTCCATGGCCGACACTTTATTTCTTTATTGATCACAATGAAAAAAGTATGAGAGTAAAAATAAATGAAATTGAACTCGTAGTAGAAAATGAATCAAGGAAAGCGAGAGATTATATTCTGTCGGTGACACCGGAAGGAAAGAAGCAGATGGATTGGGAAAGTTTCAGGCGGGGGTATATGGGCGGCCATTAGCTTTTAGTCGTTAGCAAATAACAAAATATAAATACTAAATATCAGACAATGTTGCCACTGTCTGATATTATTAATAGTTGATTATTTTTAAATAAAGGATCCTCGCAGCAAGCTGACGAGGTATTAAATACAATGAATTTGCTTCGCTTATACAAAACGGAGCAAGCTCCGAGGTATTTATATCCTTTTTAACTCCTCTGCTCGGAAATATGAAAGATTACTTTTCTACTTCTCTCGCTCTACGTCGTTAATAAAAGACGAAGTGTTTTATTTTTTGTGTTAGATTAACAAAAGGAAAACAATTTGTTGGTCTTTTTTATCAGGAGTAAGGTATGTATGCATGTGCTGAAGACAAGGCCATCCATGAATTGGCTCAAGCTGTTTTACTGTTGATTCAATTATTGAGGCAAGGTAACTTAAATTTAAGTGACGAAGACCAAAAAGTTCTCGATAAAGCAAGTGGTCTTGCTAGGTCATCGATACAACTTGTTAGATAAATTTTCAGCTTTGGAAAAGCAATTCTTGTTGCAGAGAATAACAAAGTGGCGCCGTAGGCGCCACTTTTCTGATATTGCTCCCACTAATGACTATAAACTAAAAACTAATTGATGTTGTGACTATCTCACTTCCATCTTCTCAATAATAATATCCTCAAGAGGACGGTCAGATTGGCCTGTCTTTACTGCTTGTATTGCAAGTACTGTCTCTATCCCCTTTGTTACATGGCCAAAGACAGTGTAATTAGGTGGAAGTGGATAGCCAGGATTGGCAGTAACGATGAAGAACTGGCTTCCATTTGTATTTGGTCCTGAGTTTGCCATTGCAACAGTACCAAGTGGGTATTGTTCATTACCAGTTAGTTCATCGTTAAACTTATATCCTGGACCTCCCATCCCCCACTCTCCTTGCTTTACTATATCTTTAGAATTCGGATCTCCTGTTTGAATCATGAAATCTTTGATAACACGGTGAAATCGTACACCACTATAAAAATCTGAAGCTGCAAGCGTTCCAAATTTTTCTACAGTGATTGGTGTATTTTTTTCAAAAGTAATCTCGATAGCACCTTTGTTCGTTGTAATAGTTGCTGATGTAAATACTTTTTTATCCATAGGTGTTACTTGATTTTCTATTGTATTAGTTACTTGTTTATTAAGTTGTACGTTTGGTTGTACAAGCGTTGGATTATCTTCTTCAGGTTTGGTTCTCGGCTCTTCTAATTGTAAAAAGTATGCCATACCTGCTAAAAAGATAATAACTATTGCCAGAATTCCATAGGTTGCTTTTGCTTCTTGAGTCATTTCCGAATTTTAATTTATTTTTTTGAATAGTGACTTGACTTTATGTGCTCCTCTTCGTAAGAGTGATCGTTCCTTGTCTTTATGTTGCGAGAGCTCTCGAGTAAGCATATCTTTAAGAACGTCAATTGCTTTATACAGGTCTTCTTGTGTAGTCTTTAGCGCACGCTCCTTTCCTCTTGTCTGGAGTAGTGCCTCTGCCTGGAATACTTGTCCATGAACATGGTGGTTAGAAGTTTTTGAAAGTTCGATAGCTAGCCTTGCTCCTGTATCATTGCTTGCAATTAGTTTTTCTAGTGATTGCATTTTTTCAAATGTATATTCACGAATTGCGTCAGTAATTTCCATATGAACACCGCTGATTGTTGTATGCATATTCTTTTAGTTGATTACTTTGATAATATCTTCAGTATATAGTAAACAAAAAAAGATGACAGGAATAAATTATACACAGGTTTATTCGTTTCTGTACTGGTACAAAAAATATCTTTGGTATACTGAATAACACATATATGACAAAGCACCATTTTTCATTACAAGAAGTTTTTATGTTCGGTTGGACTAAGACAGTGCAACATGCATGGTTTATTGCTCTAACATTTATTATCGCATCTATTATTAGCAGTGCCGTAAAATTCTTTCCCCTTATTAACTTTGTAGTCGCTATATTTATTGGCTTATCAATTGTTTCAATTTCGATTCTCATGAGTCGTAACCATGGATTTATGTTCAGTGATCTCTATACACCTGTTCTCTCACAGAAAAGAGTTCTTAAGTTTATTGTACTTTCAGTTCTCTACATGTTCTTGATTGCTATTTGTTTAGCACCAGTTAGTATAGTTGTAACAGCTTCACTTATGAACAATAAGGCAATGGCAATCTTTGGAATCCTCCTTAGTGCACTCACTCTTGTTCCAGGTATCTACCTAGCTGTTCGAATGAAGTTCTTCCCGTTTGTTGTTGTTGAGAATGAAAATGCAAGTGTTCTTGATCTCATCAAAATGACATACAAGCTATCGTCACATCACTTTCTTCCTATTTTCCTCTTCCTTGTGGCTGCTACTCTACTGAACATTCTTGGTGTTATGTTCTTCTTCATTGGTATTCTTGTAACTATCCCTGTTACTGTTCTTGCTAGTGCTCATATGTATAACAAACTCAAAGATCATCAGATCTAGAGTTATATTCTTCTAACCAAAAAACCTCTTCATTACTGTGATATGTACCCCCTTTAGTAGACACTAAATAAAAACCTACTTTAGGACTAAAAGATGATTTCTGTAATCTACAGGAGTCATCTTTTTTCTTGTCCA
>JAYTBQ010000070.1:0-7648 GCA_043736905.1 Minisyncoccota bacterium | reverse complement strand
CACACCATTATGTCCTCCATCTCCCCTATCATACGAAATGCGAAATGTTCCGTACGGTAAATCCTTATCATCATACATAACAACAATCTCTCGCCCTTCATGATATCTGAGATAATCACGCACAGCGCTTCCACTCTCATTCATAAAGGTTGTCGGCACCATAATCTCACATGTCGGTATCTGCATTACATCATTCTTAATAAGTGCAAGTAAGATACGCGCAACATTGTGCCGTGTTCGTGCATATTTCTCTCCAGGATTACCAAGAGGAATGAGGGTGTACATCATACTAATAATTATATCACGAGCTAGGTTTGAAAATTCCAAGACACGAGGACATAAGAAAGTAAGACAAAAAGACTTTGAAGACTGAAGGGTACGAAGCAACGTGCTCATAATTAGTCACACTGTCTTACTGTCTTACTGTCTTACTGTCTTACTGTCTTTAAGATCGTACATTCTTTTACCATCTTATTTTCTTACAATTAAATAGTTGCACGATGTATCTCTTACCTATATACTTAAGTTCACAATGTTTTCTTCTATTGCAAATGTCATCTTCACTTCCATTTCTGACATGACACAGAATCCGGTTTCGCTCACCATCTTCGGCATCTTGAGTCTTGTGATGATCTCACTTGCAATAGCAATCATGTCTCCTTCTGTGCGAGACGCACTCGTTAGAATAAAATTACTTGAAGAAGATGAGAAGCCATCATCACTTCTCATTTGGATAGTTGGAATTATTATTCTTGTGAAAGTAATACAAGCATTTATCATACAACCGTTTATCGTTGACGGAGCATCCATGCTCCCAACCTATCATAATCAAGAATTTCTTCTCGTTGATAAATTCTCCTATCATGTAAAGAAGCCAGAGCGCGGAGATATTATGATTTTTAAGCTCTACGAAAATGCAAACAACCCCTACGAAGGCAAGCATCTCATTAAAAGAGTTGTTGGGAAACCTGGGGAGCGAGTCGTCATTAAGGGTGGTGTTACAACAATTTACAATAAACAAAATCCATCTGGATTCATTCTCAATGAACCATATGTCACATTCAAAGATGAAAGTAAAGATGCGGACCAGACTCTTGATAGTCATCATTACTTTGTAATGGGTGACAACCGTGCACAAAGTTATGACAGTCGAGATTGGGGCCAGCTCGATGAGGTGAATATTAAAGGCCAAGTGCTTTTCCGTGTGTATCCTTTCAAGCAAGCAGGCTATGAGCCAGGAAGGTATTCTTTTATTAAGTAGGTACTATACAACCAACAATCCACACCTTCTGTATGAATGAAAATGAAAATGAAAAAACACAATTAAAGAAAGAGTCACCAACATCACTCAAAGGAATGGAGGATCTCATTGATGACAGGTACTATGCTTTTCAAGGACTCTTTGAAAAGGCACAAGAAGTCGCTGTGTACTATGGTTTCAAACCAATAGAGACTCCAGTGCTTGAACATGAAGAAGTCTTCATCTCAGCAATCGGTGAAGGGACAGATATTGTTGATAAGGAAATGTACACCTTCAAGACAAAAGGTGGCGACAAGCTTGCACTTCGTCCAGAATATACTGCAGGTGTTATGCGAGCATACCTTGAGCACGGCATGCAGACGCTTCCTCAACCTGTGATGCTCTATTCGTATGGGCAGACATTCAGACATGATAAGCCTCAACGCGGACGATGGAGACAGTTCAGACAGTTCAACCTAGAAATTCTTGGAACGACGAAGTCAATTGCGGACGCACTTATTATCCGTACACTTATTACTATTCTAGAAGAGTATGGTTTCAAAGATCTTGTTGTTGATATAAACTCGATGGGAGACAAGGAGACTCGCCCAACATTCATCAAGGAACTTACCAACTACTACAAGAAACACTTAGAAGCGCTCTGTAAAGACTGTCAGGAACGTATCAAGAACAACCCACTACGTCTTCTTGATTGCAAGCAAGCGCAGTGTCAGCCATTTAAGGACAATTCACCCTCATCACTTTCTTTCCTTTCACAAGATGCTCGTAGCCACTTCAAGGAGGTGCTTCAGTACCTCGAAGAGATGGGTATCCCGTATCGTGTGAACAATTCTCTTGTTCGTGGACAAAGTTACTATACACGTACCGTTTTTGAAGTTATCAAGGTTGATGTTGATGAAGCTGGCAATGAAAAAGATATCACTATCACAGGTGGTGGTCGCTATGATAACCTCGCCAAGATGATGGGAAGTAAGAAAGATGTTCCAGCGGTCGGAAGCGGTCTTAGCATGGAACGTATCATGATGTTCCCTGAGTGTAAAAGTGTTGCACCACGTATCATGAAAACACCGAAAGTGTACTTCATCCAACTCGGATTCGAGGCGAAGCTTAAGAGTCTGTGTATCATGGAAACACTTCGTAAGAATCGTATCCCTGTCTATCAGTCAATCTCAAAAGATTCTCTTGGAACACAACTCTCTGCAGCTGAGAAGATGGAAACTCCATACTGCATTATCTTTGGACAAAAGGAAGCAATGGACAATACTGTTATCGTCCGTCACATGGCAACACGCTCACAAGACACAGTGAAGATTGATGCCCTCAGTGATTACATTAAACACTTAAAGTAAACGCAACGCTGCAAAAGAGAATAGGTACATACAAAGAGAAAGCGCGACCCTTCGGGGTCGCGCTTTTGAATTTACCCCCCCACAATATTCTCAAGCAGTTTTTTCCATTGGGTACGCTTGAGAAATCGCTTCCATCAACTGTCGAGCCAGCTGTGCACGTGGCCAGTGCTCGTAATCACGATAGTGCACACCAACTGAGATGGAGTACAATGAGGGAGTTTCTTCAACAAAGACCTCGACGGAAAATGGTCTATGACCTCCTCCATATGTACCTGTACCGAACCCATGAGGGAGGACAAAAACTCTCCCTGTTTTTTCCTGAACATACGCAATAAAAAGCCTTGCCATCAATGCCTTGAAGCGCTCCTTATCACCTTCCTTCGGAAAGCTATCCTTCTTCACAATGAGATGTGATGGATCTTTTGTATGACTAAAGGTGACGGAGATACCCTGATCTTTGTAACAATATTCAATCCATGTATTGTCATGAACATCATCGAGACGAACAAAATTTCCAAAGTAGAACATTGGAGACACCTCCTTGTACGCAGGAATTTTGGAAAGTGCTGCAATCACTTCATACGCAAGATCTTCCTGCTGATAAACCCCATTAGAACCCGGCACTATAGAAATAAGCACGTCAGATTCAGTTGAGACAACAAAAGGAAGTCTAATTGTAAAGTATTTGAAGTCCTTAGACCCCGACGTATGCAGAATTCTCCCACCATGTCGACCAGCAAGCTTATGTAGGTAGAAATACATCACCCTCTCAAGACGGTCACGCGATGCTTGTTTAATCAGGATATGAACTTCAGTTTTGTGTATGCCTCCGTATGAGACACAATCCCCTGACGTATTCCGGAAGACTACCCACTCCTGCTTTTCTACCGTATGAGTCCAAATAAAATCTCCGATTCTCGTATTCCTCTCATCACCATTAAGCCAGTCGATGTTCAGCTGCTTGGCATGAGCTAGTGAGTATGTCATTTGTTTTCCCCTTCAAAGAAGATGTTGCCCGTGAAAAAGACTATCTCGGTATCACCGAGCCTGAAAAGAACTCTACAACAAAACAAAGATGAAGTAAATTAAAAAAATCTTATACCCCTCATTTCTTAGCATTTTCTCACATTGAAATCATTCTTTGTTTTTAGTTGCAGATAAATAAAAAACATGGTAAAATTGAGCCCACATATGTCAAACGTCAACGTAGAAGTAAAAAAGAACGCCAACGAGAATGCACTTTCTCTTGTTCGTCGCTTCCAGAAGCGAGTTCAGGAATCAGGAATTCTTCCTCGTGTTCGTGGAATTCGTTACAACGATCGCCCTCTTTCTGAACTTAAGACCAAGCGAGCAAAACTAAAGAAACTTGCCAATCTTGCTAAGTACGAAGATGACAAGAGAATGGGTAAGGTTGTCGAAAGAAAGAAGCGAAGATAATTTTACAAGAAGAAAAGGAGCGCCGTAAGGCGCTCCTTTCTCCACTCTGTTTTTGACATCATACAACACACCACCATGGCACTTCTTGAAGCAAAGAACCTAACCGTCATCAGAAAAAAAGGAATTCTCCCCGATATCCCTTTTTTAAACATGAAGGACACACTGCTTGGTAAGAACTACACAGCTACTATTATTTTCTGTACACCAGACGAATCAAAGCACCTTAATAAGACATACAGGGAGAAAGATTACCCAACCAACATCCTCTCATTCCCTCTTGATGAAGCAAACGGAGAGATATACATTTCACTTAGTACCGCAAGGCATGACGCAAAGAAGTTCGAAATGAGCTACCTCAAGTTCCTTCATCTTCTTATGGTGCACGGAATGCTTCATTTGAAAGGACACGACCATGGTAGTACAATGGAAGAGTTAGAGCAGAAATACATAAAAAAATTCTTCCGTGGCGAATAACTCACAGACAATGATAGTTGGAATAGATATTGGGTCAGGTAACCTCCGCGCAGTCGGAGCTATTCGGCATGAACATGCACGTCATCCAATTGTTGTAGCAACCTACAAAAAATCGATAGAAGGCACCGACCGAGGCAACATCATCGATGAACGTGAGGTTGCAAAAGCACTACAAGAAGCGATCGCATCACTAGAAAAGCAGTCAGGATTTTCAACCCTTCACACACTTGTCTCACTCGGTGCTGTTGGACTATCATCGAGCCATGCAAGTGGCTTCTCTCAAGTCTCACGAGGTGACGCATCAGTCACTGACCTTGATATCGAAAATGCCATGAAGGATGGCAACCGTGCTATTCCAGATATTCGCAACAAGTCGATTATTCACGCCATCCCCATGGACTACAAAGTGGATGGGAATAAGATTCAAGGAAATATCATCGGAGTACGTGGTAACAAACTTGAAGTAAAAACACTCTTTGTCACCTACCCGCTCCAGTGCATGAACATTCTCAAGAAAACACTTGAGGCAGCGAGTGTTCGTGTTACTGACATTGTCGCAGGACCAATTGCAGAGAGTATTCCTCTTCTTACTAAGAAGCAGAAGATGGCAGGGGTTGCACTCATCAACATCGGTCAATCTGTAACATCACTCCTTGTTTACGAAAAAAATATTCCACTTCTGGTTTCAACAATCCCTGTTGGCGGAGACGACATCACAAAAGATATTGCACTTGGTATGAAAGTTACTCTTGAAGAAGCAGAAGAACTTAAGTGTGGTCGCGCAACATATGCGTACTCCAAGAGAAAAGTTGAAGAAATAATAGAAGCAAGACTAGAAGACTTGTGTGCAAAAATTACAAAGGAACTTATGCGCATCATGCGCTCAGAACTTCTTCCTGCAGGTATTATTGTCTGTGGATCATCGTCTGTGATTCCACATCTCGAAACTATTTTTAGAAATGAATTACGCCTTCCAATAAAAATTATTTCAAATGAACTGGTTAAAATTAGTAGCGACACCCTTCGTGATGGTGGATGGGCACGCAGTTATGGGCTTACATTCTTAGCACCTTCAGATACCGAAAAAGATGTCATCAAGGACCTTGTAACATCAATTTACTCTCGTGTCAAAAAATTTGTTTCTCAATTTTTACCATAATATATAACGCTTTTTTAGAAAAGTAAGTAGAAAAATGTGCCTTTGCAAAAATATGCTGTAGTTGATATAGTTAATGTATATTAACGTAACGATATCCATCCCCTTTATGGCAAAAGTAAACCCTGAAATTGAAAGTTTCGCACGCATCAAAGTAATCGGTATAGGAGGATCAGGAAAAGGTGCACTCAACCACATGATTAACTCCAAGCTGCAAGGAGTTGAATTCATTGCGATGAACACAGACACTCAAGATCTCCATCATTCACTAGCTGAGAAAAAAATCCACATCGGAAAAAATTTAACAAAGGGACTTGGTGCAGGGATGGATCCAGAAATCGGTAAACGTTCTGCAGAAGAAACTCGTGAAGAAATCCAAGATGTCATCAAAGGGGCTGACATGGTTTTCATTGCAGGAGGAATGGGAGGAGGAACAGGAACGGGAGCTGCTCCTGTCGTTGCGTCCGTTGCCAAGAATGAAGGGATACTTACTATCGGAGTGTTTACAAAACCATTTTTCTTCGAAGGTGCATCTCGCATGAAGCTAGCAGAGCAAGGACTCGAAGAACTTGAGAAAGAAGTTGATGCTCTTATTGTCATTCCTAACGACCGCCTTCTGTCAGTCATCGACAAGAATACAACAGTGAAGCAGGCTTTTGAAATGTGTGACGAAGTACTCAAGCAGGCAGTTGAAGGCATCTCAGATATTATTCGAACTGCAGGAACAATCAACCTCGACTTTGCTGACATCAAGAGAATTCTCAAAGATTCAGGAACAGCACTTATGGGCGTCGGTCGTGGTATGGGTGAGAACCGTGCACGGGAAGCAGCCACAGCCGCTGTTAACTCCCCTCTTCTTGATGTATCCATTCACGGAGCAAAGGGTGTGCTCTTTGCTATCTACGGAGCTGAGGATCTTGGAATGTATGAGGTGCAAGAAGCTGCGAAGATTATCACTGAGTCAGTCGACAAGGATGCGAAGATTATCTTCGGTATTGCGACTGACCCAACACTCAAGAAAGATGAGATAAAAGTTACGGTGATTGCAACAGGATTCCCAAGTGGTTTTTCTAACAAAGGTCACCAGTCAATTCCAGGTAACCCAACAGTTCGTGAAGAAATTGCAAAAGAGGAAGCTCGTGCAATTCCAGAACCTCGTATCGAGAAGACAGAGACAATCAGAGAAAGTATGATTGAAGCTACAGAAGATAGACGTATCGATAACCAGTTAAGTGAGAATGAGACTAAGCATATTGAGGAAGTTAAGAGAACAACCCCAGTTCAAGCAAACGCTACAGCATCCACAACGGCCCCTAAGAAGTCTATGTTTAAATTTGAAGATGAGGATGAAGAAGATGAGTGGGAGGCGTTGCCACCATTTCTCCGCCGCAAGAAGTAATTTGTTCTATATCGCACCATCTACGTTGTTGCACAGAATTTTTTGTCGGTCAATGTACGAGTGAGTACATTTCTCTCCAAAAAATTCTACGCGCCTAGTAGCTGATACAATCTATAACAAATTAAATACCAAATTACTTCATCTGCTTCGGTAAAAAGAATTTTTATTTCGTCGCCGTACATGTACGTACGACTCCTCATAAAAATTCTTTCTGCCTCGCATCTAAAGCAATTTTCTTAGTTTTCATAAATACAAAAGCATGTCTAACGACATGCTTTTGTCACCCAAAAAAAAACAAAACCCACATCCTGTTATACTCTTCTTCTATAAGAAGAGAGATTATATTGTAGAACTTTACGTATCTTCCTATTAGAAGATAAAGTTCGAAAATATAATGGTAACATTCTGCGAGTGTCGGTACTTATTTTTTATGTTATAACAACACTGTTACCATTACGAGTAACAGAAGATTCTTGGCATATAGCTCCCAATAGGTGCTATTCTTCTTTTTCTTTGAGCGTTACAGACGAGTTCAGAAGTATTGCAGTAATCAGCTTCTATTTCCTTTGAAG
>JAYTBQ010000069.1:0-7826 GCA_043736905.1 Minisyncoccota bacterium | reverse complement strand
CCGCTTCGCGGCCGCCCTTTCTTCTTGTCTTCATGTCTTACACTCTTCTAGTCTTTAAATCATCTAATCTTCTAGTCTTGTATTTTTTCTTCTTCTCTTTGAGTTCCCCCTTTCAACCATTTCTCCACAACCTCCTCAACATCTTTTGCGCTATTACATTCCATCAGCTCTACTCGTAGTTCCTTCGCTCCGTCAAAGCCATGAACATACGCCTTAAAATGTTTTTTCATAATTGCAAAACTCTTGATATCACCAAGTTTTTCCTCATATAACTTCGTATGCTCAATACAAATTCTCAGTTTTTCCTCAATACTCTTTCCACTATTAAAAATCTCCTCATTGAAAAACCATGTTGTTCCAAATATTCCTCTCCCCACCATCACACCGTCACATCCGCTTACATATGCAAGATTCTTTCCTTCAGTTATAGACTTCACATCTCCATTACCAATAAGAATAGTCCCCCCTTCATGTAGCTGTCCCGTTTTTTCTCGCACAAGCTTCACTACTTCTGGCATAAGATCCCAATGTGCAGGAACAAGTGACATCTCTTTGCGAGTACGAAGATGTACAGTAAGCGCAGGAATATTACATTCAAGTATCTTCGGCAGCCATTCCATGAACTCAATCTTGTTATACCCAATACGCGTCTTCACAGACACTGGTATATCTACCGCACCTTCTTGTGCTGCACGAATTACCGCCTGAGCGCGTCTCCAGTCCTTCATGTGTGCTGCACCTGCCCCTTGCTTCTCTATACTCTTATCAGGGCATCCCATATTAATATCAATACCATCAAATCCAAGCTCTCGACATAATGCAGCAGCTTTCTTCATATTCTCCGGAGTGGAAGTAAAAAGTTGAGCAACAATAGGTCTCTCAATATCAGTGAACTCTAGATCACGCTTGAGCACCTCTCGTCCAGGAGAGTTGAGGCCATCTGCTGATACGAATTCTGTCCACATAACATCAGGCCCATGTGGCTTAGAATACTTTGCTATCATTGTACGAAATGCAATATCCGTAACATCCGCCATAGGAGCAACAACAGTTATAGTATCACCGCATGATAATTTCTCATCAATAATTTTCTGCCAAAATCCACGAACTAGCGGCCGCTTCGCGGCCGCTAGTTTCTGTGTTCTTTTACCGAACATTCGTTGAAGTACTTGTGGTAGTTGTAGCATGAATTCCTATTATACCAGTGTCCTTTCCATTTTGAAACGGCATGTCACTGAAACGATAAAATACTTTGTTACCGTAACGAGCGTCCAGATACTCTAGATTAGCTTTATTATTTGCAAGCTTACTCTTAAGCGGGTCAGTATCAATCGCACTCACAATGGTAGACCACACTTTTTTGATATCCATATCCTTTAGGAAAATAAGTTTACTCTTCCCATTCTCATCTGAAAAGGTAATATCGCCCGTTGGTTCAACAAGAATAGTAGTAACATGAAAAATAACACTGCTTACCTTTGCTGAGATATCAAGAATATTACGTATAAAAAGTGGATCAACTGCATCTCCACTTACTACAATCTGACTAAACATAAGTCCGTCAATTTTTACCGGCTGCACAGTTGATGAAGCTATCGTAATAAGAGGATAATTGTGAGTATCTTTTTTTGTTACAAAAACAATACCATTATCAGAAATAACATTGCCGTCAGTAAGTCGAGCAATAGGAGAAAGCAATGTTACATTCACCCTAACTAAGTGAAGCCCCACGGGACGCAACTCTACTTTTGCCGTATCTGTCACAACAGAACGCACAGTGGTAATAATAGAGCTATTACTGTAGGTAAAAATTTTGTTACCCGGGAAAATACCAAAAACTTTTTTTGTAGCAGCATCCTTTAGCTGAGAGGTAACAAGAACCTTTGATTCTTCATCAACACCCTGTACATCATATGCTGTAATAGTAAACAATGTAGTCCCAAGATAGAGATAGAGCAGACCAATAACTACACCAATCACACCCACCCTAATACCCCACAGTTGCAGTTGTTCAAGCGTTCGTCGCCGTATCTTCATAGTCTAACCACGAAATGGAGTTCCAATAATAGTCTTACCTCCCATGAATGGAACGAGAATTTCTGGCACTTTAATAGTTCCGTCTGCTTGTTGATAATTTTCGATAAGTGCAATGAGAAGTCGAGGTGTCGCTGCAGCTGTGTTGTTAAGCGAGTGAGCATATTCAAGCTTACCTTGTGCATCTTTGTAACGAATATTGAGTCGACGTGTCTGGAAGTCATGGAAGTAACTTGCCGAATGTGTCTCACGATATTTTTCTTGTGAAGGAAGCCACGCTTCAATGTCATACTTCTTCACCTGTCCTAGACCAAGGTCACCTCCACAGTTAACAACAGTATGGTATGGAATACCAAGCTCTTCCATCATCTCTTCTGAATTTCTTCTTATCTCTTCGTGGAATGCAACCGATGTCTCATGACTTGCCTCACAGAGCACAACTTGCTCACACTTGTAGAATTCGTGTACTCGCACAAGACCTTTTACATCCTTACCGTGACTTCCTGCTTCCTTACGGAAACACGGACTCCAAACAATGTACTTCTTAGGAAGTGATGCCACCTCAAGAACCTCATCGCTATGATAGAACATTGTAGACACCTCGCCTGTCCCAGCAAGATAATCATTACCATCTTTATATAAATCATCCTCACCTTGTGGAAGGTACCCTGTTCCAAGTAGTGTCTCACGCTTCACGAGTGATGGCACAAGCATCGGAGTGAATCCCTTCTTCTGCCAACGTGTCATTGCATACTGCCAGATCGCCATCTCAAGCATTGCCGCATCATTCTTAAGGAAATACCCACGGAACCCAGATGTCTTAGTTCCACGTTCAAAATCCACCATGTCATGCTTCTCCATGATTTCAATATGATCAAGCGGAACAAAAGCAAAGACTGGCTTCTCTCCCCATACACGTGACTCAACATTCTCAGCATCACTTGCACCTACCGGTACGGACATATCTGGAATGTTTGGGACTGAGAGCATAAGTACTCGCCATGATTTCATGACCTCTTCGAGTTCTTCTTCTCTTGCTTTCAGCTCATCCTTAACCGCCCGCATGGACTCAATAATGTCTGAACGTTCAAGCACTCCTGCTTTTGAGATTGCATCACTTGCAACATTTTGTTTTGCTCGTAGTTCCTCAACAGTACGAAGAAGTGTAAGTCGTCTTACATCGATACCAAGCAGTTCATCAACATTAAAAGCAATGTGTTTTTTTGTGGAAGCCAAGCGGATAAGGTCACTATTTTCACGGATAAATTTAATATCTAACATATTTTTTATTTTACCATGTTTATAACAGATATTGAAAGTGTAAAAAAGAAGCTATACTAAGTGTCATTATGATACAAGAACACAGCGAAACAATGTTTAATGACTTAGCGCAAGTAATACCACGCGTTACTCTGAAAAGAGAACATTACCATTACTCCCCGAAGGATCTTCGTGACAAGATTGCCAAGAAACTTGTTCACTTATCCGCATCAACAGCAACACTACTTTTCGGTTCACGTTACGGACATCGTGCTGTAGTTCTAGAAACCATTGCCTCAGTCCCAGGAATGGTTGGTGGGTTATTCCAGCATCTTAAGTCACTTCGATTTATCAGAGATGATAATGGATGGATTCGAGCACTTCTAGATGAAGCAGAGAATGAACGTATGCACCTTCTTATCTACAGTGAGATAGCTAAGCCAACACTTTTCGAACGAACACTTATTATTATTGTACAATTTTTTTTCTGTGTCATTTACGCGACTGCATACCTTCTTTCACCAAAGACTGCTCACCGTATCGTAGGATACTTCGAAGAAGAAGCAATTCACAGCTATGAACGCTATCTTGAACTGGTGCATGAGGGTGTGCACGAGAACATACCTGCGACCAAGCTTGCCATCTCGTACTGGAATCTTAAGAGCGAAGCACGTCTTACAGATATGATTGTAGCAACCATCCATGACGAGATGCTTCACCGAGACGCAAACCACGCTTTTGCTAACAATAAAGAATGTATACGAATGTGGCACTAAACTAAGAGAGCTTCTCTATGAATTAAAAAATACTTCTCATTTCTGAGAAGTATTTTTATTAATAATGAATACCTTACTTTACCTCTGATTCTGCAACTACTTCTTCAACAACCGCAGGAACAATATCCTCTGCTACAGTTGATGGAGTAATATCAAGCACCTCTTCACTAACAGCAGTTTCATTCACCGCTGCCACTTCTGTAGTGTCTGCTACTGGAACAGTTACATCCCCCTTTACCTCTTCAACATTTGTATTTTCTTCTTGCATAGAGACTCACTGTAGCACACTTTTACTCTATATCACATTTATTACGTGCTTTATGTTCAAGAATCTCAAGTTCCTTCTTCATACCAACAAGAGCATGTAACACTTTCTCGATATCACTCTTCTCTGAATCAACATCTTCAATAGTCTTTTCGATAATTTTCTTGTCATGCTTAATACCCGACATAATAATTGAATCTCCAATGAACACTGAAACGAATAATCCTGTAGAAAGCAATATCACAACACCAAGCACAACCGACCCAAGTGGCGAAAACATATATGCACCTAATTGGGAATTCTTTTCAAAAACGTCCGCCATATGCCATACCCCTCTCCAAAAGAGTACAACACCTGCTCCCCCAATAAATGTATAAATGAATGGGTGACGCGCAAGTCGGGCACGAATATGGTCTTCCATCTTATCGAATAAATAATAGATACTTTCAAACATTTTCATATACCGAAAGTATACTAAATCAACGATTCATTTAAAAGGTATATTATTTTTCTGCAAGTAATTTTTTAAGCGATGTGGTAGATAAACGATATGAAAGAATGTATGAAAAGAAGCAAACAATAACAATAATTCCTACAATACTGTACAAAGGAAGAACCGCAAATGAAAAGCGTGTGAAAGAAAATAAATATATATTAAGTACGTAAGCAACCAGATGGGCAATAAGATAGGCAATCACTCCAGAGAAGAGGCAGATAAGACTAGTCTCAATAATAAACAAACGTGTAACTTTTTTTCTTTCAAAACCAAAGGCTCGCATAATAAGCACGTCCCCACTTCTTTCGTAAAGCGACTGCCACAACATGACAAGAATCAGAAGAATACCAAGTACAGTACTTGGTATTCCAACAACGATAACAATACTGACAATGGTTGCAAGGAGAGCGGTAACAGTGCCTATAATCATTCCCGTTGCTATCGGAATAATGTTAGGGAATAGTACTCCAATGCGATTCTCTATCACCTTTCTTTCCACATCTCCAACATCTGCCGTAGCAAAATAAGACGCAGGGAAGGAACCAAGTGTTGATGAAGAAAAAACTAAGTAAAAAAATGGGATTCCACTTGTTGCATCAACCTCACGAACACTTGCTACCGTTGCTTTTATGGTAAGACCTTGGATAAATAACGAAAGTGTATCCCCGATAGCAACACCACCTAAATCATCTGCGAATTTTTTATCAATCGAGACAGGATTAAGCACACCTTGTGCGGAAGGAAAGCTTCCGTCTACAATCTTTTCACCGTCAATAAGCGCATCTCTATAGGTCATATTAAACTCCCTCCGCAGTTCCGGTCCATCTTTTTCAGTAATTGCTCGATTATTAACGGCAAGTAATCTTCCTCGTACGATTGGGTATTCTTTATATGTTGCTCCGACAATATCCTCCACCATTGTTCTCTGACTTTTTGTAACATCAACAAGATACAACGCTGGTGCTGTTTTGGAAACATTAGCACTGAGGTTGGTCGTAATATTTTGTTGCACAGCGATGACAATAAAAACACCAGAAAGTGCCGTCATGATAGACGCGACGGTAATACTGGTTCGTATGCTACGCACATACAAAAATGAGATAATACTTCGTAGCAGAAAAGATGTCCGAGCGCGCACACGATACAGCAGAACAACAGCAAGATATGCAATACCCATAGATACTCCAAAAAGCAAAGCGCAGACAAGCACTGCAACTACAGATAACAACACAGCGTGTGTTACCCCATACAAAATACCAACAAGAAGCACTGGAATAGGGAGGTATGGAACTACATCTCGTATCGTAAACGAAGAGAACTTTTCTGACTGACTCATGAGCAATTCTTTTGGTGTTACTTTTCCAATAGCAAAAAGAAAAGGGAGGGCTGAAATAATAACAAAAACTGCTCCAAAGAATCCGCCAAGTGGAGCAACATATACAATACTAACTGGGAAGAGTGTGATACCAGTTATTTTTTCAATGAGTATGAGGATAGAAGAAGTGGCAACAACTCCAAGCACTGACCCAATAACACCAGCAATAGCACCGATACTTCCAAGCACAATACTATAGATACCTTGAATTTGTAGTGTTGTTGCACCATGAATCTTAAGAAGTGCAATCATTTTTCTGAATCTAGAGAGAACATACACAAGATTAGACCCAATATTAATGACAACTAAAAACAGTGTCACGGCAAGAACTATCCCAATAAAATCATTCACGGACGATACTCCCCGTATCACTGAATTTGGTCCATCAGTTGCATCATCAAATCGAATCTTTTTTGATGATGCATACGTTGCAAGAGATCGTAACTGAGGCGTGGTAAGAGGCGTCTGTAGAGACTCTTTAATAAATACTTTATACGTTGTTCGACTTTGAGAAAAGTCCGCCGAGAGTACATCAAAGTCTTTATCAAGCATGAGTACTTTAGGTGCAAAAGAAATTCCAAGAGATACACCGTCGGGTTCTTTTTCTAGAACACCCTTCACAACAAAAGTTTTATCCCCAAGCACAACAGACTCTCCAACATGTGCTCCAATTCTGTCTAGGAATGATTGTTCTGCATATACCGCTCCAGATGTCATAGCAAATGAGTCACCACCGGAGACTGTTACATTCCCATAGAGCGGAAACTCATCGCTCACAATACGCAATGACGAAGGAGATGTCGAGGAAGAACGAGCAAGGCTAAATACTGCTTGCAAGCTTTTACCCATCGAAAAAACTGCTCCATCTTCTTTAAGAGCAAGAAGTTCTTTGGCGGTAACGTCAATTGGATAAGGAGAACTGAGAACCACATCTCCTCCAACAAGAACCTTTCCCTGATCAACAAGATAGGAACTTGTACTTCTTGTAAAAGAAAAAACAACACCAAACAAAAATCCACCAATGAGAAGACTAAGAAACGTAAGTGAAAGAAACTTATACGATCTACGGAAGAGTAACACTACAAAATAGTACATCATATATTACTGTGTGGTACGCTTGTAGATTCTTCCATCATTAAGCTCATAGATGACATCCATCATTTCTGCCACCTTCATATCATGAGTAATAATAATAAATGTTTTGTTCTGCGCTGTAACTGTTTCCAAAAAAAGTGACAGAATCTTTTGACCATTTTTGGTATCAAGATTACCAGTTGGTTCGTCAGCAAAAATAATATCAGCACGAGATGCAAGTGCTCGAGCAATTGCAACACGCTGTTGCTCACCACCAGAGAGTTCTGATGGGAGGTTATTTTTACGATGACTTATTCCAATAGTGTCGAAAAGTTCATCCAAAAACGTAGTGTCTACTTCGTTTCTAATTGCAAGTGGCAACATACTATTTTCATATGCGGAAAAGAAGCTAATAAGTTCAAATGATTGAAAGACAATACTAATTTTTTTATAACTTAGTTTCTAGAATCTAATGCAACTAATTTGTAGAATACATCTTTAGGGAACTGCCAGTCAATACACTTCCTTGGTCTACCATTTAATGAG
>JAYTBQ010000068.1:0-8101 GCA_043736905.1 Minisyncoccota bacterium | reverse complement strand
AAAGGATATAAATACCTCGGAGCTTGCTCCGTTTTGTATGAGCGAAGCGAATTCTTTGTATTTAATACCTCGTCAGCTTGCTGCGAGGATCCTTTATTCTTGTAAGTATTGCCCCTCTCGTCTTTGTTGCTACTTATGTTGGTCAGATTTTTTATTGCAGAAATAATTTCATATGAAGGAGTCTTTCATCTTTCAAAAAATTTCAAGACTTAGATAAAATCAGTTAGTTATATCGTGGAGGATAAGTCATAGCAATAATTTACGAATGAATTAGAAGATGACCCTCAAATGACAGAAACTATACCCTGGGCCATAGGGTGGAAGGTCTGGAGCTAGAGTCCTTGCTCTTTTATATACGACCGAATCTTCGAGGGATTGTCTTGTGAGTGATGTATTTTTTTTCAAAAGTAGAGGGTTAGCTGCTTTCACGTTTTTGGGATATATTATTTATGGCGGCGACATAAGAATTTGGAAATTACTTAGAACTCTTAACTCATAGTTCTCACTTTGTCCACTGGCTCTCGCAAAATCAAAATACTCAGTCTTCTTGCCTGAGTATTTTGATTTCTGACGTAAATCCCAATACACATCACCTGCGTGCCGTGTATTGGGATTTGAAGACGGGGTCGTGGAACTTTATCGAGGAGTTTACGACGAGAAGTTCTGTGACCAAATCTGAATTACCAAATTCATGTCTTGGACCCATCAACAGCAAAATAAACTGCCTTGAGCTTTATATTGAGGCAGTTTATTTTTTCACTATAAGATGCAGACATTATTTACCGATGATGGTATTATTTATGCATGAGAAAAATAATTATTGCACTAGTCATTGTTATGTTGGGTCTAGTTATGTTTTCGTTAAAAAATTTTCAGCGGCAACAGCCTGAAGTTACCCCATTACCAGAAAATTCTTCAATAAGTATCGCATGGAGCAAGAGTTTTGGAATGTGTGGTGGGTATTGTTTCTCTACAATTAGTATTGATAAAGATAAAACTTCAATTAGTAGAACATCTCTTAGAAATGACAAAAATTATCCACCAGTATATAAAGAGTATCCAACAAATCAAAATTTTTGGAAGAAACTCACGGCCTTGATAGATGCAGAAAAAATTGAAAAAATACCAAATCGTATAGGCTGTCCCGATTGTGCAGATGGTGGAGCGGAGACCGTTACTGTTACGATAAATGGAGTTGCAAAGAAAATTGAATATGAATATGGTTTTCCTCCTTTGGATATAAGTGAAATTGCAAAAGCTATGAAAAAGGAATTCGAATTATTTTCAGAGTAAACCCCGCAATTCTTTTGCTTATTTTATATTGATTGTTCCACTTTTGGTAAATTAGTAAACAGTTGCTTTGTATTCCTTTGAATGCTAGTATTCCCCTTGGTAGGGGCGACGTGTGACGTGAAGGTAATGGTAATGATGATATCTTGCAAGAGTTTCATTGTTACGTTGTGGGGCCTGTTGTAATGACAGGCATGTCGTCACAAGCGACATCACTTAGTTGCCATGATGAAAAAACTATCGCTAACACAATGTTGACGTTATTCTTGATGAAGGACCGTGCATCTGCGAAAAGTCTCGGGGAGCTGACAGCAAGCGATAATCCGAGAGTCGTCCGAATTGGGCAACCTAACGTGGAATGAGAATGCCCGTTAATCGAAAGTAGTGGCGAGCGAAATCGATGAAGATAAAGTCCCTACCCGGGGCCAGCAGCAATGCTGGCCCTTTTTACATGTCTATCCTTATAGATTGAATGTCGTTCTTTAGATATCGTATTACATATTTTTTTGTACATCTGATGCTATACTTTTCTGTATATGAATACAAAGATTCCATATGGTATTGTTGCCATTGTTTCATTTTTTATTATCTTCTTTTTGGGGAGAAATTATGTGCACTACGGTTCACTACTCCCATCCTGTAGATATACCGAAAAAGTAATTCCTGTACCACAGGCTCTGAGCGAAGGAATTATTCAGACGACGATGACATCGTATATTGCACTCGGTGAAGATAAGGAGTATACATGTCCATCAATCATCCGTTCTGCAACTAATGAAATTGTGAGCACACAAATAATGGATGACGTGAGTATTGGGAAGGGGTATTATGAGGGCAGGGGGAGAAAAGTTATACTGTTTAGTCCAGATAAGAAGTTACATGTGACGGGTGTCTCAGAGATAACGATATTAAAAGGTGGAACAAGTGGTTCTCGTACTGATTACCTTATTATGACTGATGAGCAGGGATTGGTCTATAAGATAGCTACAAAGAATCTAAGTAGCGATAAAAATAAGCTTTTCTTGCAGTTTACTTCGCCATCTCGTAGTCAGACACTAGAGCGTGCAAACTTTAGAGCAAATAGTAATGAACCTTTTGTGTTTAGTGGACAGTAGTATTTTTTTCAAGAAGAAAATAGTAGCATTATAATGCTTTTTTACAATGTGATACAATTTAGTATACTAAAAAGTTTTTCAAGTAAACTTAGATTCTCTTCATCCTCCCTCAAATTCTAAAATGGAGGCAATATAGATATTGAACTGCCTTAGTTAATATGTGTTGGTAAAAGTATTCTTTTGTATAGATAATAATTATATATGAACATATTCCAAGTATTTTCAAAAAAAGATGGCATTAATTTCAAAGAGCTTGTTGCACGCGGTGCAGTTATTCTTGATGTTCGTAGTAAAGATGAATTTGCAGGTGGGCATGTTACAGGGGCGATTAATCTCCCTTTGGATGCACTAGCTTTAGTCACTTCTGTTGTAAGTAATAAAAATACTAACGTTATTACCTGCTGTATGTCAGGTGGGAGAAGTTCCATGGCAACAAATATTTTGCAATCCCTCGGGTATACTAATGTTCATAATGGGGGAGGGTGGAAGTCCTTACAGGAAAAGTTGTAAATATTTGGGGTGACCTGCTTATTTGCTTCGAAATTTTAATTTTTTGATGATATACTTTTATATACGTTTGTATGCCATTTAACTTCTACATTATTGTTGTGGTTCAGATTGCTGTCATGTTGCTCCTCGCTTCCTTTTCTAAAAAAAGGATGCCATTACGGTAAAGAATATTTGGGTAAGAGCTCTTTCATCCAATGGTTATTATGTGGCAAGTGATTGAGAATAAAAAAAGTAGCACCTTACTTTTTTGCAGAACGATATCTGTACATACTGAGAAAAATAATAACGATAGAAGTGGTATACTTTACGTATGACATCTATAAAAACTTTTTTTACAAATCTATTTTCACGTAATCAGGTCTCACCGGACGGAGCTCCTCCAAAGGGCTTCGCTCCGAACGAAGAATTCGAAAGTAAAAGAACAACCAAACTTGGAATGGTCTTTGTTGTTATTATGGTTATTACAGGTATCTGGCAAGGACAGAGTCTCTTTAGGTCGGTAAGCTCAACAATTACTCCACCTACTCAGCTCTCATCATGTTTTTCTACACTTGTTGGTGAGAGTGGTGAGAATATTACCGTTGATTATGATTCATCGAGTTACTCAAGTAACTATTTGTATTCGAATGTACGGTATGGTTCCTATAATGGTTATGATAATTATTATAATGGATCAACCCCTGTATGTACCTATAATGACATCGAAAAGAAATACAACATAGAGTCACTCTATACTTCAATAGTTCCACTTCTCACAACACGGGGTGAAAAGAGTAAAGAAAAAAGTAATATAGAAAGTCAGCTTTCTACACTTCGTTATTCAACTAATTCTGTTCGGGATAATTATAATACGTCACTTTTTGAATCGATAGCAAACTCTCCGGCATCTGTGTATGCAACATCATCACTTGGTGTTGTCCTTCGTACGAAAGAACAGCAAATGCAAGAATTAGAGACGAAGATTAGTTCTCTTGCTGGAGAAACAAGTTCAATAACATCACAAATACGAGCAATTATTTCTCAAAAAAGTGCTGACCTCCATCATGTTGCTGATGAATTTAATAGTCAACTTAAATGGCTAGAACTTAAACGTTTCTTGGTAAGTATCATTTTACTTGCACCACTTGCATTTTTCGCATTACGAAAATATTTTAGGGCAAAAAATGAGCGTTCTGAGTTTGCGATTATTTGGTCTGCAGTTGCACTTATTACTACAATTCTTTCAGCACAACTCCTGCTTGTTTTCGCGTATAGGATTCTTCCGCACCACATTATTGAAGCTGTTGTTAAAGTGTTTGTGACACTCTTTAGTCAGTTTACATTCTTACTTGTACTAGTCCAGTGGTTCGCACTCATTCTTGTGCCACTCTTTTTTGGCTTCTTGGTCTACAAGATTCAGAAAAAATACTATAACAAGGAGGCTATTATGATGCGTGCACTTAAGGATAACAAGTGTCCTCAGTGCTCTATGAAGATTAAGGACTCTATGGTGTTCTGTCCGAGCTGTTCGTATACTCTTCGTAAGACATGTGCATCGTGTAAGCATACCAGTATCTCCTACGCTCGCTACTGCGAAGAGTGTGGAATAATATTTCAGAAATCTGAGGCAGTAAGTGTTGCTGTAACATCTGTTCCAGATGCTGCAGTAAAAGCTGAAGTAAAAATTGAAACAAAGAGTAAGGAGATAAAGAAAGTGGTAGCTTAGAAGTTGCAGTGGTATACCTAGGGTAGTGGCTAAATCTTTATAGTGTGATAGAATAATTCTCTGTTTCGCACAGTAGGTCTTCTCATGAGGTCTGTACAGTATAACAAGAGAGGACATGTGCAGTATCAGGGAAATGTAGTTCATTAGAATAGGAAACGAGAATGAAACCAATAAAGCTGCATATCCTCCTAGCTGAGGATAGTGGTGTTGAGATGCTTGTGTACAGAAGTCTGCTTACCCGCCTTGCAACTGATCAGTCAAGTGAGATTCGCCAGAGATATCTTCCGGAATGTGGCGAGGTAGAGATTGCCTTAAGTTATACATGTGCGGTACATCCAAACCAAGCGCTTGAATGTATTAGAAATGAAGGTGCACGTTTTGATGCCGTACTCTCTGATGGTATCGGGTGGCTCGATTTTGCAACGGAAGCTGCAACACGTTTCCCTGTTATTGGAAGTACAGGGGATGAAGAAATGGTTTCTGCTTTCCAAAAGGTTGGTATTACATGTTATCTGAAAGGAGGGAATGATTCAACTGGAGAAAAAGATATTGCACAAGTGTGTGCAAATGTCATACGAGCCGGACTCAGACTGCCTATTCAGTAATCTTTGTGCTTGCAGATGTGTCCGCAAGTGAAAGCGCCCAATGTGGGCGCTTTATTAATTTATTTCCCACATAACTGCCAGATGTACCGGAGGGTGGTTGATTTTCTGTGCATAACTATCTACATAATGGCACATAGTTGCTACAATATATAGTAATTATATAAATATGAAAAAAATAACCCAGACATTTGTTATAGTTTTTACTTTCTTGCTGATGTCGACTCAGTCCTCCTTTGCTGTAGCAGTTAATACCGGGACACCTGTTATGGAATATATTTATACGACAGGTACATATTCAACAAGTACAACATCATACTCAACGTATGGATATAGTACAAGTACTTCAGGTTCAATAACTCCTGTTACTACATCACCTAAGACAGCTACAGGAACAAGTATGCCAGTACCAATTCTTGAAGGGACATCTAGTTTGCAACTTGGAACGACATCTCCATACTGGTTTGACCTTCCTCCAAAACTCCAGATTATTGCAACACCTGCAATTATTGCATATGGAGCATCTACAACTATTTCATGGACAGCATCGCAGGCGCGATTTTGTCTTGGTTCATGGGCAACAAGTAGTTTACGGTTGCCATCAGCTGCTGGTCGATCTGTTACAGGGCTATATATAACTCCAGCACTTGCTACTTCAACTACTTATTCTATCACTTGTAATAACGGACTTAGTACATCTGTCACTAGGAGTGTTACCGTTGTAGTAAAACCAAAATCTGTACTTCCTCCAGTGATTAAGATTATTGCAGCGTCAACAACTATTGCATACGGAGCAACTACAACTATTTCATGGACTTCTTCAAATGCAACAATGTGCACTCCGTCTTGGAATATGGGCGACAATAAGAGAGATAATTTTGGGAACTTATCTGGCTCATACGTTACACCATCCCTTACTGCAACAGATACCTATTCTTTAACTTGTGTAAATTTTGAAGGTATATATGTTACTAAACAGGTAGTTGTTGTTGTCCTTCCAAAAGTTGTACTTACTCCTGTCCTGTCATTAACAGCGTCACCTCTAACAGTTCCATACGGAGGAACAACAACAGTAGCATGGAGTGCAAAAGAAAGTACGTCATGTACTGCTTCATGGGCACCTAAGATGATAAAATTTGATACTGAAAAAATAAATACCGGTGAAATAGATATGTCCGGTTCATATGTCACACCGGCTATTACTGCGACAACGACGTATTCAGTTACTTGTGTAAATAGTATAGGTGTTGCAACAAAGAAAAGTGTTGTAGTGAAAGTGGTTCCAAGAGTATTTACTCTTACAGTAGTCAATGAAGGATCTGGGTCTCTCTATGTTTACCCATTATCAACAATCTGTAGTTCCCCTACATGTAGTTATTCTATTACATCTGGCTCATATATTTATACATTTGCACAGCCGAATCTTAAATCTAAATTCAATAAATGGGGAGGAGATTGTACAGGTCAGAGTCAGTGGTGTACATTTACCATGACAGATAATAAAAAAATAGTTGCTGCATATGAGCCCATTCTGTCAATCAACCTCTCAGCTTCACCACTTAAGGCTTTCTCAGGAAAAGTAGCTACGGTATCCTGGGCAACAACGGGTGCAACATCGTGCCAGGGGTCATGGAATGCACCAACAAGTGAATTATCTATGTCTGGGATATTTGTCACACCCCCTCTTGTCGCAACAACTACGTACTCAATGACGTGTAGTAACAGTCTCAATAAATCATTGACGAAAAGTGTGACAATAACTGTTTTACCAGCAACATCTACACACCTTATTGCAAAAGATCTTGGTATTATTGTTAATGACAATGATCCTGACAGTATAATAATTGCTAATTACTATAAAGAAAAAAGAGGAATACCAGAAGCTAATATAGTTCATGTCAAGCTTCCAATTAAAGCTCAGCTAACCCCGGCTGAATTTGCGTCAGTTCGAACACAGATTAACACATCCCTCCCATCAACTGTGCAGGCAGTTGCTGTTGCTTGGACCAATCCATCACGAGTCAACTGTAATTCAATAACTTCTGTAATTGCGACAGACTACAATGGTTCAATATGTGGATCAGGAAGTCTTTCTGCGACATCGTCATTATACTATGATTCATATTCTCAGAGACCATTTACAGATCTTAAGATTCGTCCTGCTATGATGCTTGCTGGTAAAAGTGTTGCAGATGTTAAGGCACTCATTGACCGCGGCGTTAGTTCAGATGCTTCTCGCCCAAAAGGAAAGGCGTATATTATGAAGACTACGGACTCAGTAAGAAGCTTACGATCTGCAGTGTATCCATCTGAGAAACAAGGATATGCGATTAGTCCAGATGTTGATATAAAAATGCTTTCATCAAATGCTGTATCAAGCACAACAGATACTCTCTTTTACTTCCAAGGACTTGCTTCTGTTGGTAAAATTGCTACCAATAAATTTCCAGCAGGAGCTGTTGCTGATCACCTTACCTCATACGGTGGTAAACTTACCGATTCTAGTCAAATGAGTATCCTTGAATTTATATCTGCAGGAGTTACTGGAACATATGGGACAGTGAGTGAACCGTATGCTACTGGGTCTAAGTTCCCAGAGCCTGTCGTTATGATGACACACTATACCCAAGGAGACTCACTTATTGAAGCGTATTGGAAGAGTGTAGCTGTTCCATACCAAGGAATATTCGTTGGAGACCCGCTAGCTACTCCTTGGGCGAACTAAATTCATGGTGTGTTTTAGGTTTAGATTATAACTAAAAGAAAAACTACCCAATTCTTTGATATGTACCCCAAAAAGTAGACACCAAAAGTGTCTACTTTTTTCTTTTGTGTATTATCATTAAATAACAAAGAATATGAAATTTACAAACGAGGAG
>JAYTBQ010000067.1:0-2972 GCA_043736905.1 Minisyncoccota bacterium | reverse complement strand
CGAAAGGTAAACCTTTCGACCGCACTGCACGCATAGTTGTCCACTTACCCTCACAGAACTCAAAAGCATACCATGCCATTTTCATTGCTGCGAGCTTGTATATCAAATGACCTCAACCCAATTCCATCTTTACGTACCGATAACCAGTCCTCCGAAAGTAGATGCCAGTAGTTCTTTTTGGAATATGATATTTTTTTTGTTGAGAGCTCGGCTGTACTTTTCCAGAGATAGTTATAATGGAAAAGATATTCAAGTAGACGCTCCTGCAAAGGAGCTGCTGTAAACATCTCTTCAATTCTGTACGTAATAGTTGTCTCAGTTCCAATGGCAAAGAACGGCTCCTCATATGATGAGAGGGTCATCGATTTCCCTCGTGTGACCATCTGGCACTGCCCTTTATGAAGTACTGCAATTTTTGCAAATGCTTCATTGTAGGTCACGTAGGTGACAGATGGCACTTCGACGAATTGCAGCTTGTCGCGAACTTCTCGTTCTCTGAAGTTTTCAGGTAGGGGAATGGGTACGCTTCTACCATCCTTAGTTAGATTGATGGTAGTGTTTGCAGAAAGTGTCGAGTCTCGAACAGCTGGTATTGTATAGATGAGAAACATCCCAGCAACTGCAATGACCACAAGAGTGATGCCTCTAACTTTATTTGTTGTCTCTGTTCCATTTTTGAAATCAAAGAGCCATTTGAATAGTGGTTCAATTATGAATCGAATCAAGTCGGCAAGAAGTCCATGAACAAGGAGTCCTACAGAAGCAGAGAATCCATGTGTCTTAACTGGCACTTTGCGTGCAAGCTTCTCTTTCTCGCTATCAAAGAACAATCCCATGGCGTTCTCCAAAAAGTTGTTGGTTCACAGATATGGTAGCAATAATTAGTAATGTATTCAATTGATACTTTCTGTGTCTATTGTTTATCTATACCTGAATTACTTTACGAAGTTGGGCGTCTTGTGTTTTCTTGTGTCACATGTAAGACTACAAGATAGGTGTTTTTTATCATCATATTCTCTTCTTTTAAGAAAGTGAGAGCTATCATGTCATTACGTAATCAGCAGGTGGGAGGCTGGCCTCTTAGTAGGTTGGAAGGTGTTATCACTACCATCTTAAGTGCTTGTCTGGTATGGGTTTTGTCCATCAATGTTTGGATACCGCTATTCGGTCAGCATTTCTTCCAAATTCCACAAGAACTAGTCATATACATTGCCTACGGCAGTGCTCTCTTATATCTTGGAAGTTGTGATTGGGGTATTGTTCCCCAAGGGAAAGAAAGGTCCCAGCTGTTTTTCGGTATGCCAACAGGTACTTCATTTTCTGCTGGTGGATATCTTCTTCCTAAATTACCATTCCCCATCATTACCTTCATTATTAAGGTATGTGCTAGCAACGAAGTAAGTAGTTATTTTGGGTGGACTCTCAAAGGTGATGTTGGAATAGCGAGCATCTCAGTGAAGGTTGAGGTTGATGGAATAACGAGCGATGGTTATCGTGTAGCACTTACCATTCCATTTATCTTTGAAGTTGAGAATGCAAGCGTCTATCTTGCTCAGACAATAGAGGGTACTACAAGTGTACATGAAGCAATATCCGCAGAATCTTCATCAAAGATTAAAGAACTCGTTGTTGCACAGCACACAGCACTTGAGTTACATCGGGGAACGCTTTCCAACGGTGATACCGTCGCTGAGATCATATCGGGAGTGTGCTCATTTGTAGAAAAGTATGGCCTTTATCTTAGTGGGAACCCGATAGTTAAAGTAACGATGCAGAATAAGCAGATCGAGCGCTTGTTCGACAAAGAAAATGTTTGGGCACTGATAGTCCGTCAAGCTGTCGCAAATGGAATTGCTTTTAAAGATTTTCAAGCACAAAACCCAGGTCTTGACGAGGTGACTGCTATGGCACTCTATTCTCAAGCGTTAGGAGAGTTGGATGGAATCCCTAGATTCAACGTGAATAATATAAGAATAAAATAAACCGGTCAGGAAAATTTCGGGAAGTTTCAAGAACGTAGTGGAAACTACGTTCTTTGTTTTTTTGTTTATAAATAGTAAGTAATTATTTTTTTAAATGCAACCCTCTCGAGGGTTAGGGTTGAATTGATAAAAGGTGAAGAGGTTCTGCATATACCAAATTTGAGAGTATGGGTAGAGAAAATATAATTACCACCATAGTGTGTGACACTATATATCTTATACCATCTCTAATTAACCTATTTCCCGTACCATACCCATGAAGACAAGTATCCATTTTTTATATTTATGAGAAACTGGACCCTCGCCTTCGTGAGGTGACAATACATGGAAAGCAGTTAATTGGAGATGGTGTTATGGATTACAAAAAGAACATTCATCCGGATAGGCAAAATCTTTATCTCCTTCTTTTCTTTCTTCCTTTTTATTGCACTTTTGACACTCATACAAAAATATACCAGGAACATCAGTATCTAAACCACATGAAGAACACGGTAGTCCTTTAATAAATTTTGTTATACAATACCCAATCGTACCACAGTCAGGGCAGGTACTTTTGATATTTTTAATTAAATCTAACGTTGCTTCTTCTATTACTTTCATGCGTGTTGGATTACGATGCGCTCGCATATCAGCTTCAAGAAAAATATTTTTCGTAAAGAAACCACTAAGCAATTGTTTTGAAACATCTTCCAACTCTTCCCAGCTTCTTATTTCTTTATATGTTTTTTTAGATGTTTCACTTTTACGCACAATAAGACCATGTTCTGGGAACCCTATATTTTTCGCAAAAGTAAGAACCTCTTCTACAGAAGAAACTTTTATATTGCTATGATTTGTTTCAGAAGTCTTGGCATGACCACGTACTTCAATGCCACTTGCTTTATCTACAAGCAGTAGTAATTCTAAGTTAGAACTAACAAAAGGAAACGCTGGGTGAGGTGAAAAGCTCCCTTCACTTGCAATTGCGATATCTGCTCCTGTTTCTTTGAG
>JAYTBQ010000066.1:0-8298 GCA_043736905.1 Minisyncoccota bacterium | reverse complement strand
GGACTCATTAAATGGTAGACCAAGGAAGTGTATTGACTGGCAGTTCCCTAAAGATGTATTCTACAAATTAGTTGCATTAGATTCTAGAAACTAAGTAGGTATATTTTCTGCACATGCTCAGTACACGCCAGATGGTGGGCTCTTCCCGTATCTGCCACTAGTGCATACTATTTTTTTCTGGGGGCTACCAACTATAGGTTTCCTTACACTCCTTCGCTTCCTTATTAACTTTGCAATTGTTCTTCATAAAAGTCGAGAAGGAGGAGAGGACTTTGAACGTGCAAAATTTAGAATGAGATTTTCATTTGTTATATCCTCTGTACTGTTTGGCTTTTGGGGAGCGTTATGGTTCCTTGGATATATTTCTGGTGTGTAGTTAGCGATGATCATATGAACCGTTGGAGTTTTTTTTAATATCACACATGGTATTTTTTCTTCAGATATTGACCGATTACTGATTTGTTGTCATTTGCGAAGTTTTGTGATAGTCTTGTAGTGGGTTGGATGTATTTCCAAGTCATTCTTTTCAAACATACTGGATGGAGCAGATTATGAATTTTCGTAACATGTTGAATGGTTTCTTGTTGGCGTTCCTTGCCTTCTTCGGTTTACAAGCATCTGCCAGTTTGCTTCCCTGGAATGCTCAGGCACAGAGTCTTGTGGGTGCTGCGCGGGAGACGAATCTGACCATAAGTTTCGAGACCGATGGTCCAGCTCTAATCTTGACCCGTATGCAGAACTGCCATGGGTACTGGAATAGTTTTGAAGTCGAATGTTTTGATCCAGACCTCGGGAACAATCACTTTAGCTTCGATAACAAAATCGTTGCAACTTCACCATTTCTGCTCGGTCAGGGGTTGCTGATTCACCTCATCGATTCTGGAGGTCCCGCTCTTGATGGGAACGTCTTGTTCGTAGTCTTCTCTGGGAAGGTAATGGAGATGTACTACGACATTGGGACCAATGAATTGCTTTTTCAAGAGGTCAATTTTTTTGCATCTCACGAAGCAGACCCGTGCCCGCCTTCGAACCCGTGCACACCTCCAGCAGGTGTCCCTGAACCCGCAATGCCTGCGCTCGTGCTCTTGGCTTTGCTCGTGCTTGCTGCTACAAGGCAGAGCAGGCTGATACAGCCTCGACGTGCTCTCGTGCAAGTGTGACATCTATTGGTGCGAGATTACATCTTGTGCCTAAAATAGCCCCTTTGCGGGGCTGTTTTCTTTTTATTAGTATAAATCAAAGAAATATCGATGAGTAATTTGTATAAGAATAGTTGAAGTGATTAAGTTCATTACTGAGAAGGTCATTGGTAGTGAGCTACCCAAAGTGCAATTTTTTTGGTAGTATTACTGGTACGAGTTTGGCTGCCCGCGAGTAGTAAATGGATGTGTAGGATAGGTGGGAGGCTTTGATCTTATCTGAAGACCTTTTGGTTAGGGTAATTGAGCCAACAGTGAAATACCAGCCCATCCGGCAAACTCGTTTTTTGGGCCTATAGTTTAGTGGTAGAACAACAGTCTCCAAAACTGTTGGTCGAGGTTCGATTCCTCGTGGGCCCGCCAAAAAGTGCTAGCACGAGATGTTTTGCTAAAATTAAAATATGTCATATTCAGATAAAAACATACAATCATATAATAAAGGCGCTCAAGAATGGGCTACGCGTGTTCCGACAAATGCAGGACACATGTATCTTGAAAAACCTTCAATAGAGAAGGAGTTGCCGCTTGATCTTATTGGTAAATCTGTACTTTGTATTGGTGTAGGTTCAGGATACGAATTAGATGAGATTTTAAAACGAAACCCAAGTAATATAGTTGGTATAGATACTTCTGATGCATTAATAAAAATTGCTTCAGAAAAATATCCAAGTGTTAAATTTTTTGTTATGGATATGATGCATATGAATTTCCCTAATAAATCATTTGACTTCGTGTATTCAAGTCTTACATTTCATTATTCTAATGACTGGGATGCACTTCTTGCAGGGGTAAGGAGTATACTGCGTCAAAACGGTACACTTCTGTTCTCAACCCATAATCCAAAGTATTGGTCAAATAACCCAAAAACAGGAAATGAACATACAAATGAAAGAGGTGTGACACTAACTGAACACACGACTACACTTTCTGCTGGGAATATTGATATCACATATTATAATCATCCCAGCGAAGAATCCATCAAGAATAGTATTGAACATGCCGGATTTAGAGTTGAATCTTTCTTTGCACCATTAGTTGTAGAACTAACAAAGGAACAGTTGGCGAGTATGGATGAAAAAGAACAAGGCGGCTATATGAGGCTCAAAGATAAAAATTTAGCATCACTGTTGTTTTTAGTAGTCCGAGCTACTTTAATTTAGTCTAAAAAGTAGCAATTTTATTAGTGCTCAAGACGTGTCGTTCCAAGTTCGTTTAAATATAGCAAAATGTCCTTACAGGTCTTGACCAGCAACGGTCCTAACACGAGACGCTCCGCTAAATACAAAATTCTGTAAATTAATTTGCAGAATTTTGTATTTAGCAGGCACCCCTCTATTCCTCCTTAAGTACAATCTCAAACGCCCCAGTCTTGTTATCAATGATAACTTCAAAGGAATCTAGAAAATCTTGGGGAAGTTTTATAAGATTAGCACGTATCAAATCTTCAACATTCTTCGGGTAGCGCTTAAACTGTTCTTTGTATGCAAGAATACCTTTTTCTAAGAGCTGCGAAATAACATCTTGCTGGAATCCTTGCGCTGCAAGCTTCTTGATAATCTCGTTGTCTGTATTGTTGTAGATTACCTTTACTAATTTTTTTGTAAGATTCATTTTTTGTTCACGTGTATAAAGGTCTTTTGCAACGAAGGTTGAGTAGAGAAGGTATACTCCTTCAGGTGCTGACTTTTTCTCAGCTGCTATTCCAATATAATGTTGTGCTGGTTCGTATGCACGTGTAAAGATGTAGTATTGTGTACCAAGATAAAAAGGAATTTTCCAACTTTCAGGAATTGCTTTAAGACCTTTCTCAGAAATTTGTGCAACCGTAGTAAGCGTCTCAACATTTTTATTTTTTGGCACTGTTAAGATATTAAAGAGATATGGGTACTCGAACTTTGGGTCAAGAGTTGCAATGTTTTTGAAATATCCAATGTAGAAACCTTCTTTACCATTCCATGCAACGAAGTCTTGAATTGCTCGAATCCAGTACATATCAGCCATAATGCCACTGAATCCAAAGGAAATATACGGAAGGATTTGAGGGGGGAGAAGATTCCTCTTTGCTAGTGCAAGTTTGGTGGTAAATGGTGGAACGAGATCATCGTGAAGCGATTGGAAGGTGATAGCTAGAAGAATAAGAGCTGCCACAATAGTTGTTTGAATTGCTGTTGTTGTTTGTGAAGATTTTTCCATAAAGGTGTAGTTTCGTCGCAGTCTGGAACATCAATGATTAAAAATCTTTTTTCTTGAATGCTGCTTGTGTAATAACAAGAAGGAGAAGAATATAGGAACATGCATACAAGATGGTAACAGCAATCATATGAAATGACGGCAATGTTCCGTAAATGATGTCATTTCTAATATTAAATTTTTCGAGATTAGGAAGAATGTAGTAGAACCCGCGCATAAGTACTTCAATCACTGTTGAATTCGTTGTCATGAATATATAGCGGAAGATTTCACCGGCGTGACCGATGAAGAAGAATGCAAGTGTGGAGACAGCTGCTAGGATTGGAGAGGTTATACCTGAGAAGAGGATAGAGATGAGAATGAGAATCACAGCCTCTATCGTACTTAGTAATACAGAGAGGAGGATAGGGGTAAAGTATAGTTGACCACTTTGTATATACAGGATTATGAAAAGAGCGAGAGTGGAAACAAGAGTAACCAGAATAGTTGTCGCGGTGAGTCCGAGACATTTACCAACTACAACTTCTGTACGTGTAATTGGCTTAGGAAGAAGAAGATAAAAGGTGCGTCGCTCAATTTCTTTATAAATAAGCATTGAGCCAATGAAGATTGCAACAAACATCTGTAGCGCATAGATTGCGGTCACACCGAAGTCAACAATCATTCGCGTGCTTTGATCAAGAGAGATGGAGGCAATAAAAAGAGAAAAGAGTATGATGGCAATAATAACGAACACACCCGAAAGTAGAATTCTGTCACGGGCTGTCTCTCTGAAGGTGTTTTTTGCAATTGCGAGAATATTGGTGAGCATACAATTATTGTTTGTGAGTGGAGTTATTGCGAACAGATTGAATAATATGAACAAAAGCGTCCTCGAGGTCACGGTGTCCTTTACTGATTGATGCAGGTGAATCAACTCTGAGCAGTTTCCCATTATCGATTATCCCAACAATATCGCAAATTTCCTCAACATCACCTAAGATGTGCGTGTTAATAAAAATAGTCTTATTTTCTTTCTTAAGGGCAAGAATTATTTTTTTAATCTCCGCACGTCCTAGTGGGTCGAGCCCATCAAGTGGTTCATCAAGAAAAAGAATATCTGGGTCATTAATCATTGCCTGAGCAAGACCAAGTCGCTGTAACATTCCCTTGGAATATGTTTTTATGCGTTTATCTTTTGCATGTGTGAGATTAACTTCCTTGAGAATATTCTCAATTTTATCCTTTTTGTTGCTAAGTTTAAACAGTGAAGCAACGAAGTCGAGGAATTCCTCTCCTGTGAGGTATTGGTAAAAGAGTGGGGTTTCTGGCATGAATCCCATTTTTTGGTGAACCTCCATATCACCTGGTGCACCTCCAGCAATGGTAATGGTTCCACTTGTTGGATGTGAAAGACCTACAAGCATCTTAATGGTAGAGGTCTTGCCTGCGCCGTTAGGGCCGATGAAGCCAAATACTGATCCTTTCTTAATCGTGAGGGAAAGGTCACTAACAACATGTACCTTCTTCTTGTCTCCGTATGTTTTTGAAAGATGAGAGATGACGATTTCATTCATATGACTATATAGTAACAAATATGCAAATGGTATCAATATTGACAAAATACAAGAGAGTTAAGATTGTAAGACTATAAAGAAAGCAAGAAAGGAAAGCTAGACTGTCAAAATGTATTATTTTCTTAAACTCTTAAACTCTTAAACTCTTAAACTCTTAAACTCTTCTCCAAAGGTTATCAACTAGCTCAGTACGTCTACGCACTATATACTGCTATACATATGGATAAAAAAATTCGCGTAGGTATTAATGGCTTTGGGCGTATCGGGCGTGCTTTCTTTAAGGTTGCGTTTGAGCGAGAGGACATGGAGGTTGTTGCAGTGAATGATTTAGGAGATGTACATAATCTTGCGTACCTTCTTCAGTACGATACGGTATACCGAGTATCTCATTTTGATGTGCATGCAGAAGTTCATGAAGATACAAAAGAACAGTATCTTATTATCGAGAGTGAAACAAAGAGCGTTAAGGTAAAAGTTGTTCAAGAAAAAGATCCGCTAGCACTTCCATGGGGAGCAATGAATGTCGATGTTGTTGTTGAGTCAACAGGACTTTTCACAGCATATGACAAAGCAAGTATTCACTTACAAGCAGGGGCTAAGCATGTCGTAATATCTGCTCCTGCTAAGGAGTCTGCTGATCCAAGTATTAAGGGTGAGACTATTCTTCTTGGTGTTAATGAACAGAAGTTCGGAACGTGTAGTGTCACCTCTAATGCATCATGCACAACTAACGCATCATCTCCAGTGATTGCTATTTTGGATGAAGCTATTGGTATCGAAAAGGCAATTCTTAATACTGTTCACTCATATACTGCATCACAAGGAATTGTAGATGGTCCTAACAAGAAAGATTTTCGTGAAGGAAGAGCCGCTGCACAGAATATTGTTCCATCGTCAACGGGAGCTGCAATCGCAGTAACGAAGGCGTTCACACAGCTCGAAGGACTCTTCGATGGTATTTCTATCCGTGTTCCCACACCTGCCGGATCCATTGCAGACATTACCTTCATATCTAAGCGCCCAACAACAGTAGAGGAAGTTAATAAGATTCTAAAAGATGCAGCGACAACAGAAAGATGGCAAGAAATTTTCCAAGCAACAGAGGAAGAGCTTGTATCAAGTGATATCTTGGGACTTCCTTACGCATCTATTGCAGACCTTAAGATGACACGTGTTGTCGGGGGTAATCTCGTGAAAGTCATGGCATGGTATGACAACGAGATGGGATACACTCATACACTTGTTGAACATGTTGCCAAGGCAGGAAAGGCAATTAAGTAATTTAAAAAGAAGAAACAAAACTACGGGCGACATCTTCGGTGTCGCCCGTAGTTTTTCATTTCGTAACACTCGCTAATAAATGTATACTACAATGATATGAAACTATACGTCGCCACTGATCATGCAGGATTCTCATTAAAAGAAGAAGTTAAAAAATATTTGGAAGAAAAAGGGTATGAGGTTTCTGATTGTGGAGCACTCACACTTGTTGAAGCAGATGATTATCCACAGTACATGGTAGCAGCTGCAAAGGCAGTACATAATGATGCAATGCACGAACCGTCAATGGCAATTATCTTCGGTGGATCAGGGCAAGGGGAGGCGATCGTAGCTAATCGTTTCCGTCATGTGCGTTCGATTGTATACGCAGGTGGTGACCTTGAACTTGTGAAGCTTGGGCGAGAACATAATGATGCAAACGTGCTGTCTATAGGTGCACGATTCGTCACGTTTGAACAAGCAGGAGTTGCAATTGATCTGTTCCTTTCAACTTCATTTGCTCACGAAGAGCGACATTCAGATAGGCTCATGCAAATAGAGGAGCTGACACGATAGGTATGGAGCACTCACCTTTTTCACAACAAGGGCTTGATGCAAATCAGCTTGAAAAGGAAGAGACTTTAGAGCTTAAGTCTATACACTCGGTGCAGGAAGCAGTCAAAGAAATAGATTTTACTCTAATTAATAGAATACTTCGCGATATTTATACAAAATTTACTGGAGACTTATCTGATGAAGATAGAAACTTTTATTTCAAACTAGATGAAAACTTCAATATTCATGTAAAATATACAGAATTAATTGATCTTTCTCACTATGGTGCTTTTTTAAGCAATACTACAAATATTAAAGCTTATACACATAACGGTAGAATTGTTATTTTTGCATGTGAGTATGTTAATAATTACGGTGATATAGATTCTAAAACAAAGCTCCTTTTGATTCGAGATATTGTTCATGAAATGTTACATATCAAATCATCTTTTGCAGAAGAAGATATTGCTTCAGAGAAGCTGAAATTTACAAGCGGTATATCTCCTAAACCGCTAAGTAACAATGATGGTACTTTGATGGATCATGATGATAACAAAGGTGATGATTTTATCCTAGTTAATGAAGGATTAACAGAGTTAATTACCGATGCTATATTTAGTGAATACTTGGCGCGCTCAGGAGTACTAAAAGAGTTCGAACAGAACAATGGACTAGATACGCAACCTGACTATATTGATCGGGGAGCTCTTTATCTCTCTGGAAGATTAGCTTTAGTGTCTTTGGTCGATATGATTGCTCAACATACAGGTGTTTCTGAAGATAAAGTATACCAGGCACTAGTTATTGAATATTTAACAGGCGGAGATATTATGAGAGCTGAGATTATGGATGAATGTAAAGATAGTCCAGAAATAAGTGCTTTTTTAGAAAAGATGAAGAGTAATGATCTTAAGGATATTGTAAAGAGTTACTCAGAAGAGGAAAGAAACACACTTTTAGATTTTATGAATAAACATAAGTTAGTCCACATAAAAGCAATTCTTGGTAGGGATTATATAGGAGAAACAAATAAAAATAGAGTTTTACGAAAAAAATGATATCCGATGAAAAGTTGAAGAGTGTATAGTAGTTATTGTTGGTGATGTAAATGTTTTGTATACTATTATTACTATGAATTTAAACCCAACACATCTCGTTATCGGACTCGTCATCTTTGCTCTTGCTGCGGTCTTTACTCCTGTCATTCTTAATACTCGACCAAAGATACATTGCACTAATCTCCCAGATAACGCAGGTGGGTACTATCCAGTGTGTACAGATCCAACATTTATTTCTGTGTATACAAAATATATTTCTAAGGAATACTAAGGTAAGCGTATATGAACACAAAGTCTTCATGGGTCGTACTTGCCCTTGTACTCCTTGCTGTAGTATTTGTTCCCATTATTCCAAATGATGTTCCCATTACTGGATGCACAGATGGAGATGCATCGTGTGATGAGTCTGCTGGGTATATCTCCGGGTATCAGAAGTTTTTGAAGTAAAAGGATGGAATATAACAGGGGGCGCGACCTTCA
>JAYTBQ010000065.1:0-8322 GCA_043736905.1 Minisyncoccota bacterium | reverse complement strand
AAAAGCTAAAAGCTAAAAGCTAAAAGCTAAAAGCTAAAAGCTAAAAGCTAAAAGCTAAAAGCTAAAAGCTAAAAGCTAAAAGCTAAAAGCTAATACCTACCTCATAGCAAATGCCTATTTTTATGGTATAATAGGTCAATTATGAAAACAATTAAGGCTATTTTTTCTGACCGCGGACTACGTAATCGTATTTTCTTCGTTGTCTTTATTCTTGTTATTACCCGTATTTTAGCAATTGTGCCTATTCCAGAAATTGATGCCTCTAAGCTCGGTGACTTGCTTAAGGGTGATGGGTTCCTTGGACTTCTAAATATTATTTCTGGAGGAGGAATTGCTAGTTTTTCAATTGTAATGCTTGGAGTTGGTCCGTATATTACTTCATCGATTATTATGCAGCTCTCCACTGTACTTTCTCCTCGCCTTAAGGAAATGTATCAAGAAGAAGGAGATGCTGGACGTCGTCGCTTTGTACAATACGGAAGACTTATTTCTCTCCCTCTTGCTCTTATGCAAGGGTATGCACTCCTCACGCTTCTTGTCCGTAAGAATGTAATTCCTGAGATGACGGCTGTTGATATGACATTTAATGTTCTCATTATCACAGCAGGGACGATGCTTATGATGTGGCTTGGTGAACAGATTAATGAACGAGGAATTGGTAATGGTGTTTCACTGATTATCTTTGCTGGTATCGTTGCAGCAATTCCAGAAACTCTTGCACAGTATTTTGTTACATTCTCTGTACAAGATATTCCAACATTCGCCGGTATTATTATTCTGATACTTGCCGTTATTTCAGGAATTGTTTTTGTTACAGAAGCAGAGCGTCCTGTGCCTATTACCTATGCGCGCCAGTCGCGTATCGGTCAGTCAAACGGCCTAGGTGCTGCTACGTATCTCCCTCTTCGTCTTAATCAAGCTGGTGTTGTTCCTATTATCTTTGCCATTTCTATTCTTATTTTTCCGCAATTGATCGCTCAACTCTTTGCGACTTCAAGCAATGTCTCACTGCAAGCGCTTGCTAGGACAATAGAAAGTACACTCTCTAATCAATGGGTTTATGGTGGTGTCTATTTCTTCCTTGTTGTAGCATTTACCTATTTCTATACCGCTGTGACTTTCGATCCAGAAAGAACGGCTGAGAATCTTCAAAAGAATGGAGCATTCATTCCAGGGTATCGACCAGGAGCCGCTACAGCAGAATATATTGGATATGTTCTTGCAAGAATCACGTTCTTTGGTGCATTCTTTCTCGGTATCGTTGCAGTACTTCCTGTTATTGTACAGGCAATCACAGGCATTACCGCCATTCAGGTTGGAGGAACATCGCTCTTAATTGCTGTATCAGTAGTTCTTGATGTTATTAAGAAGATTGATGCGCAGCTTTCGATGAAGGAATATTAAGGACGCAGACTATCGCGGAACAAACGCGGACCATGCTGATGAATACAAAGAGCGGTCACGAAGTCGCTTCTTGTATTACACAAGACACTGTATGCTTTACAATTTAAGCTAAAAGCTAATAGCTAATAGCTAATAGCTAATAGCTAATAGCTATCAACTGTGCTCTTGTGGTAGAATTATGAAACATGGACAAACAATTCTTTATTCTTATTGGTAGGTCAGGTGCTGGAAAAGGTGTACAAGCAAAGCTGTTACAGTCATATCTTGAGTCACAAGGGTGTAAAAAAGTAATTCACACAACAACTGGAGGTGGCTTCCGCGAGTTTATTGCACAAGATAATTATGTTGCCAGTCTTGCTAGAGACTGTAATGAGAAGGGGACACTGCAACCAGAATTTTTGGCAGTATGGAACTGGGTCAATATTTTTATTAATTCACTTTCTGCTGAGGACTCTGTTATTCTAGATGGAGCGCCACGAAAATCTTTCGAGGTAAAGGTATTGCATAGCGCTATCACTTTCTTTGGATTTACTAAGCCTATCGTCATTCATCTCGACGTTTCGGAAGGTACAGCGCGCGCGCATATGGTAGAGCGTAGTCGAGCAGACGATGAAGCAGAGGGTATCTCAATGCGTCTCGGCTGGTTTGAGACTGAGGTACTTCCTGCGCTTGACCTCTATATCAACGACCCTCGATACCGAGTGCTACATGTTAACGGCAATCAGACCATCGAAGAGGTGCATCAGGAGCTTGTTGAAAAATTAGGAGCATTAGCGTAGAATACATAGTCTTACACCCCTCCTTCCATAGACCTGTTATGAAATATAATATAAAAATAAAAACCGAAAGTGATATCATCTTGCTGCGTGAAAGTGGCAAGCGGCTTTCTGCTGTTTTGGACGCTGTTTCAAAAGAAGTTCGACCAGGGGTAACAACTGGGTACTTGAACGATTTCGTTTATAAGATGATTACCGACATGGGAGATAAGCCTGCCTTTCTTAACTATAAGCCATTTGGGGCAAGCTATGCATACCCTGGAAGTATCTGCATCTCAGTGAATGACGAAGTTGTTCATGGGATTGGTGGTGACCGCGTTCTTAAAGAAGGTGATATCGTTGGTTTAGATGGCGGAGTGACGCATAAAGGGATGATTTCAGATAGTGCTCGTACTGTCGCAGTCGGAACAATAAGTGAAGAAGACAAGGAGCTAATGAAGGTGACCAAAGAGGCACTTATGGCAGGTATTAAGGCCGCTAAGGGTGGCAACTATGTGAATGATATTTCTAAAGCGATTGAAAAGTCTATCCCTAAGAAGTACGGCGTTGTAAAAATTCTCTCAGGTCACGGTGTTGGCTACAAGGTCCATGAAGAGCCGTATGTTCCTAACTTTGACGATGGTGTTAAAGGTCCTAAGCTTGTCCCAGGTCTTGTACTTGCTATAGAACCAATGGTTAATATGGGAACCGATGAAGTGTATCTCGCGGATGATGGATATACCTTTATTACCAAAGATCATAAACGCTCTGCGCATTTTGAGCATACTATTTTGATTACGGAAGGGGAGGCTGAAATTCTGACAAATTATTAATTCCTGTTTTAATTTCAATTTTTTTTCTTATTATAAAATAGTTTATACACCAACGTACCCTTTACAGAGAGATAATACACGGTACACTAAAGAGTATATAAATTAATATACTCTTTTTTATGGATATTGCAGCACTATTGTCGACACCTATTCCTTCGTACTTCACACTTGGTCCTCTTGTTATAGTGCTCATTCTCCTCCTTGTTCTTATTAGTAAAGGAAAACCACAAAGTCCTGGCATTGCAACTATTCCACAAGCTGAATTTCCTGTCATCCCTGTACCTGCAGTTGCGCAGTTGATTCAGACGCCTATGATGTCACCGCAGCTTGCTACTTCTGTTGTACAACCTGTAATGGCTGCATCTGTGGCACAAATTCCTGTACAACAAGCACCAGCCTTTACAGCCCCTGTGGAACAAGTTGCTCCTGTCGTAATGAGTGCTCCTGTTACATCACCTGCGCCTGTTGTTGAAGCAGTACAAGAAGTGCCTCCTTCTGTTCCTCCTATCAGTTCATGGAAGCCCGCACAGCCAGTAGCTATGGCACCTGAGATGTCACAACCAGTACAGTTAGTACAGCCAGCACAAGCAGTTACACAAGAGAATGCTCCTATGGCTGAAGTGCGACCAGTGTCAGCGATATAGTTTTTGGATGGTGCTTTTTGTCATTTGTGCCAATCTTTTTTCTCTGTCCACTATCAACTATTCGGATAGTGCTATACACTTACTGATATGAATAATCAGTTTAGTACACCAGAGGATGAGATAGCTTTTCTTAGAAAGCAGGTAAAGGATAAGATGGAACGCGCAAAAGGGTTTGAGGATAGGTTCACTGAGAAGGACAGGGCACATGAAGTGGTGAGAGATTACAAGGCTGTTCCGGTGGAGCAGGTTGTTGCACCAAGTGTACACCTTACTGGCGGGGAAAAGCATCGACTCTTGGAATGGTTAACTCCACGCGAAACCGATGAGCAGGTAAAGTTGTTGTCGCAAGTAATGGCAGAACGAGGAATACGAAACGCTTTTTCGATGGCAGAAGAGCTTAATGATCCCGAAGTTGAGGACGATTTTGAGCGATTTGTTGTCCAATATCTCATTTCAGGTCATGAAGTAAAAAATGATATATCAAGCGATGAGTGGAAAGCACTTCACATGAAGCTGTTCGAAGTTGTCTTACCTGACCAAGGTGAAGGGCAGCAAAAGCAGCTCAAGGAAATGATGGCACTTATGGAGCAGTGGTACGCTTCCATGCAGGCGCTTGCAAGTGATGCAACCAACAAAGAAAAAAATTACTATTCTCTCGAGCTCTCTGTTGCTAACGGTCAGAAAACGGCAGCATTTTACTGTGCTGTTCATATTGATTATGCTCCAATGTTTGAAAAAGTGGTCATCGGTATTTTTCCGACAGCACAAGTCCGTGAATGTAAGGAGGATTATAATATTTTTCACTCCCATTCTATTACTGCAGCGTCATATGCAACACATAGTACTCATGCTGCGCTTCCGATTAAGACATACGAAACAATGGAAGCCGACCCAATGTCACTTATTCTGTCATCGTTTACTAAGATAGCAAAAGATGACGAAGGTCTCGCTTTACAGATATTGATCAGGCCATCGGGAGATGTTTTTGCCAAGCGCTTTGGTCATATGCTTGAAGACCTTCGTAAAGGGGATACTCTTAAACGTGTTATTGATAAGCAGAGTTTCATTAAAGAGTCCTTTTTCTTACTTGGTGAAATATTTTCTTCCCCAAAGACTCCAGAAGAGCTTGAAAAAGAAAAGAATAAGCCAATAACTCATTCTGATGAAACATCAACCAAGTTGGTTCAGGAGAAACTTTCAAAAACAATCATTGAGACTAATATTCGAGTCATTGCTTCTTCTACCTCACTTGCACGCACTCAGGCGATACGAAATGATCTTGAGTCTGCCTTTTCACAGTTTAATCAAATAAATGGAAATAGTATTACATGGGAAGAAGTAGAAGGGAGAAAGCAGAAAGCCCTCATACATAGGTACTCCTACCGCCTCTGGAATGATGATGAAAGTTATCCGCTCAACTTGTCAGAACTTGCCTCAGTATTTCATTTTCCTATGCAATCGAAGGATGTTGGTAATGTTCGCTCCCAATCATCATCACAAGCACAAGCTCCGGAAGGAATGGGGCAGGAAGGTGTTATCATTGGTAAGAATGTCTTTAGAAATGAAGAGCAGCTTATTCATTTCAGTAAGGAAGATAGAATGCGCCATATGTATGTGATAGGTCAGACAGGAACCGGAAAGACTGTTCTTCTTAAGAATCTTATCATCCAAGATATAAAAAATGGCGACGGATGTTGCTTCATTGATCCACACGGATCGGATATTCTTGACATTTTGGCGAATGTTCCTCCAGAGCGAGCTAAGGATGTTGTGTACTTCGACCCAGCATATATTCCACGTCCGATGGGACTTAACATGCTCGAATATGATAGGAACTTTCCTGAGCAGAAGACATTTGTGGTTAACGAGCTCTTAGGAATCTTTAATAAGTTATTTGATATGAAGTCTTCCGGTGGACCAGGATTCGAGCAATACTTTCGTAATGCTGCATTACTTGTGATGGAACACCCTGAGAGTGGTAACACACTGCTTGATATTTCTCGCGTGTTCTCTGACAAGGATTATCGTGACTATAAGTTGTCTAAGTGTAAGAACCCACTCCTTAACCAGTTCTGGGGCAATGCGGAGAAGACAACGGGGGAGCAAGGACTTCAGAACTGGACACAATATGTTAACAGTAAGTTCGATATCTTTATGTCTAACGACATTATGCGGCCAATTGTTGCTCAGGAGAAAAGCGCTTTTAACTTTAGAGAAATAATGGATAGTAAAAAAATATTCTTGGTGAACCTATCAAAGGGGCGTCTTGGTGATATCAATGCTAACCTTCTTGGTCTCATCATTATCGGTAAGTTCTCACAAGCTGCGCTTGCTCGTGTGAATAGTACAGATAGGCCAGACTTCTACCTCTATATCGATGAATTTCAAAACGTTACCACACCAGCTATTGCATCCATTTTGTCAGAGGCGCGTAAGTATCGATTGTCACTTACTGTTGCCCATCAGTATCTTGGACAACTGCCCGAGGATATTAAGGGGGCAGTATTTGGTAACGTTGGGTCCATGGCGGTGTTCCGTGTGTCACCTGAGGATGCGAAGTTTTTGGAAACACAGTTTGTTCCAACATTTACCGCAAATGATATTATTAAGATTGAGAATCGTCACGCCTATGTCAAAATGCTTTCTGGTGGAAGCCCTGTAAAACCATTCGATATCGCGACTATCAATCAGGAAGTGGGAGACAAAACACGAATTGATCAACTTAAAGAGTTAAGTTATATCACCTATGGTCGTCCAGTGGATGAGGTAACAGAAGAGATTATGAAGAAATTTACATTCTAACTATGCCTATTGGACCTATTCTCTTCACCTTCATTCTCATTGTCTTTATACCGCTCATCGGTTCGCTTTTGTATGTATGGTGGAAGTATGGGAAGAATGAAGAGTGGATTAAGGTAGCACGTGGGATATACATGGCAGGAGTTACGCTTCTTCTTGGTTGTATGGTAACGACATTTTTATAGTACTATCATGGAACAAGAGACACTGTTAAAAGAAAATGAAATTATTTTGGACAAGGTACGCAAGCACTGGATTGTGTACGTTGAGGACTTTTTTCTCCATGCGTTTGGATGTATTTTGTTTGCGGCCATCATTTTTTTCTTCCTTCTTGTCATCAAGACACCGCTCATTACTGAGGTAGTGAGTTCATCTGTTGAATTAATACTACTTGCATTCATTCTTCTTTTTTGGACTTCCTTTTTTTATGGATGGACAAAGAGTTACCTTGATGTGTGGTATGTTACTAATCAGCATATTATCGCAATCAATCAGAAACAGTTGTTTGAACGTGATGAGGCATTCATGGAACTTGGTCGTATTCAGGATGTGTTCTTCGAGAAAAATAGTTTTTTGAGTACATTTCTTGGGTATGGCAGACTGAAGATTCAGAGTGCTGGGACTGATCAAGAGTTTGTTATCGAGAATGTCCGTAACGTTGAGCAGGCAGCTCACAAGATTATGGAGCTCCGTGATGAGATGCATAAGATGGGTTCGATTACTATTGAGGGGATGTAGGAGTGTTTTAAAATAGTTTACCCCTAGATAAAGTTCGCTTTTTTGGAGGAAGTCTGTATACTTTTATGTATGAATACACCAGAAGATAAACCATGGATTGATCCAAAGGGATCTATAATTCCTGCTTACAGGAGGAAGGCAGAAAATAGGAATTTCATTGTTGAAATACCACCTCTCGTTTCTCAGCAAGCTCCGGAACCTCTTCCTGTACAAGAAAATACACAGGATCGTGCTTCAGAGCTTCCTCCACTTGAAGCAGAATTCCATAATGTTTCTGCTCCGTATCCGAATCTTCGTATTCTCATGCTTGATGAGGTTAAGAGTTCTGTTGAGAGTGGCAAAACTGACACCCTTAAAGAGCAAATTGGATTTATAAAAAATAATCCTGTTTTAACAGAAAAGTTTAACGAAATTCTTAATCCTTCAATTTCTAACGAAGAAGCTCTCACAATAGCAAGAGAAGTGAATGTATCTTTGGAGCCAAAACCTTCACACGAAGGAAAGTCTCGGCGTATATTTGAATGTACTGTTGGTTCTACTGGGAGACGAGCAATCATTGCAGTGTCCAAGAATGGAAGAATTGATTTTGAGGTAAGTAATTGGTAAGTGGACAGGTGTTGACGTGACAAAATAAAGACGAAATACAAAGGGCCGCGCGAAGCGCGGCCCTACTTGTCGTGTCCTTTCTTTGGATTAAGAACCATATAGTTGTATACTTTTAGATATGGATTTAAATAAACTTAGAGCAGCTGTAGAAGCAAAAAATAATGGTGAAGTACTACAGGGTGTCGATAAAATGGCACAACAACCAAAAGGTGCTGCGTATCAGAGATACTTAGATTTTAAATATGCTACACCGGATAAAAGAGGGGAGATAGCAAAAGAAAATGAAACAACCGAAGAACGCTATGAAGCAAGTTTGTTAATGCTTGCAAACCTTCGTAAAGAGGTACCAGTGGAAGAAGAAAGGAAAGAGGGGGAATAATTTGAGAGTAATTGAGAAATACAAAGGGTCGCGCAAAGCGCGACCCTTTGTATTTCGTATACACTTTTATTAAAAGCTAAAAGCTAAAAGCTAAAAGCTAAAAGCTAAAAGCTAAAAGCTAAAAGCTAAAAGCTAAAAGCTAAAAGCTAAAAGCTAAAAGCTAA
>JAYTBQ010000064.1:0-3114 GCA_043736905.1 Minisyncoccota bacterium | reverse complement strand
TGTGAAACTTCTTAACAACAGACCGAGAAAACGTCTGGGCTATATGACTCCACGGGAATATTTTAGAGAGTGTTGCGATTCAGTTTAGAATGTAGGGCGGTTGAGTTGATTTTCTACGTAGTAATTGCACTATTTGTAAGGCTTTTTTCATATAGACATTTACGATACTTTTTTCTCATATGGTTCCTTATAAGTGTTGTCGCCTTTCTGACTCATCATGACACGAACATGTTCTTCAAATATTTACTTGTGCGCCATGCTAGTTATTTTATATTTGGTGGGGCACTTGCTCTCATCATAACGAAAGAAGCAAAAAACCTCTATGAAAAATATTGTGACTATGCCCTGCTTTGTAGTAGTGCTTGTTATGCCACCTATATTCACCCACTTTCTATCCCTTCAACCGTTGCATACAATCCTAACGACCAAGGTATTATTACCATGCTTCATATTGCCTTCTTTGTTGGCATCGTGCTCCTCGTTTACACTTCACGATATATTAAAAACAAAAAAATACTCAGTATGTTCATGGTGCTTGGTGGTCTCACCTATCCGCTCTATTTACTACATGAGACCATTGGATACGCTGTTATAAAATACGTAACGAATACCTATCAACTTCCTGGTACCACAGTAGCTTTCATATTGGAAATACTGATTATCATCATTTCATATATGATATATTTGCAGGATAAAAAGATGCGATCGTGGTTACATGGTAAGCTTATAATAAAAAAATTGTAGTTTTGCTGTTGCCTAAAAGTTATAGCTGACAGCTATGATATCAACAGATACGTTTGATATACTTATGTCATGTTTGTAGCAAAAATTTTTGATAATACTCTATCTGGTTGGATAGATCTAGAAGATGAAATATTTTCTTTAGAGAAAGAAGCTTTTAGCGGTGAAGCTTTCACGAAAGACACCCTTGAAGCAGATTTTTTGGATTCAAAAAATCTTGTTGTTGTGTTAAAGAATACAACATCCAATGAAGCTGTCGGTTTTACCTATGCGAAACCACTCGACCCAGAAGGTGATGACAGCCCCGCAAAACAAGGAGAGACAGCGTGGATGTGGGACACGGTAATCAAAAAGGAACACAGAGGAAAAGGTTTATTAGGAATAATGATGTCTACTCTTGAAGAAGAACTCAGAAACCGAGGTTTTAAATATCTTGAAAGAAACGCTCTTATCGCTAACAACTTCGCCGAAAATATTGATAAACATTATAATGACAGAATTATTAAAAAATTTCCCTTAGACTCCAGATGGGGACCACAAATTTTTTTTCGTATACGACTTTAGTTCTTCTGAGAGGATACTTTATTATCCTTGCTAGACAGGGTATAAAGCATATACTGAAGTTATGAAAAACATAATCATAACAGCACTTATCCTTGGACTTGCTTTGGTTACTTGGTTGTATGTCACTACTACCAAAAAGAATCCGACACCACTGATAACTTCTTTTGAACAGTGTGTTCTTGCCGGGTATCCAGTTATGGAAACATATCCACGTCAGTGCAAAACTCCTGAGGGAAAGAACTACACGGAAACTACAGCACCGAAGATTACGTATACCAATTCCTCAGCTGATGTAATAGTAGTAGATTCTCCTCTTTCAGAAGGAACTGTCGGGGCACGTTTTTCCATTATTGGAAAGGCTCGTGGATCATGGTTCTTCGAAGCAAGCTTTCCTATTCAGGCTCTCGACACAACAGGAAAAGTAATTGCACAGAGTGTCGCTCAAGCGAGTGGCGACTGGATGACGACAAACTTTGTCCCCTTTTCTGCAACTATCGAAATACCTGCCTCATACGTTGGTGAAATAACGTTAGTGCTTAAGAAAGATAACCCTTCTGACTTACGAGAAAATGATGCTTCTATTTCTTTCTCTGTTATAAAAGAAGCTACAACAATACCTCTTGTAAATATGAAGCTTTATTTTTACAGCCCAGCACTCGATCAAGGCCCTGGTGGAGCACAGTGTACCCAGGCAGGATTAGTCTCCGGCACACGCACAGCACCTCGAAGCATCACACCAATACAAGATGCTGTACGGCTTTTATTAACGAGCGTAGTTTCATCTGAAGAAAGCAAGCAAGGGTTACAAAGCGAATTTCCACTTACTGGTGTCACACTGAAGACTGCGTCACTACGAAATGGAGTGCTTACTCTTACATTTCTTGACCTAGAGAACAAGACGAGCGGTGGGTCGTGTCGTGTCAATATCCTAAGGAATCAGATTGAGGCTACAGCCATGCAGTTCCCAGAAGTGAAAAGTGTTATTATCATGCCTCTAGAATTATTCCAACCGTAAAGTAATCTGAGCATGTTATTGATATTCAATACTATTCTAAATAATGTCGCAGAAATTCATTCTATAATACACAAATAATAAACAGCTTCATTCCTTACTGAGTAACCATGCAATTTTCTAAAAGCTAGTAAAAAGACAAAACCACCTACAAGAGATGGTTCTGAAGCCTTCGAGAGGCTCAACTATTCAGTTGTGACAATTCGTAATGGATTAATACCTGTCACACGAAAGAGAACTCCGTCAATAACCTTACACGCCCCTTGTTGTGCAATTTTCTTTGCACGAAGAATTCTCCGAGCGATTGAGAGAAAGGCAGTCTTTCTCGCTTCTTCATCTTTACCTGTTCGCAAAATGACATGAACAATCTCCGTAGCAATTTCAAATGAAATTTCAAATCGAAATCGCTGACAGAGGTGCATCTGTACGAGTGCCGTCACCATGAATTCGGGATTCTGAATGATGAGACGGAGGAGAGTATCCGTTGCTGAATACCTTGGAATCCGCTTAGACTGCTCCCAACCTTGGATTGTCCTAATTGGTATTTGGGTGAGACTGGAAAAATTTTACTGCGAAACTTCGCGATGAATAAATGTGCTAACCGCAGTACGGGCCTGTTGAGCAAGATTCATGTAAATCTCCATGTTGAACTACGAACTATATTATACCATACAAATTATATTTGTACAGTATTTATATTGGTAAATTCCCTACCGAAATGCAATCGCTTTCTTCTTTGATAAATGAGGAACTTTCGTAATGATACCACTTTCAAGCGACACCTCGTAAGCGCTTTT
>JAYTBQ010000063.1:0-8603 GCA_043736905.1 Minisyncoccota bacterium | reverse complement strand
AAAGCGCTTACGAGGTGTCGCTTGAAAGTGGTATCATTACGAAAGTTCCTCATTTATCAAAGAAGAAAGCGATTGCATTTCGGTAGGGAATTTACCGGATTCTGGATTTGTCATCATCGGGTTCAGTGGTCTGATGAGCAACATTCCTCCCCGGAATCTGAAGGACCTAGTCAATCGCACGCTTCAGAAAGAGTTGCCTCCGACTGTTGCAACGTGGGGCTTCATCTCCTCCAACATCCTTCATGTGGATGAGGGTCTACACGTTGTGAAGGCGCTGCGCGATCACAAGTTGGGTGACAGTCAATACGAAAAGTACTTCCTGTACGACCGTGAAGGTCCAACCAAGTACACCCTTCACAAGCTTGGATTTGTCGAGGGACCTTGGTCCTAAAGTTTACCCGCCAACAACGGAATCAAACCCGTGCAGTCTGGCGGGTTTTTTGTATCTAATTGTATTAAAAACACTCCCCAACTTTTCCTTTTTAAAGCCTTATGTAGCGCGACGGCGCGGAATAGAGAAAATTTTTAGAAAGAAATTTTCGTGCTTTATAAAGGAAAAGTTAAAAAAGAAAAAGAACTCTTGTATAATTATGCATTCATCAACTTCTTATATACCTGCACGAGCGCTCGTGTATCTGCAAGTGCAGTGTGAGCCTTACTATTTTCTACCTTCAGCAGCTCACACAGCGCACGAAGAGAAAACTTATCCGCCTGTGGTGCATCGTAGAGTCTAGCAAAGGCAAGTGAAATAGTATCAATCTTTGCATAGTGCATACGACTATCCACTCCAGTTTCTTCAAATGCTTTCATGACAAAAGAATAATCAAACACAATATTGTGTGACACAAAGGAACAACTCTGAGTCTTCTTTGCAAATTCTTCCATTGCCTTCTTCCTATCTATCGCAAACATCCAATCAACTTCATTATATCCGTTTACTCGAAGAGCTTGTTCTTCTGCACGTTCTGGACGCTGCATCTTTATCTTCCATTCACATTCCTCAATAATCTTAAGCATTGGCCCCTTACCAGGCCGTGGCACCTGCTCAGCTATAATGACAGCAAGTTCAATAATCTCATGACGAGACGGATCTGTTCCTGTTGTTTCGGTGTCGATAAATGCGAGGTTATGGAGTTTCATGAAGAGGTTATAAGTGATGGGTTACAAGGTTGTGGGTAATAGTTTGTAGGTTGTAGCAGTATAATCTATTGGCAGCATTTTCTACAACCTACAACCTTTATTTCAAGTATTTCTTAATATTCCTCTTATGTTCCTCAAATGTTTTTGAATAGTACATCTGTCCATCATCTCCTGTTATATAGTAAAGATATGGGGAAGTGATTGGGTTAAGGACGGCATTGATAGCAACAAGTCCTGGGTTATTAATAGGAAGAGCTGGAAGACCTTTCTTCTTATATGTCTCCATAGCTACGTCAACTTGAAGAGGCATCCCTTTAGTAAGCCTAGTGAGCAGTAAGCCGGCAACAATCTTCATATCTTCCTCCGACTTTGCTTCACCCTCTACAAGCGATGCAAGTACAACAACATCATTTGCACTTGTAAGTGGTGCTATAATTTTTGAAGAAATAATTACTGGTTCAGTTTTTTTTATGAATGTTGCATACATAAGCTTGATGATCGACTCCTCAGTGTATGAAGGTAACAAAAAATATGTCGAAGGAAATAATCTACCATCAGCTCCATATTGGGCAACTGTCTTTATAAACACATCTTGAGATAGCTTTGGGAGTGCCTTTGTAACAAGTGTTGCTACTTCTAATAGAGTGCTACCTTCTGGAATAGTTACAGAAAGGAGCGGTGCACTTGGTCCACCTCTAACGAACGTCTCTACCACACCAAGAAGTGATACAGGTGTCTCAAAAACATATCCACCAAGCTGAATGCTCCGATCCTTTCCAAGGAACGATATCCCCGCCCGAAAGAGTAGCGGTGAAGTGATATACCCCCCTTCTTCTAGACGCTTACTAATACTTTTAAGCGATTCATTCTCATTGATTATAAATCTCTTTCCTGTGGGGAAATTACTTGGCGTTAAAAAAACTTCATTGTAGCCATACACAAGAACAGCAAACACTGCAATCACCCACACGAAGAACATGACATGATTTTTTCTGTTGTTCATATGAATTATAAAGGAAGGTTTACTGGAGCAACGCCCTTTGCACTGTCTATACGAGGAAGCGTAGGAGTACCCGCAACAGCACCAGGAAGATGCCACAACGTAGCAAGTTCCTCCATATTAAGCACAAATGCTTGATCTGCATGAGGATGGTCAAATGGATGGAAGATTGCCTCGTAGATCATTCTGAAGAGCTTACGTTGCTTCATTCCTGATGTATAGAAGAATTCATCCTCCCACTTATCAAGTGACTCACGTGGTACAACGTGTGGGGAAAATCCTTCACGTTCAACATACTCTTCGAACATCTCCTCACTTCTCCATGCCACACGCTTACCTCCAACATTTTGCCATGGGTAATCATACTTATCAGCGACAGATGGAGCAAATGAATTAGCCCCATTAAAAGGTTTTGGAAATGAAAGTATATTTTGAACGCGAGCTCCATTAAAATTAGGTTTCTTGGTAACATATACCAAACGCATTACACAAAGCGCAAGGGGTTTAGACATTTTATTATTAATTGCCTCAAGTTCATCTTTTTCTTCTGGAGTAAGTTCCATCTCTTTCTTTCCAACCGCCTTTGTTTCCAAATATTTTGCAGGAACTTTAATAGGAATTCTAGTTACCTTACCGTCTTTATCAGTTTCTTCTTTGAACTGCTGCTCAAGCTTATCATTATAAGAATCAATTATTGTCGGTACCCCAAATTCACTTTTTGCGATCTCACCTTTAATGTTCCATGAGGCAGTTCGTATTTGTTTCTTATATGTGTCCGCCATATCCTTAAGCGATACATGTTCATGTGTCATTTCATTAACATAAAAATTAGGAAACTTTTTTTTACCATTATAAGCACTTTCATCTTGCACAAGAATTTGATACCACATGTATTCTCCTTTCCCGACGTCACCCATCATTTCAAGTAGCGGGGTAATTGGGTCAGTCTTAAACTCTTCCTTAGGGTCCTTCTCAAGACCGTAGTCAACATAGGTCTTGATGGGAAGAAAATCAGCTTTCATCGAATATTCCTCTTTCCCGTTCTTATTTGGAAAAGCCTTACCAGTCTTTTTATCTATAGGTGTCCATGTTTTAGACGTTCGATAACTAGCCCCCCAGAATGATACATCCTTAGTAAGATGTTCGTACTTAATGAGTTTGGTATAATCTTCTGACTCAATTATTTCTATTCCTGGATATTGTGCATAAAAGTTAGACTCGACAAGTGGCTTAAACTTTTTCTGAATCCGAATATAAAAATGAATCACCCCTTCTAGTGATGCAATCTCAAGAGATGAATATGCGGGGAGCCCTCCCTTAAAATTTCTTGAATATGTATTACTAATACCACCCCCTTGAAGAAGGCTCGCGAGTGCGACCTCTGTTGCAAGTGGGGACTTGGTGATTTCACGAGGTAACTTAATCTCAAGCATAACCCACTCGAGTTTACTCAAAAACTTTTGATTGACATACATCTTCCAGAACCTCCACGACCATGCACCAAGAAGAAGTAAAAAACAAAAGTAGAGTACCGCAATACCGGCATCAATAAAAAGTTGCATACAAAAAGTATACCATGGGTATCAATCTGATATGTTATCTATACACAAAAACGCGACCCATCTGGCCGTGTTTTTGCGATAAGCTGTAATACTTATAATTACTTACCGTTGACAGTATAGTCTCCTGCAACCTTACGGAAAAACTTTGTATTCTGGAGGTTAACAAGCACAGTGTTAGGCTTAACGATTCGCTTAGCAAGCACTCGCTTGATAATCTCGTCTTTTGGAAGTGGTCTCCCAGCTTCTTTGAGAACTTCAGTGATGACATCACGCACAACACCGCCTGTATGACCCCAGTCCTTAAGACCATACATACCACGTCCAACAAGAACGAAACGAGCATCCTTAATAAGTTCATTATGACATGTTGCAACGTGTGCTTTCTTACCAAATGTTTTGTTAATCTCTTGAGCAACTTCCTTGAAGTGCATAGGACGATTGGCACGGCGCATAATAAGGTATGCATAGTCCTTGATACCACGAGCCTTAACATGAGGAGATGAGGTTCGGCCCCATTCACTTAGCTGGTTCTTACCAATCACCTTTGAGAGTGCGAGATAACGATAAATAATCTCCTTGTTATCCTTATACTCAGCAATAAGCTCAGTGAGATGACCCATAAAACGACTGAAGATTTCTTCCTCTGTTACAAGGTCTTCTTCATTGATAGATTCATAGAGCTTAGCGAGTGATTCACGCACGTGAACAGCAGTAGCATCATTAGTAGAAAAGTGTGCCTTAAAGTGATCATCTTCCTTGTGCTTCTTAAAATCTTCACCCAAAGCAAGGTAGAGATTGATGTGATTCTGAATGACAGGATCCTTAGAAATATGACGCATGAGATGATCTTCCGAAACAACAGAGCCAAGTTCATCAATTGTCTTCTTAAGCTCTTCAAAAACAAACACATGTTCTTTATATTCCTTTGACTTCTTGATTGAAGCTAAGGCAAAGTTCTCAATCTGACGAACACGCTCACGAGTAATATCGTACGTCTTTCCTATTGCTTCGAGGGTCATGCGGTCTTCTTTTTCGAGACCATATCTATTCACGACAATTTCTCGCGTTCTCGGGTTAAGAGTCGTGAGTAGTTTTTTTGAAACTGCTTTTGGTTTAAAGGTGATACCTGACATAGTAATGATGTTGTTGCTAAAGTTATCTTATTCTACCAGAGTTTGCCAAAAACGTCAAATGACGATATTAACAATTTTGTTTTTTATAATAATTACCTTCTTTGGCTCAAGATTCCCAACATACTTAATATAGTTTTCATGATTTTTTACTTGATGTATAAGGGTTTTTTCATCCTCATCTCGAGAGACTTCTAGTGTCCCCCTCATTTTACCACCAATCTGTATAGCCACTGTTACCGTATCCGTTACTAATTTTTGTGGGTCGTAAATCGGCCAAAGTTCTCTATGGACCGATGATTCCCCGTCCAAAACACCCCTCCAGAGCTCTTCTGTAACATGTGGTGCGAACGGTGCAATGAGCAAAATTAGCCTCTTATACGTATTCCTGTTGACCTTACCCTCTTTCTCAATGACATTAATTAATGTCATAAGTGCCGCAATTGCAGTGTTAAATTTAAACGCCTCAATATCGTCACCAACTTTTTGTATGGTCTGATGGAGTGCAAATTCTACTTCCTTACTATCTGCTTCGTCTGTGATTACTTCGCTAAGTTTAGCGGTGCGATCCAAGAAGCGCTTCACCCCCACCATACTCTTAGTGTTCCATGCAACAGATTGATCAAACGGCCCCATAAACATCTCGTATACTCGAAGTGTATCTGCCCCATATTCACGCACGATATCATCCGGATTTACCACGTTACCCCACCTTTTACTCATCTTACGCCCATCTTCTGCCATGATAAGCCCCACGGTTTGCAACTTAGAAAACGGCTCATCGTGACTAACGAGCCCCAGGTCATACATAAACTTATGCCAGAACCGTGCATAAATTAAGTGTCGAGTTGCATGTTCTGCCCCTCCTACATAAAAGTCAACTGGGGACCATTTTGCTTCCTTATCAGCATCAACGAATCTCGTATCATTATGTGGGTCGATATACCGAAGGTAATACCATGACGACCCTGCCCATTGTGGCATAGTGTTAGTCTCTCGTCTGAATTTCTTAGGAACAATCTCACTTAAACAAAAATCTATACAATAAAACTCTGTTTCTTCATTAACGTATTCCCCATAATACAATCGATAGGAAGCTAACTGTTCTTCTTTTGAAGTATATGATGTTCCATTTTTATTTTTTATGTCTAATTCATTAAACCTCTTAGCCTCTATTGAAATAACCTTAGCGTAAGAAAAAGATTCTCCATTTTGTTTTTTTAGTTCAATTAAACATCCAACAGAAAGATTCTTTTTGTCTATTCTAACTGTGGATACTTTTTTCTTACTAAGAATTTCATCTACAAACGTATCTTCAAATTTTAAGTAATTCCTAATACTCTCGAATTCTCCGTCACCATTAATATACCCATATACCTCTACCCACTCCTTAATATTGGCAAGTGGGCTCTCACCTGTTCCTGTTGGTTCGTACTCATCAACCATTGGAAGCACAACAGGAAGTTCTTTATCAGCAACGGCGTACGATGTATGATTCTCATCAAACACAATTGGAAATGGCTCTCCCCAGTAACGCTGACGAGCAAAAGTCCAGTCTTTCAACTTATATTGAGAGACTAGTTTACCGCCAACAGCTTCGGTAATTTTTACTTTTGCTTCAGCACTTGAGAGACCATCATATCCTTCGGAATTAATAAGAATACCTTTACCTACATACAAGTCATTTTTTGCAACTGTTTTTACAAAAATAAGAGAATGGAGCTCATCCTCAATCTTTAGAAGAACATCATTTTCTGAAAGCCATTCTAATGTAAATTTATTTTTTTCATTTATTTCTAAAGCAATATCGCCCTGCAATTCATCTACAAGCTCAAAAAGAAATCCAGTTGCTTCAATTCTTCTTGCAACATTTTTTGAATGTGCAAAATAGTTATGATAAATTGGTCCAGTCTTTGATAACAACTTTAAATTAGCATACCCAGTCTCTTCTTTTATCTCACGTAGAGCGGCAGAAAGAATATCTTCTCCTTCATCAATTCCACCTCCAATTAACAAGCTTCCACCCAATGTCCCCCAGTTAAGAGAGAGGAACTTCTCTGTCTTTGGGTTGTATACTACCGCCACAATACTTTTTCTAAATTCTGGATTTTTTTGTTGTACCCCTGTTTCTTGAGCTATAACATTATTGATTGAAATATCATATTTCTTTGCGAATTCATAATCACGCTCATCATGTGCAGGGACTGCCATAATCGCTCCTGTTCCATAACCACTTAAAATATAGTTGGCAATATATACAGGAATTTCTTTTCCTGTTGCTGGATTGATAGCCTTGATCCCTGTATCAATTCCTTTCTTCTCTGCAATTTCTTTAAATGAAAAATCTAATTGCTTAGCGTCCTTCTTAATCTCTTCAATCATTAAAGCAATGTCAGAACTAGCTACCCAACCAGACGCAATCCACTTCTCGGCAAGCTCAATTGAGATTGCCATAAAGGTAGCACCAAAGATGGTGTCTGCGCGTGTAGTAAAGACAGCAAGACTTTCCTGCTGAGAAAAATTATTGAGATTAAAAGTAATTTCACTTCCTTCGCTCTTTCCTATCCAGTTCTTCTGAAGCTCTTTTATATGAGGTTCCCAATCTAGCTTATCAAGGTCAGCAAGAAGCCTATCAGCATAGTCGGTAATCCGAATGGTCCACTGACGAAGAGGCTTCTTTTCCACGACGCTTCCACAACGTTCACAAAGACCGTTTTCAAGATCCTCGTTAGCAAGCCCTGTCTTACACGACGGACACCAGTTGATTGGATCATAACTTTCATATGCAAGACCCTTCTTATACATCTGCTTCCACATCCACTGTGTCCACTTATAGAATGCAGGGTCAGTGGTATTGATTTCTCGTTCCCAATCATAGTTAAGACCAAGCATCTTCAACTGCTCTTTGTAACGAGCAACATTCTTTGCTGTTGAAATATTAGGATTAACTTTATTTTTAAGTGCGTACTGCTCAGCAGGAAGACCAAAGGCGTCGAAGCCCATTGGATGGAGCACATCATATCCCTTCATTCTTTTCATTCTACTGTAGACGTCCGTTGCAATATAGCCCTTAGGGTGACCAACATGAAGTCCTTCACCAGATGGATATGGAAACATATCCAGAATATAGAACTTTTTATCCCCATTTTCTTGTGTTCGGTAAAGCTTTTCTTCTTCCCATTTTTTCTGCCACTTACCTTCGATATCGTTATGATTATATGATGCCATAGATACTCTTTATACTACCAGAAGATGGGAGGAATAAAAAGGAGCGCAACCGTAGGTTGCGCTCCTTTTTATATCTAACCACACATCACTCCAAACATAATTCATCGCGAATCTCCATCCACAGAAAACCAATCATATTCTTACCATCGCCATCTGGTCCAGTCCCCCAAAATGAATCAAAAGGAGAATCTTCAACTAACTGTGCCTTCTGCGTCCCAAGTAGAATTTCCTTAATGAGTGAATGTTGACAGACCTTACACTGCATTAATGCTTTCATAGTGGCGACCTTACGACTATTCCAATCAGGTGAAACTTTTGAAGCAAATTCCTTCTCTATCACAATGCTTTTTGCCTCATATGGAGACCTAGCCTTCTGGATTCTTTGTATGATAGAGTCATCTTCAAATTTTGCCGCCTGATAGGCGTGCTCAAGTGTTGGCCAAAGTATTCCACTATAGAACTCCTGTGGATAACAAAAGTATTTGTATTTCTTTGTTTCTCGGATATATACTTTACTTAGGATCTTGTAATCACTCGTTTACA
>JAYTBQ010000062.1:0-8625 GCA_043736905.1 Minisyncoccota bacterium | reverse complement strand
GATGATACGAATATCTCCATCCTTAAGTGGTGGAATATGATCCGTCTCACGTTTACCAGTTACGGTTGTGTCGAACTTAGGACCGACCATGGAGCGGGGCGGTCTGTTGTTACGACCTCGAGAACCACCAGTTTTTTGGGTGTCAGATTGCTTCCTTTGCTGAGGCGCTTCTTGTGTAGTGTTTTGAGATGGCTGAGTTTTGTTAGTTGGCTCATCTGACTGAAGTAAAGTATTCATGTTGTTAGTGTTAGTTAATAATATTTTTAATTGCTTCTAAAAAAGGTTTATAATATGTTTTTGGCCAAACCTTATCACTATATCGATACCAGTTTTCTACTAACATAAAGCGTGAAGCTTTGCCATAGCTGTGCATAGGTAGTGGAGAAATAGTTTTGTCGTTCGTGATATAAATTAAAGATGGTGCAAATAGGAAAATTCCAGGAACTTCTTCAGCAAACTCCTTTCGTACTGCCGCATACGCTTCAGAGCGAAGCTGTTCATTATTTTCAGATCGTAAGATATCGAGATTTTCATCAAGATTTTTACTTACGTAATTTGAAACATTAAGTCCTGGATACGTACGTTGTGAAGAATGCCAAAAAGCATATAGATCAGAAGGGGACTCAGTAATTTCTCCGAAGAGAAGTACTTGAAAATCTCTATCCTTGATAATATTTTGATTAAGATCAGAAACATCATAGATAGAAATGGTAACATTAACACCGATTTTTTCCCAGTATATCTTAATCATTTCTGCAACCTTTTTCATTTCATCGGTGTTTGCAGTAGCAAGTGTTAGTTCGACTGTACTTGATGCATTCTTGTGGGCTTTATTTTCGAGGAGTAGTTCCTTTGCTTTCTCTGGATTGTACTCTACGAGTATGCTCTCTGTGTCAAATGGGTATGGTGCATCAGTGACTTTTCCGTAGTTAAGAAGTACCTTCTCAACAATTTCTTTTTTGTTAATAGCGAGCTGTAGCGCTTCTCTTGTATTTTTATCGGCAAGCGATGTAGCTTTATTTGGATTAAAGAATATTGTGAATGTCCTTGGGAGAAGGGATGTTTTTACTGTACTTGCTGGAACTGAGAGACTTGCTATTTTTTCTGGTGAAATACCGTGAATACGATTGATGTCTCCATCCTGGAATGCCTTCAGTAGATATTTTTCATTCTGGTAGCTAGAAATAACTATAGATTCAATATATGGTCTTCCAAGAGTGTAATACTTGTATGATGATAGTGTAAAAACAACAGGAATGCCAGATTCTGTGGTAACACTTTTAATGGCGTACGGACCACTTCCAATTGCATGGATATTTATATCACTAAGACTTATCTGGTCTTCACTAAGATTTTTCCAAACGTGTTTTGGAAGAATTCCCAACGAAAGGGTTTCCATAAAAAGAGGAAAAGGTTTTTTTAAGACAAAAGTAATTTCTGATTCAGAGTTTTTTTCAATGGTTACACCTTCCCACTCAACACGACGAGGACTTTTAAGGAGTGGATTTTGGACCAATAGTATTGTGTACAGAATGTCATCTGGTGTTACTTTTTCTCCATCGTGAAATCTTGCAGTGCTCTTAATCTTAACAATAAACCTCAGCCCGTCCTCACTTTGATTGATAGATTCAGCCATGTCTAGTGTCACAGAGCCATCTTTGTTTTTCTTTGTTAGCCCAGCAAAAACAAGTGTAGTAAGGTCCTTATCTTGTTCTGAGGAGGCTAATACTGGGTTGATAAAACGTGGAGTACCTATAATACCCTCACGAACCTCTCCTCCATAAGACGGGGTTGTTAGCAGATATCGTTGGTTAAATGTCACTAGTGATGCAAAGAAAAATAGCACAGACAGGGTTGTCAGAGCAAAAAGAGCTAGTACTTTCTCAGGAGAAAGTGATCTATATATTTTTGTAATAGTATTCTTTTGAAGAATAACTTTGTTTTTGTAAAATGATGTGTCCATAGTGATTAATCCACAAGGACTATCTATGAGTTATCGAATAACGATGGGGTAGAGAAGAGACAAAACAAAAATAATCGCAACAATAATAGTGAGTCGATGAAGAGATTTCTCTATTCCGCGTTTTTCAAGCGCAGCACCAGATCCTCCGTCAGCACCAAAAGCACCAGACGCGTCAGTATTAGTTCTTTGGATGAGAACTAATACTATAAGGAGAATCGCTAGTAGCACGTGCACAATAGATAGCAATTGAAACATGTTTTCTAGTATATCATAGATGAAATACTTCCGCAAAATATTATTATGAAGGTATTTCTAAAAGCTTAATTTCATCAATAACAAGCGTTTTCTCATTGTTTCTCGTCGAAGTCTTACCTTTTACAACTAAAGGGGTGTCAAGAACAACCAGTTCCCTATATTTTTTATAGGCCTCAGGGAAAACAGCAACCTCAATAAATCCTGAGTAGTCCCGTAGGGTTATAAGGGCCATCTTGTCTCCTTTTTTTGTAATGGTAATACGTATTGCTTCAATAATAACAGCCAAAGTTACCTCTCTTTTATCTGGGGTGCCTGTATGGACTTTTTCGATATCCATATTTCTAGCTTCAATTTTTTCTTTCCATGGATCAAGCGGAAATCCAGATACGAACAATCCAAGCAGTTCTTTTTCCCAAGTTAGTCGCTGCTTTTGTGTGGCAGGCTTAACTTTTTTCATAACAAATGATGAGTCAGTCTGCACTTCGAAGAGACTATCTTGAAGTATGTTATCTTTTACCACATGCTTATGAAACTCAAGAATATTTTCAATATTTGCGAGGGTTTCATTACGTTCTGCAAAAGCATCAAGTGCCCCACACATAGTTAGAGCCTCAAGAGATTTTTTATTTAGATTCTTATGAGTGATGCGTCTAATAAAATTTTCAAATGAAGTAAACTTACCAGAATTCTTCCTCTCAAGAATGATTGCATCAGAAATATCGACACCTAAATTTTTAATGGTATAAAGTCCAAATCGAATTTCTTCAGTATCTTCACTGTTGGTGATGATACTGAAGTTACCTTCACTTAAGTTGATATCAGGAGGAAGAACAGTTATTTTCATTCGTTTACATTCAGCAACAATTTCTGAAATTTTCTCAACATCACCACTTTCATTTGATAGAATGGCTGTCATGTAGGCGATTGGAAAGTTTGCTTTCATATACGCTGTCTGGTAAGCAACTCTTCCATAGCTTGCTGCATGGGCCTTGTTGAATCCATATGCAGCAAATGGTTCAATTAGTGACCAAAGCTCTTGACCCTTTTTTGAGGAGAGGCCATGCTCAAGAAATCCTTTCATAAGCTTCTCTTTTTGTGCTTGCATTTCTGCAGGAATTTTTTTACCCATTGCTTTCCGTAATTTGTCTGCTTCAAGCCAAGAATACCCAGCCAGGTGAATAGCGATAAGCATCACGTCATCTTGATACACAATAACACCAAAAGATTGGTCAAGTATTGGTTCTAATCGTGGATCAAGATAAGCGACAAGGGACGGGTCATGTTTTCGTTTGATGTATTCAGGAATCATTTCAAGTGGTCCTGGTCGGTAAAGGGCTACCATTGCATTGATGTCGAAAATTGTACTTGGTTTAAGTTCTTTTAGAAATCTGGTCATTCCTGAACCATTAAGTTGAAAGAGTCCGACAGTTGCACCTCTTGCAAGCATGGAGAAAGTTTTTTCGTCCTCTAGAGAGATATCTTCAATATCGACGTCAATATTATATCGTTGTTTAACAAGCGTAATAGCGCTCCCTAAAATAGTAAGATTTCTAATTCCCAAAAAGTCGAACTTAAGAAGGCCTGCATCTTCAATGGTATACATGTCATACTGAGTAATAATCTTACCTCCTTTTGGGTCCTTTTGAATTGGTGTAAAGTCCCATAGTGGAAGGGGTGAAATAACAGTTCCTGCGGCATGTACAGAGATGTGACGAGCGCAGCCTTCTACTTTTTGAGCCATGTCCAAAATTTCTTGAGTCTCTCTGTCTGTGTCATACATTTCTTTTAATTCTGGCACTTCAAGTAGCGCTCCTGCGATAGTAACTGGGAAGCCTTGTCGTGGAGGAGGAATCATCTTACTAATACGATCACCAACAACATAAGGATACTTCATAGCGCGAGCAACATCCTTAACAGCACCGCGTGCCATCATTGTTCCAAAGGTTCCAATTTGGGCCACATTATCAATCCCATACTTCTTACGAGCATAATCAATTACCTCGTCGCGTCGTATGTCGGCATAGTCCATATCAATATCAGGAGCAGAAGGTCTTTCCGGGTTTAGAAATCGTTCAAAGGGGAGTTTGTACTCAAGCGGATTACACTTAGTAACTTGAAGCAGGTATGTAATCAATGAACCAGCTACTGAGCCTCTAATGTTGGTAAGAATTCCATTTTCTCGAGCATAACGAAGTAAGTCGTATACCACAAGAAAATAAGGCGAATAACCCTTATCAGCAATAATTTTAAGTTCGTATTCTAAACGTTCCTTTACAATTTCAGTAAGTTCCATTTTTCTTACCGGAATTCCAGCATAAGCAAGATCCCGAAGGTCATCATTATAATTTTTCTTAAATTCTATTGCAGGAAAAACCCAGTTACCAAGAGGTATTTCTAATGAACAAAGGTCCGCGATAGTAAGTGTGTTTTCAAGTGCATCAGGAATATCTTTAAATGCATGACTAGGGTCTTCTATTCCCTCAAATGCAAAGGAGTCCTTTTGAAATAAATGATTATATTCCTCAGCTGAGTTCTCTTCACCGTGAATAAGATATAAAATCTTTTGCGCAGGCTTATCTTGAACTTTTAGATAGTGAGTGTTCCATGTCGCAACAAGAGGAGTATTTGTTTTTCTTGCAAAAAGAATAGTTGCAGCCCTTATTTCTGTTGCGTTATCAATATTATGCTGAGGGTTAACTTCTAAGTAGTAGGCATCTGCAAAATTTTCTTTGTAAAAATTAAGACGTGCCGTGGCTAAGATCTCATCTATTATAAGTAAATTATTTACATCACCCCATAAACCTCCAGAAATCACGATAAGACCTTCCTTGTGGTCCAATAAAATTGAGTCAGTAAGAATTGGCTCTACTGGATTGTTAACATTCACTAAGGAAGTGATACGCATTAAATTTTTATAACCAATTAAATTCTTAGCAAGCAATACAATTTGAAATTTACGATCTAGGTAGATGTGTGTAAATTCAGCGCCAATAATTGGTTTGATACCTTTTTTGAGACAGGTTGCATAAAACTCAATAGTTCCATACATGTTGCTGTAGTCGGTAATGGCAAGCGCTTTCATATTTGACTGAAGTGCCTCGTTGATAAGCTCTGGAACTTTTGGAAGGGCCTTGAGTAGTGAGTAGTGAGTGTGGTTTCTTAAATGTACAAACATGATGATAATTGTAGATATAGTGTAGCAAAGTAAGATACTTATTAAAATGTGTATCCATTTAAATAGTAACTATTTTTTCGTCTGATATCACTCTGAGTTAAAGTTCTATAAAGAATAATTAGAATCAAACAAATAATAATACAATATAACCTAAAAAGTAATTAAATTTCATATAATTAATACCAGTAAAATTTTTTCCATATGTAAATAATAATCATTAGTTAATAACTAAATAATAATTATAATCTATATAAAATAAATACATTTAAACTATTAAGCAAAACAGATAATTAGAACAATATGAAAGTATAATAATAATTATATTAAATAATTATCGAATAATTTTTTAAGACAGGGTAGTAATACTTAAGTCAATAATTCATAGCAATTTAATGCAATGTCTATATAAAATTATGTTTTTTAGAGAAATTCTTTAATTTCTGTGGGTAACTAGTTGTAGCAAGATAATTGGTGTATTCAGGTTTAATCATTTGTAGTTAAGGCTTATAAACTATTAGTATTAACTTAATAGTTTATTATACTATGTGTCATTACGAAACAAACAAAAGTATTATTTGTTTAATTTTTAGCAATTGAAACTGATAAATTTGATTATCTATTTTTCCAAATTATTTATCATAATTCTTTATATTATTTTTAGCTCATTTTCGTCTTTACAATTTTATCAATTTTTTGAAATTAACTTTTAAAATAAGGTTTTTTTAAATGTACTTTATCCACAATCATTATTCATTTTGATATGTACTTAGATTCATTTTTTACTATACTTATTATCATAAAACTTCATGCAAGATCTTCGTAAGAAAATTTCTCGGGTGCTCTCCATCTCCATCACTGTTTTCCTAATACAAGCCCTTTCTTTTTCAACAGTTTATGCAGCTGTTATCGACAGCCATCAGAAGACTCTTTTATCTAAGAAAAATGGTACCGGTATATCACTTACTTCTGAACTATCCTTTGGTGTACTTTCAAGGGCTTTTGTAAAGTATCTTGCGTCTACTCGTACAACACCAAGCTTTATTTTTTCTAAGAACACCGTAATTACTCCTGTAATTACTTCAAGTAATTTTCTTCCTAATTTGTTTACAGAAAAGATTCTTAGTGTAAGCGATTCAGTAGTCCCTACGACGAATTATTCTTTGCCTCTCATGAGTTCACATCAGAGGAATTTCGACACTGTTGGAGGTGGAATGGTAAGTCCATTTTTTCAAGAAAAAATCCTTCCAATAATTTCAGGAGCAGTGTCTACTAAAGTTTTTTCTGCCAAGAAATATCTTGATGCAGGTGATACTAACCAATATAACTTTACTCACCCTGCAATTGCAAAAATAATTACTGCATATAATAATTCTTACTCTATTCCGGTAATTGGAGCTGATCGAGTGGAGGTGTCAAACTCGATAAAAAATAAAGCCCAATTTGCACTCTTTGATAAAGTATCTCTTGATTTTTATTGCCAGACTACAGCATTCTTTACTGATGTTGATGCAGAGAGATGTGATTACAATAAAATACTTTTTGGAATCAAACAAAATCCTCTAGATGTTGCAACCACTACATCATCCGTTGCGGGTGGTACACCTCCAGTTTCTCCAATGTATTCATCTAATTTCTATGTTTCTACTACCACAGTAATGTACATTACTAAATATGTTACTGTGCCAGGCACAAATGGTAAGGATGGGGTTGATGGCAAGAACGGTAAAGATGGTGTTTCAGCAGCACAGACACAGTACCCAACGTATTCATTCTTTGGCAACTCAACTCCTTCTACTACAATCATTACCATAGGTACTTCTACATCTGCATCATTTGATAGTCCAACTTTGTCCAGTTCAACGTTTAATGGACTAAGTCTTTTTAATGGTGATGCTATCTTTAATGGAAATATTATAGCGAATAATCTTACTGTAACTGGAACATCTACTCTAGGAAATACAATTGTTGGAGATATTCAGATTACTGGTCAAATACGTGACACTAATAATCTAACTGGTAATTTTGGGCAAATTTTGGTTTCAAATGGTTCTTCAACATATTGGGCATATGCTACAGGTACTATCATTGGTGGATCGGCAACTGGTTCAACTATCTACTGGAATGGTTCAACTTGGCTTGATAATGTTAACTTTTTGGCTGATGCTGCAGGAAATGTGACTGCTAATGGTGATCTTACCGTTGCTGGTACATTGTTTGTTGGTAGTACATCTATTGGAACGCTTAATGTGGCTACATCCACTATTGTTAATGGTCAGATTGATAATGTGATAGTAAATAATGCTACTACAACGAACTCATATATTAACAATCTTTCCGTGTCATCTGGAACAATTACAGACCTTGTTGTCGCATCGGGTACGATAATCAACCTTTTTAGTGATAATAGCAATATTAAAAATCTAGTAACGGATAACGCAACATCAACGAATGGTTTCTTTTCTTCTCTTGTTGCAAGTATTTTTAGTGCAGTTGATGCTTTCTTTACTAATCTTACGGCAACGAATGCTGTTTTAACTAACGCAACCTCAACTAACCTCTTCTCTACCAACGGAGTTATCTCTACCTTCTTCTCATCACTCGCTAACATCACTAACTTAATCGTTGGTAACTCAACGACTACGAATGCGGTTATTTCGAATCTTCAGTCGGGTGCTATCCAGTCGGGAACACTCAGTGTTGGAACTGGAACAATCGATAGTCTATCTGCAGGTAACCTTGTTAGTAGTAGCTCATTGTCAGTAAATAGTACAACGACAAATTTCAGTGCTCTAAATGCAACAACAACTAACCTTTTTGTAAATAGTGCATCCATCTCTAACCTTCTTTCTGGAAACGCTACTTCTTCTAACTTTTTTTCTAACCTACTTACTGTTATTTCTGGTGTGTTTACAAATCTTACCTCTACAAATGCTGACTTTTCTAACTTAATTGCAGCTTCTGGCACAATTGTTAATTTCAGTAGTAATACCTCATCTATTGCTAATCTAACAGCAACCAACGCTACCGCTACTACCTTTGTTGCAACCAATGCGTCAACCACAAACGCTACATCTACTAACTCCTTCATCTCATCTCTAGTAGCTACACTCGCTAACATCACTAACTTAATTGTTGGTAACTCAACAACAACGAATGCTACTATCACCAACGCGTCTACTACCAATATCAACGGTACTAACCTATCATTTGTAAACAGTACGTCAACTAACCT
>JAYTBQ010000061.1:0-3138 GCA_043736905.1 Minisyncoccota bacterium | reverse complement strand
ACGAACCGTTCCTCAAATGATAGATGATGATATTTCATACAATTGTAATTTTGCTAATGCATTAATTCTAACTGTACTACTTCAAAGGTGGGGAGGAGATTTATCAAAGAAGAAAGCGATTGCATTTCGGTAGGGAATTTACCATACAGCGCTATTGACAATAGTGTAATAATATAGTATACTTTTCTTGTCCATTCACAGAGGAGACTCACATGGAAGCAGTGCAAGAACCCGCAGTTCCCGTCAAGCGTGTCCGCAAACAAAGCGTCACGGTCCACTGGCCGTCGCAACGCAAGATGCAAAAGCGCGGCTGCACTCCATACGTGCAGTTCGAGAACCGTGGTCAGGAGTGGCGCCTCCACTTCCGTCTACCTCACGACTACCTGGGCGAACGACCCATTGTGGTCACCGTGAAGAGCCAGGGCGACCACCACGAGCTCTTCTTTCAGAACAAGCAAGATCGCACCAAGATTAATGTCATCAGCCGGCAAGTGATCCGGACTGACCAACTCGGACTCTTGATGTACTGAACCCCCGCCTCTCGGCAAAAAGTCCCGTCGCAGTTAGACGGGATTTTCTTTTTATATTTCTACAATATTCTTCTCTTACTTTGTTTTTTAGTTACAACTCTATTCCAAAATCTTCAATCGTCTTCATCACTTGGAATCGCTCAAGACCTCGTTCTTCTGTCTCGTTCTCATACTTAATAATACATTCCTGTAGCTTCACAAAACGGTCCTCATCACTCATGACCTTGATATCCTCATCAGAGTACATCTGGTAAAAGTCTCGCTCTCCCAACTGCTCACAGAACTCAGTCCAGAAAATAGCGTCCTCATACTCTTCAATCAAATTCTCTATTTCTGTTGGCACATACTCTTCATCTGGAGCAAGACTACTTGGATTCCATTCCAACTCATGCTCGAGGTTGGCAGATAAACCAAACGATGGCGCTAGTGAAAAAATATAATCAGAAAGGTTGTCATACTCCTTGAGATACCCACCCTCTTCACCTTCAGGTGAAGGCACGTTATGTGAGTTGGCTACCCAGTTACCAAGGTATACCATCTTCGCAAGGGTAAGAAACTGATCTTTTGAAAGTTCTATATGTTGTTGTGGTTCCATGGCGTTAATGATACTAGTGTTGTCAATAATTATTGATATCGTGTTGCGTACTCGCAGAATAGATACCCAAGTGGTGTTAGTCTAAAATGATGCGTAGGGACAAAGTGTGTACCTGCTGCCTCATCAAGTTCAAATGTTCTTTCTGAGATAAGGTGAAGGTCCACTAGATGAGGCTCGTACGAGAGAACAATCTCAGGGAGTGAATGTCCAGACAACGCTGCAATCGATGTAGCCCAGTGCTTCACCTCATGATTATGAATATCTCTACCGATAACGACACCTTCACTTCCATCTGATAGATATGCGAGATTAGCCTTCATGATTGCTACCTCTGCAAATGATAATTCTCTACAGATTTTCATAAGTTCATGAGCGATGATCTCATTCTTGGCATCGATACCTATTTCGAGAGACGAGAAAAGGATGGATTTCATCGCTGTGAACCTAGTCTCATCAGGTGACTCATCATCGACAAATTCAAGAATTTCTTTAAAGCATGAACGATTGACATCGTTCTCTAGAAAGTCTGCCTTAATGATACCCTCATCCTTATTCTTTTTTATTTCTGCACCGAGCTGTGCTAGAGACTTATCCTTGATAAACGCACGCACAAGATGGCCAACAGAAAGCTTCCAATCCTTTTGTTCAGAAACAAGAACACCAGAGAGGAACTCTGAGATATGTGATGTGGAGTTCTGAAGAAACTGCATGAGACGCTCAGAGTCTGCAAAGTGCGAGTCGTGCGTGTCTTTTAATTTTTGTGATTGTTGCGTAGTTTTCATGAAGTGTAGTTTTCTCTTTGGTCTATGTTTATATGCTTACCAGTGTACAACTAAATAGTGAAAAAAATAAGTACGAATATGTTGTAGTAAAAAGCATACCTTTTTGGGTATGCTTTTTACTATATGATCACTTCGCTGCAAAAAGTGTCTGCAGTTCTTTCTGGTACTTTTTCATCACGTCGAGCGCTGCGTACATTTCTGGCTTGCCGGCTTTCTTGAGATCATCAATCTCCTTGGCAATCTTGGTAAATAACTCTGGGTTCTTCTCTACCGCCTTGGCAAGCATTTCCTGCTGCTCCTGTGGAAGATCTTTTGTCCCACGCTTGACTGCTTGCTTAATCAAAAATTCTTTAATCATATGTGTGAACTATTTAGTAACAGTAGACTTTACAGCTGGCTTTGTAACAGGCTTTGCTGCTGCAGCTTCCTTAATAAGTGCATTAAATGATGCAAGATCCTTAGGGTTATCAATCTTCTTACCGTTTAAGAAGAATGTTGGTGTCCCTTGAACATCAAGGCGTACCCCTTCTTTTACTTCAGCAAGTATCTTGTCATCAATTGCCTTACTCTCGATATCCACGAGGAACTTCTTTGAATCCAAATCAAGTGTGTTGGCATAGGTTACAAAAAATTCTCGTGCGTTTAATGCTCCTGACCATTCCTCCTGCTTGTCATATAGCATGTCATGCATTTCCCAGAACTTACCCTGTAGCGCTGCAGCTTCTGTTGCCTTTGCAGCAAGAAGTGCATTCTGGTGAATCTGGAACAATGGGAACTGACGGAAAGAAAACTTAAGAACTTTTTTATTATCAGCGAGTACTTGCCTTACAATTGGCTCATATACACCACATGCTGGACACTGGAAGTCTCCGAACTCAACAAGTGTTACAGTGCCATCAACAGCACCGCGAACATGATCTGTCTTAGAAATAACAACTTCTTCTGGTGTTTCAGTAACTTGACCAGTTGACATTGCATAAAAATAATACCCAAATAAAAGACCAATAATTGCGGCAATCGAAGCAATAAATTTTCTTTGCGGAGTGCTAAAAAAGTGTGACATTTTTTTCATAGTGATTTGTATTATACCACATGGGTAGCTCTTGGCCATTAGCTATTGGCTTTTAGCTTTGTAGGTTAGAGATTAGAGATTAGAGATTAGAGATTAGAGATTAGAGATTAGAGATTAGAGATTAGAGATTAGAGATTAGAGATTAGAGATTAGAGATTA
>JAYTBQ010000060.1:0-9020 GCA_043736905.1 Minisyncoccota bacterium | reverse complement strand
GAGAAACACCTTGTGGGGCTTGCCAAACAGTCCTATTACACCGACAACCCTACTCAAGAACAGATTAACAACGTAGCTAATATCCTAGAACACGACTTAGGATTTGAATAAATATGTCAACTATTGTCCAGTACGAATGTACGAATACCAAGTGTGATTTTGAGTTAAGATTATCTAAGGACTTTCCTGTGTGGAAAGAAGACACTCCTAAAGAATGTAGGAAAGTTCCAGTTCGCTCCGCTCATCAAAAGTATCTAAAAGGAAGTGGGTCTGACTATTTCTGCAAGCATTGTAAAACTGTTGTTAAGGTAGTAGAACCCATTTGGTATCCGTTCCCTACATTTAATGATAGCCCTTTGAGGTACTTCATCAGTAAAGCTAGACATTTCGGCAGTTTCTTTGGATACTATCCTAAAACAAAGTATGTATGTTTCGCTTGTAAGTCTGTTAATACTCTACTCTTAAATAATGAGACGTGTCCCAAGTGTGATATTGGTACTGTTAAAGAAGACGAAGAAGGTAGGGTATGGTTCTAGCACCTTATAGAATGCCTCTAAAATCGTTTTTAAGGCACTTTAATAGTAAAAGATAGTACTTCGCTAGTTATCTAAAAATTATAGTAAAAACTGTGATTATCTAGCCTAATCTAGGCTATTCAGAGTAAATCAGTATGCGTTATTGCGAGCCTCTATGTAGCTCATTATCCGAGACCTGTTAATTTGTTCAAAGGACTTTCGTATCTCCGTAACTCCACTTATAAACCAGTCAGTACGAGTAATGTTTCTTGCAGAGTGTTCCGTGTAGCCTGCAACTAACGCTGAACGGTAAGCGTTAGAGTAACAACCTGAGCTACTACTAAGGTATATGTTCCAAAACTGCCTTTGGCGAGTGTCTAGGAATGATTTTACTCTGTTAGTCGTGGTAGTCATCTATACCTATACTGTAGCACCCCTTTTGAAGTAAATAAAGAAATAAACACCACAATTAAGTGATGTTTATCTTTAGACAAGGCGTGCTTTTCATCCGATGTTTGAGTTTCGCTTCTCATTCTAAGTAATGTTTGCAATTTCTTCCCACCCAGCAATCGCGTATTACTCAGTCATCTTTTATCCAGTTTAGCCCTTAGACTTCACAGGGTCATCTTTACGAGGAAATGTTCTCTCTTCTTGTATTCTGTTGTTCTCAAGTTTGATTTTTACAGATGCACTCTCATTTCCAACAGCTTTCTTTAACGCTCCTCCAGCAGTTGCTTCTGCTTTAGTTTCAAATGTCTTTACGACCTTATCGGTCTTGTCATTGGTAAGCTCCCATACACCTTTTTGCTTGTTTTTATCCAATGTAAACTTTACTAGCTTTCCCATAGTGGTTTGTTAAGTATTTGTAGCTTTTTAATGAGACCGACTATCTCTGCTACCTATATATATTATAACACTCACAATATGGGTATTTAAGGTCAAAAAAATCTTCTAATCGTGTTATTATATACAGAATATGTTTGAACAAACTTTTAAGAATATAGATGATATTTTGCACAAAGATGCAGGCTGTGGAAGTGAGCTAGACTATGTAGAACAGACCTCGTGGATATTGTTTCTCAAGTATCTTGATGACCTAGAAAAAGATAAGCGAACAGCCTCTGAGTTGTCAGGCAAGACATATACAAACATCATCGCTCCTCCATACCAATGGTCTACTTGGGCTACTCCAAAGGGTAAAGACGGTAAGCTAGACCACCATAAAGCTCTCAGTGGAGACGACCTCAACGACTTCGTAAATATCAAGCTTTTTCCATACCTCAAGAAGTTCAAGGTATCAGCAGAAAGTGCTGATACTATTGAATATAAGATTGGAGAAATCTTTAGTGAGCTAAAAAACAGAATACACAGTGGCTATAACCTCCGTGAGGTTATCAATCGTATTGATGAGCTACGCTTCCGTACTCACGCTGAAAAGCACGAGATGAGCCACCTCTATGAGAGCAAAATACAGAATATGGGTAATGCTGGACGTAATGGTGGTGAGTACTATACCCCACGACCACTCATTACAACTATTGTGAAAGTAGTTGCCCCGAAGATTGGAGACAAGATTTATGACGGTGCCGTAGGTAGTGCAGGTTTCCTATGTGAAGCGTTTGATTATTTGAAGAATAGTAAGAGCCTTACCACGAAAGAAGCAGAGATACTCCAAAAGAAAACATTCTATGGAAAGGAGAAGAAGTCTCTTGCGTATATTATCGGTACGATGAATATGATACTTCACGGCGTAGAAGCACCTAACATTATCCATACGAATACTCTTGCTGAGAACTTAACTGACATACAAGAGAAAGACCGTTATGATGTTGTGCTTGCAAACCTCCGTTTGGTGGCAAGGAACGTGCAGAAGTACAGCAGAACTTCCCAATTAAAACTGGAGAGACTGCTTCTCTTTTCTTACAACACTTTATCAAGATACTAAAAGCAGGAGGTAGTGCAGGTATTGTTATCAAAAATACTTTTTTAAGTAATACAGATAATGCTTCGGTTGCACTTCGTAAACAACTTCTTGAGAGCTGTAACTTACATACTGTGCTTGATTTACCAACAGGAACTTTTACAGGTGCTGGTGTAAAGACTGTTGTACTCTTTTTTGAGAAAGGGTCAGCTACTCGTAAAGTGTGGTTCTATCACCTTAATTTAGATAGAAATCTAGGTAAGACAAACGCTCTTAGTGAAAAGGATTTAGCTGATTTTGTTACATTACAAAAGACCAAAGCAGAGAGTGAAAACTCTTGGTCTATAAATGTAAAAGATGTAGACCAAAATACTTTTGATTTGGGTGCAAAAAACCCTAACAAGAAAGAGGAAGCTGAACTCCGACAACCAAAAGATATTTTGAAAGAGATGACCAAATTAGATAAGGAAAGCGAGAAGATTTTAAGTTCAATTTTGAAGCTTGTATGAAAAAAAGTTGGGAAGTAAAAGAGCTTGGAGATGTAATAGAAATAAGAAATGGCAGAAACCAACAGCAGGTTCTATCAAAAAATGGGCAGTATCCAATAATGGGTAGTGCTGGAAATCTAATGGGTTACGCTACCGATTATATCTGTGAAGCAGGAACGACAATAATTGGTAGAAAAGGAAATATAAGTAAGCCTATCTTTATAAATGAAAGATTTTGGAATGTAGATACTGCGTTTGGTTTTTATCCAAAAGACGAGAAAGAGACTGATAAAAAAATAATTTATTACCTGTGTTTAAGTATTGATTTTGCGAAGATGAATAGAGGTACGACTATCCCTAGCCTAGTAAAATCAGAGCTTCAAAAAATATCAATCCAACTTCCACTAATAACTGAACAGAGGCGAATAGTATCTGTTTTAGATGAAGCTTTTGCAAACATATCTAAAGCAAAAGATAAGGCTGAACAAAATCTTAAAAATGCTAAAGAACTTCTTGAAAGTTATTTGCAGAGTGTGTTTACTAATAAGGGCGACGACTGGGAAGAAGTAAAATTAAGTGAAATTGCAAAAGTAACAGGAGGACACTCTTTTAAAAGTGGGGATTTTAGTAAACAAGGCAAGTATCAAGTTATAAGAATTGGCAATGTTCGTAATGGAATTATTCGCACAAATGAAAGCCCTGTTTTTATTGATAATCCATTAAATGAGAGTGTTCTAAAAAAAGCTCTTCTATCTGTTGGTGATTTAATAATTACACAAACAGGAACAAAAAATAAGAGAGACTATGGCTACACCGTAATAATAGACAAAGAAAACTATCTATTAAATCAAAGAATTGCCTCTATTCGTTTTGGAGATAATTATTTACCTAAGTTTTTTCTTTATTTTTCTTGGACTAATTTTTTTAAAGACCAGTATTTTGAAAATGAAACAGGAACAGTTGGACAGGGTAATGTCGGTATAACTGCAATTACTGATGCTAATGTGCCACTTCTCCCCATTACTCAGCAAAAGATTATTGTCAAAAAAATTGATGAACTTTCTATTCAAACAAAAAGACTTGAAGCTATCTACGAACAGAAGTTAAAAGACCTAGAAGAACTCAAGAAGAGTATTCTCCAAAAAGCATTTAACGGAGAACTATAAAAGTGCTATAATGTCAAGAATTATGAACGAAGCTGAAACCAGAGCAGAACTAATTGACCCAAAGCTAAAGGCTTGTGGTTGGGGTGTTATAGAGGGTTCTAAAGTCCTCCGTGAGTACAACATTACAGCTGGCAAGATACAAGCAGGAGGAATACGAGGAAAGATGCTTACCGCTGACTATGTACTCGTCTACAAAGGCATAAAATTGGCTGTAGTTGAGGCTAAAGCTATTGGACTAGAGGTTGGCGAGGGTGTGGCTCAAGCAAAGGAATACGCTGAGAAATTGAAGCTAGAGACAACCTACTCTACTAATGGAAAAGAAATCTATAGTATTTGTATGAAGACTGGCAAGGAGGGTCTTGTAGATACTTACTTAACCCCTGATGAGTTGTGGGATAAAACATTTGCAGTACAGAACGAATGGCGAGAAAAGTTTAGCTCTATTCCATTTGAAGATAAGAGTGGCTCTTGGCAGTTACGATACTATCAGGAAATTGCAGTAAACAATGTACTTGAAGCTCTTGCGAATAACAAAGAGCGTATCTTACTCACTCTTGCTACTGGTACAGGTAAGACTGCAATCTCATTTCAAATAGCTTGGAAGCTGTTTCAAACAAGGTGGAACCTAAAGCGAGACGGTTCACGCCGTCCTCGTATCCTCTTTCTTGCAGACAGAAACATACTTGCTGACCAAGCGTACAACTCATTCTCTGCATTTCCTGAAGATGCTCTTGTACGTATCAATCCAAAGGAAATAAGCAAGAAAGGAAGTGTACCCACTAATGGCTCTATTTTCTTTACTATCTTTCAGACTTTTATGAGTGGTAAAGATGCTGAGGGTAAGCCTGCTCCTTACTTCGGAGAATACCCACCTGACTATTTTGACTTCATCATTATAGATGAGTGTCATCGTGGTGGAGCTAACGATGAGGGTAACTGGAGAGGTATCTTAGAGTACTTTGCTCCTGCTGTCCAGCTTGGACTAACTGCAACCCCAAAGCGACAGGATAACGTAGATACCTACAAGTACTTTGGTGAGCCAGTGTATATCTACTCTCTCAAGGAGGGTATCAATGACGGCTTCCTCACACCGTTCAAAGTAAAGCGTATATCAACTACGTTAGATAAATATATTTATACAAGTGATGACCAAATTATTGAGGGTGATGTAGAAGAAGGTCGCTGGTATGAAGAAGCTGATTTTAATAAGATTATTGAAATCAAAGCACGAGAGGCAAAGCGTGTAAAAGTATTTATGGACGAAGCTAATCAGAATGAGAAAGCTATTATCTTCTGTGCCAATCAAGACCACGCCTCAGCTGTGCGAGATTTAGTTAATCAATACAAGAAAAGTACAGACCCTAACTACTGTGTGCGTGTTACTGCTAATGACGGAGAACGAGGAGAACAGTTCTTGCGTGAGTTTCAAGACAATGAAAAGACAATACCAACAATCCTTACAACCTCTCAGAAGCTATCTACTGGCGTTGATGCAAGAAACATTCGTAACATCGTCCTGATGCGACCAGTGAACTCTATGATTGAGTTTAAGCAGATTGTGGGACGTGGTACTCGTTTGTTTGACGGTAAGGAGTTCTTCACTATCTATGACTTCGTAGATGCCTATCACCACTTCGCTGATGCAGAGTGGGACGGAGAACCAGTAGCTGATGTAACTATTGATGATGTTCCGACTGAACCTAAGCCACCCAAAGAACCAACTGATGACGGTGGAAACAATCCACCACCTGAGCCTGAAGAGCCAAAGAAGAAACTAAAAATCACATTAACTGGTGGTAAGGAGCTAGAGATACAACATATGATGTCTACATCATTTTGGAGTGCTGACGGTAAGCCACTTTCTGCTCAAGAGTTCTTACAAAACCTCTTCGGTGTATTACCTAATTTCTTTAAGAGTGAGGACGAGCTACGAGAGATATGGAGTAACCCTATTACAAGAAAGAGCTTATTAGAGAAGCTAGATGAAGCTGGTTACGGCAAGGAAGAGCTAAGCTCACTACAGAAGCTTATTGATGCTGAGAAGAGTGATATTTTTGATGTGCTTGAGTATGTGTTTAACAGCGATGTTAAACCGATAACAAGAGAAGAACGTGTAGCTTCATCGCAGTCGGATATATTCGCATCACTTGATAACAAGCAAAAGGAGTTTATTGAGTTCGTGCTAAGTAAGTATATTGAGACTGGTGTAGAGGAGCTTGACCAAGAGAAGCTACCACTACTACTTACCAATAAGTACCAATCCCTTGAAGACGCAAAGGATGTATTAGGAGATACTTCTGGTATCAGCTCCCTATTCTTTAACTTTCAAAGATATTTGTATAAGAAAGGAGTAACTCATTAGTATTATATTATGACCAATGGATTTATTAAAGATAATAGTTTTTTAGAGGAAAAAGTTTCAGACAAAGACTATCTTGATATTTCTTCATCTGTTGAAACTCTTAGTGAAAAACTACTAGCAACTAAAGGCTCTCAAATGGTCGGTGTCATAGGTGCTTTCGGTGTCGGTAAGAGTACTCTTATTGAGCAAATTAAAAAGAAGAGGGTTAATGATGAACAATGGATACACTTTGATGCTTGGCAATTTCCTGAGAGAAAAGAACTGTGGGACGGTCTCGTACTAGAAACAGCAAGACAGCTAAGTAAGCTTGAGAAATATAAAAGAAAAGTAGATGGACAGTCAGGTAAAGATAAGAAGCTGGCTGTAAGCACAGCAGGTTCAGCTGTAAATCTTGTAACCACAGCTTTTGGACTACCTTTGATACTTGAGCCATTATTTGCTCTTGTAAAAAATCTTGATTACTTTGCAGAGAAGTCTCCAGCACGAAGAGTATTTGAAATACAAGATATTTTTATTGACCTCATAAATACAATAGATAATGACAAGGTGGTGTTTGTAATTGAGGACATAGATAGGTCTGGTCAGGACGGTTTATTTTTTCTTGAAACTTTTAGACAATTCCTATCAAAAAATAATCTTAAAAAGCAAGTTGTCGTTATTGTTGCAATATCAAATGCTAGCTACTATGAAAATCTTGATACCTATCTTAAGTGTCTTGACTATGTTGAGTTTTTTAACAAGAAGACTGACATTAAGCTAGAGAGTTTTATATCAGATGTATTTGAGAGCGACATAACTGTAGATACTCAAAAGTTGGTAGAGTTTTTGGAATACATATATAGCAATTATCCTGATATGAATATGAGGAAAATTAAACTCATACTAAGGCAGGCAAACCTAAACTATATTGAGCTAATGAGATTAAAGTATGAGCCGAATAAGCTTATATGTATTGCTGTTTCTGCTTCAAAATATATTAACTTTGGCGAAAAAGAAAAAACTTCATACTTTGACCACTTCGTAAGACTACAGACAGTAACTAGTGGTAATGCAATAGCTCGTCTTATATTAGTAACAAATAGTAGCTACCTAGATTATTCTAATAGGTTGATAGTGGACGAGAAAAAGGAATTGCTAAACACTTTTGGTATAAGTTTTACGAAGCGACCAACGCCAGAAGATAAAAGGTTCCCATCTACTCCGTACTCTTTTGATAGTTTCCATTCACAAGAGCTACAGCAAAAAATTGGATTACCTGATTTCTACTTCAGGGATTTGTAAATTATTTTATTGATTTTCTTTGGTTATTACTAAACGAACGTCATCCCAAATACGGAGCAAAAACTAAAATCCCCAGATTTCATATCTGGGGATTTTAGTTTTCGTTTCTAAGAGGAGTAAGCCAACTGCTTGGCTTACGTTAGGGATCGAATACGGGGTCGAGAAACTATCTCTGACGAACATAGTGAGGAAGTAGTTTCGTGACCGATTCTCCTAGGGTCCACAAAACTATTGACAAAAGCAGTATATAATGTTATACTACTTTTGTTTAATTCTGCCGCCTCCCTACCCCCGAAGTAGTACACGTATCCCTCTATGATACACGCTTGGTATCTTAAATCCAATAATCTTACGTGGTCTGTTGTTAAGAAAGGAGTGTATGTCATACAAGTCTTTCCTAGTAACAGAAGCAATATCTTGTTTCTTCTTAACAAAGCATCTAATCCATCTGTTAGTGTTCTCCACTAATCCCTTTTCCCAAGAGTGGTAAGGATGTGTAAAATATACATGTGTGTGAAGTAAGGACTCAATATCCTTCCAACATACAAAAGCAATGTCATTGTCTGTGGTAATACTTCTCACAGGTTCACCACGGAAGGCTACAGAAAGCGCACACAGTATTGTCGTGCGTTTTCTGTTTGGTAATCTATATACCTTTGTAAACTTTGTAACTCTGTTAACAATGACAAGAAGTACATATGTGCTTAATGATGAAACAATGAAGTCCATCTCCCAATCACCATCGGTAACATCAGATGGACGTACATCAATATACTTCCTGTTATCTTTTGGTGTATCGTAGTGATAGTCCCTCTTACCTCCTTTTCTCTTGTTCCAATTCCAGAACAAGAATCTCTCAAGACATCTACTAACAGCAAACTTGTAGATTGCTTTAGGAGAACAGACAATATCATACGTACTCATCAATTCCCCACTAATTTGCTCAGGTGACCACTTCATTCTCAGTTTTCTGTCCACGTATCTATACAAGAAATCATTCATAGCCACCTTGAGACACTGTGTCTTTGATCTCCACCTTTTTAAATATGCCTTGTGATGTGCTTTCTTTGCTGTATAGATACCATTTGTGCTGTTCTTCTTGATTTCTCTGCTAATGGTATTTGGACTTCTATCTAAATATTCTGCTATACCTCGTATACTTGTTTTCTTTTTTAACATTACTTCAATCACGAACCGTTCCTCAAATGATAGATGATGATATTTCATACAATTGTAATTTTGCTAATGCATTAATTCTAACTGTACTACTTCAAAGGTGGGGAGGAG
>JAYTBQ010000059.1:0-9336 GCA_043736905.1 Minisyncoccota bacterium | reverse complement strand
GGACAAGAAAAAAGATGACTCCTGTAGATTACAGAAATCATCTTTTAGTCCTAAAGTAGGTTTTTATTTAGTGTCTACTAAAGGGGGTACATATCAACGACGGGGCTTTTATATATTTAACGCTTACGTTATAAACGTTACAAATATTGAGATGAATGCAAGGCTGAACTAGCAAGTTCACTTCTTGGAAGCAAAGAAATTTTTGCGACAAAGGCGTACGAGTAGTACGCCGCGTGGAGAAAAAATTTCGAGCAACGAAGCAGTCGCTCAATATTTTAACGTTTAGACCAAGTAGGAGCCTTACGAGCTTTCTTCAAACCGAACTTCTTTCGTTCCACCTGACGTGAGTCACGCTTGAGGAAACCAAGCTTCTTAAGCGTGTTTCTAACTTGCTCATCACGTTCTACAAGAGTACGTGCAAGTCCGTGACGAACCGCTTCTGCTTGTGCATGGATTCCACCACCATTAACATGAACAGTGATAGTGAACTTCTCAGCAATCTCTGATTTAATGAGAGCTTCCTGTGCAAGCATCTGAAGATCCTCTGTTGTAAAATATTCCTTAACATCCTTATCATTAACAAGGAAAGATGCCTTCGCTGAAGGAGTGATACGGACACGTGCTGATGCAGTCTTTCGGCGACCAACAGCTTCTATATAACGATTTTTTGTTTCTACTGACATATAAATATTCTTTTAGTAAGATTAGTCCTTGATGATAAGGTTTTTAATACGAATATCTTGGAGTTTATTCTTTGGAAGCATTCCCATTACTGCATGAGTAATAAGTTCTGCATATCCTTTCTTCTCAACAACGTACTTAAGAGGCATCTCCTTAAGTCCACCTGGGTATCCAGAGTATGACTTGTGAACGCTTTCGTTCATCTTGTTGCCAGTTACTTTAAGTTTACTTGCGTTAGTTACTGTTACTGTAACTTCTGCTACGCGGTTCTTTACGAAGTGTACACTGTCTTTTGCATTAAGAAGAGCCGCCGCTTCTGATGCGATTCTTCCAAGTGCCTTATCTGTTGCGTCAATTGTGTGGTTCATAGTAGTCAAATTAATTAAACGAATTCAATGATAGCTTTTTCTGCGCCATCAGATAGACGTGTAGGAAGCTTGAGGATTCGAGTATATCCACCTTCCACATCTTTGAACTTAGGAGCGTATTCTGCAAAAAGTTTTGCAGTTTCATCATCTTGGTTGATAAGACGAGACATGATAAGACGACGACGTGCTACTGTATCTTCTTTTGCTAGTGTAACAAGCTTCTCGATCAAAGGTCTTATTTCCTTTGCGCGAGCAAGTGTTGTCTCAATTCGTCCGTGACGAATGAGGTTAATGAGAAGACTACGCACAAATGCCTTGCGCTGATTCTTTTCTCTTCCGAATTTTCTGAATGCTTTATGATGTTTCATACGTCGTGTATATAATTCTTTGGTCTTCTATTCCCAAAAGCATTATTTATGCTTTAAGTTCAAGTCCGAGATCTGATAATGCTTTTTTAATTTCTGTAATTCCCTTCTCACCTAGACCGTCTGTTGAAAGTAGGTCTGTCTCTGACTTACGAGCAAGTCCTCCTGCAGTACGAACAGATGCAGCAACAAGTGCATTCTCAGTTCGTGTAGAAAGACCGAGGTCTTCAATCTTAACCTTACTTGCATCAGTGATATCAAGTGAATCTGATGTTTCGATAATAGGAACTGGTGTTACATCCTTAGGCATCTCAATCACTTGCTCACGGAATCCAACAACTGACTGAAGCTGTGAAATCATAGTGTGAATAGAGCTCTCAAGCGCCTCATGAGGAGAAATAGTACCATCTGTCTCGATGATAACACGAAGACGGTTATGATCAGTACGATCACCAACACGCATGTTCTCTACTTCATAACTTGCTCGACGAATAGGAGTAAATGACGCATCGAGGAAAATAGTACCAATATCTGCCTTCTCCTTCTGAAGTACTTCACGAGGAACGTATCCGAGACCCTTTTCAACAGTGATCTCAATTGCGATATCTACATCCTTCGCGGTAGATTCACAAATATACTGTTCAGTGTTCATCACCTCAAGCTGAGTTGGGAGAGTGATATCCTTTGCAGTAATTGTCTTAGCACCTTTAATGTGAAGAGTTGCCTTCTGAGTGTCGTCACCGTGCAACTTAAAACGTGTCTTCTTAAGGTTAAGAATAATTGCAATAACATCCTCCTTGATTCCATCAATTGATGAAAATTCATGCTTTACACCGTCGATTGAAAGCGCGGTAATAGAAGCTCCAGGGATTGATGAAAGAATAATTCGTCGAAGTGAGTTACCAAGAGTATGTCCATACCCTGGGAAAAGTCCGTCGATTTCGTATACGCCAGAAGAGGCGTCTTCTTTAACAATTCTTGGCTTTGATGGCAAAATGATAGAATGTGAAGACATATGCAATATATAAGTATTGGTAAGTTAATAGTGACGCAAACGTTGCACTTTAGTAAAGTTTTCCTATTGTAACTCAAAGTTGCAAAATAAGCAAGTGTGTGTTAGTGGATGAATCCAAGACTACAGATAATAAGACTTTAGGACATACAGACGATAGGCAATACATAATATCTTGTCTTATCATCTTTCTGTCGTATTGTCTTTATCCTAACGTGAGTAATACTCGAGAACCTTCTGTGTATCGAACGTTCCTTCAACTTCACGAACTTCACCTTTAACAGTAGCAACGAATGCTTTAGGGTCAATAGTAAGAACGTAACTTGGAGCTGCCGCAGTTAACTTTTCCTCAAGATTCGTAAACAACTTTGTAGACTTACTACCCTCACGGATAGCAATAGTGTCTCCAACCTTTACCTGATGAGAAGCAATGTTAATACGACGACAATTCACGATGATATGACCATGTGACACCATCTGACGAGCAAGTGCACGGTTAAGTGCAAATCCTGCACGGTACACGATGTTATCAAGACGAGATTCAAGCTGGCGAGAAAGCTTTAGAGCAGGTGTTACTGACCCCTCTCCAGACTCGTGAGTTGCTGTTGCACGCTTAACGTAGACAGCAAACTGCTTTTCCATAAGACCGTAGGTGTGACGCATCTTCTGCTTAGCACGGAGTTGCTCTCCATATTCTGAAACGTTTGAACGATGCTTTCGTTCACTGTCAAGCTTTCCTGGAGCATATGGACGCTTTTTGAAGGCACACTTCTCACGGCCACATAGTGACTCTCCAAGACGGCGACAAGTTTTACAGGTGATTCTACTCATAAAGGTTATATATGACGAGGCTTAGGTGGTTTAGGACCATTGTGTGGCACTGGCGTCTTATCAATAATTGAAACAATTTCTACACCAAAGGTTGAAAAACCTCTGATTGCTGACTCTCGGCCAGAACCAACTCCTTTAACAATAACATTAACATCTTTGATTCCGAATTGAACAGCTTTCTCTCCAATAAGTTCTCCGATCTTAGAAGCAGCAAAAGGAGTTCCTTTCTTTGCCCCCTTGAATCCAAGAGACCCAGATGAAGACCAAGTAATGATATTACCTGACTTATCAGCAAGTGAAAGACGAGTATTGTTGTAAGACGACTCAACAAAGAGTGTTCCTTCTACAATCTTCTTCTTAATTGCCTTTGCAAGTGATCGTGCCTTAAGAGCACTATCAACTCCGGAGCTATTCTTTTTTACTATGCGTTTCTTTCCCATATGTTTATATAATTATTTTTTAGGTCTTCTCAGTCTTACGGCGTCCACTTCCCATGGTACGACGAACGTTACCGCGAACGGTTCGACTGTTAGTCTTTGTTCGCTGTCCACGAGCTGGAAGGTGGCGGATATGACGGATACCTCGGTATGCCTTAATATCCTTGAGACGCTTAATGTTCTGCTGCACTTCACGCTTAAGATCTCCTTCTGTCTTGAAGAGTTCAATTTCACGACGGATGAGGTTCTCCTGTTCTGGAGTAAGCTCTGTTGTGCGCATACCTGTTGTTAGACCAAGTTTTTCGATAATCATCAAAGCACGTGGGCGACCTACTCCGTATACTGCCGTAAGAGCAATTTCGAGTCTTTTATTTTCTGGAAGGGTGATACCTGAGATACGCATAAATGTTTATTAAAATTATATTTAGAAACTTACCTTAGCCTTGAGCTTGTTTATGCTTAGGATTCTCACAAATAACTCGAAGAACACCGCCTCGTTTGAGCATTTGGCATTTAGAACAAATTGTCTTGACTGATGATCTTACTTTCATGAGAAATGTGGGTTAAATTATACTATATCTTAATAAATAATGCAACTGCTCTGCAGGTTGTAGGTTATGGGTTGTAGGTTATCTATACAAAACTAACGATTATTATATAAAAATATAATTTTCTTGATCTCAGTATCTCTATACAATTTCTACAACCTACTACCTACCCCCTTACCACTTTGGACTCTTATAGTCTCTTAATAATCCTTCCCTTCCCTCCATATGGGTCAAGTTGGACCATTACTTTGTCTCCAACGAGGACTTTGATTCTATGAACTCTCATACGTCCACCTAAGTATGAGATGAGAACTTTACCTTTACCAAGATCGATACGAAAAAGAGTACTCGGTAGAGCTTCTATTACACGACCTTCCATTGTTTCAATATCTGTTTCATTTTCTTCCATAGGTAAGAGGATTATAGTATACCAAATTATTATTAGACAATCAACGCTTAGGTAGTGATTCAATTACAATAAGCTTGTTTTTGTCTGATGGAAAATGTGCCAACCAGATCGGAGAGAAGCTTATCTCGGCACTTTCTATTGAATTAATTGTTTTCATAAGAGGTTTGAACTCATCGCGACTTTTACCCATAATCATTCCTTTTATTACTTCAATGTCGCTCTCCCAAATTACCCTAGGCTTACCTTCTACGAGAATAGAGATAATAGTACTTCCTTCTGCAATGCGATCTGTTTGCTTTCTGGTGTAACTAAGGGCATCAGTGTATGCCAAACGAACAGGCTGGTTATCATAATCACCAAAAGTTTTTGCAACAGCCTCTGCTAACTTAGGGGCACTTGCAAGAATGACATTTCCGGTTGCTGTTACTTGATAGACTTCAGTCTCTCCCTTCATAACAGCTGATTCATTATCAGTATAGATAACTTCGACGGCAGAATAGAGGGGTATGTATCCATCCTTCTTAATTTTTTTAATTTCGATTTTAATTTCTTTATCTAACTCAACAGCAAGTGAGTCTTTTGCTGCGTTAAGGTCTGAAAGTGCAACAAGCGACTTAGAGCCTGACGCACCACCTGAGATTAAACCATTTGATTTCGCGTAAAAAGACGACTCTCGTGGACTTCCTTTAAACCCTGGAATAGAAAAAGTTGCCGTACCAATATTATATTCAGCACCACTTCCATCTGCATAGACCATTACCTCTACACTTCCCGGGACAGACCCTTTCTTTCCTGGGATTTCTATTGATTGGTTAATGCGATAAATTTTACCTTTCGATGATTCAAAACGAGTATTTTTTATAAGTTTTTGAGGTGTTCCATCAAAGTTATTGTAAACGGTAATTTTTCCTGATGCTTTGGCTTCTACTTTTCTTGTTTCTGAGAGTGTTAGTGTTTTAGTTTTAGAAAGTGAGGCATTCCCTATCACAAAAGGTACAACAGCCGGGTCCGTTCCATCTTTTGAAAAAACAAAAGTCTTTCCAATATCATTAACATCTTTATACTTCGGAACAATTGTCACTGTCGCACTGTCAAAAACATATGTATAGAGAGAGACACCAATAACAAGGGCAATAATAGCGACAATAAACATAAGCGTCCCTGTGGAACTTTTCTTTCGTGGTGAGCGAACTCGCTCCTCTCTATATGTCGAGTGTGTGCGGTCATCATCATACTTCGGCTCATCGTAGAGGTCGTCATCTCGTCGACTTCTTGGATACATATCCATATCTTTTACATCTCGTCTGATTCTTTTTGTTGGAATTTGGACAGGAACATCTTCATACCCATCTCTTTCGTAGTCGTCTCTTTTGTAACGAGCACTTTCAAATTGCTCTACGCGTGACTGTAAATCATTATTAGACCTTGAACGAGTGTATGGTTTGCGAATGTCTTGCATATGAAAGAGGAACATCCCTTATACCTTCCATTGTAACACTGATGGGAGCTCCATCAGTGAAGAACTGTGTATAAGATGTACCTTCTATTGTTTCACCAATCCATGTGGCATACCGAGGAGCAATTAACTTAACCTGTGTAGGAATTCTGTCGTGAAGTGAAACAAATTCAAGAGCATACAGAATCCCATCCATGAACTTTGACCCTGCCATAACTGACATTCCATCTGCTTCGATATGCTTGTACCCAATCTGATGAACATGAGAAACAATAATGTGCCCATCAACAATATAGTTAATGAGTGTTGATGTATCTCCGACTGCAACAGATAGAAAAGATTCAGATTGATTCATAGGGATAGTATAACAGGTTATAGGTTGTAGGTTATAGGTGGTAATACACATACCTCACAATAAATGCAGTCTACCTTCTTCTTCCATCTTCAGTAGTAAAGAAATCTAACTCAGAAAAAGGTTCATCAAGAAAAAGAAAGCGTGGCGCCGTAGGCGCCACGCTTTCTTTTTTTAGTCTTACTGTTCTAATCTCTTGCTTATTACTGCAACACTGCTTTGATTCTTCTCACTCCAGCACTCACTGCTTCTTCTTTTACAATTTTGAAAACATCTTCAAGTAACATTCCATCAGGACCTTTTGCAACAGAGAGGTCTCTCGTATTATCAACATGAGGCCCACCGCAGAATTCCATCGAGAAAAGGTCACTGTCGCCTCGATTCTTTCCTTCACCTATACGATAAATACTCACAACATCACCATACTTATCACCGAAGAGTCCGATCGCTCCACGATTGCGAGCTTCTTCCATAGACATCTCCTCACGAATTACAGGAAGAGACTCCTTGATACGAGCATTAATACTATCTTCAACCTTCTTCTTCTCTTCGTCAGTCATCTTGCGTTCAAATGAGAAGTCAAAACGTAGTCGCTCCGGTGTGATGTTGGACCCTTTCTGTGCAACGGTATCACCTAGTACATCGCGGAGCGCCTGATGAAGCATGTGTGTCGCCGTATGATACTTCACTTCCATCTCTCCATCACCTCCTAGACCACCCTTGAACTTACCCGCAGATGCAGTGCGAGATTCCTCTGCATGTGCCTTCTTTTCTCGTTCGAATTCCTCACGGTCAACTGAAATGCCACGCTCATATGCGAGCTCTTCAGTGAGCTCAATTGGAAATCCATATGACTGAAGCAGATTGAAAGCATTCACACCAGAAATATGGTCAGTGGCGATCTTTTCAAATTCACGAATCCCTTTCTCAAGTGTTACTCTAAACTTACTCTCTTCACGATCAAGCTCAGTTAAGATTATCACTTCTTTATCGAGCAAATTCGTATATTCATCCTTGTATGTTGCAATAAATGCAGCTGCGATTTCTTTTGTAAAATTAGTCTCGATTCCCAAGTTGCGAGCAAATCGAACTGCTCGACGAATGAGTCGACGAACAAAGTACATCTGATCCTTGTTCCCCGGAAGAACATCATCACCTATAAGAAATGTCGCTGAACGAATATGATCAAGTATCACACGGTATGCATAAATGACATGTTCATCTGATCCATATGCTTTACCAGAAAGGCGTTCGAGTACTTCCTTTGGAATATCAAAAACATCAATATTGAACATATCAGGATCGTTGCGAAGCGCTGCAGCATATCGCTCAAGCCCACTTCCGTGATCAACATTCATCTGAGGAAGTTCTTCGAAACCACTTGAAGTCTTCTTATACTGCATAAAAACATTATTGCCAATCTCAAGGAAACGACCACAGTCACAGTTCACATGACATGGTTCTTGTGCCCACTTAGAAGCCACATGCATTTTCTTGGTTGCATTCGGGTCAAAGTCATAGAACATTTCTGAGTCCGGTCCACCTGGTTCACCTTCTGGCATGTTCGCAGGAACACCACTTCGTGACCACCAATTTTTCTTTTCACTGTAATAGAAAATTCTTTCGCCTACCTTCATTCCGTTTTCTGGTGTATCACTAATCTGTGCATAAATATCCTTCTCTGCAAAAAGCTTCTGCCACAATTCTGCTGAGAATGTATCTCGTGGCACACCGAGTGATTCGTTACCAGAAAAACATGTCACATAAAAATGCTTCGGATCAAGCTTCAATTCTTCAATCAAAAAATTCCACATCCATGTTATTTCCTCTTCCTTAAAGTAATCTCCAAAGGACCAATTACCAAGCATTTCAAAAAATGTTGTATGACGATTGTCCCCCACTTCCTCAATATCTTGTGAACGAAAGCATTTCTGAGAATCTGCTATACGCTTACCAAGTGGATGTGGTTGCCCAAGCAGGTACGGGAGCATTGGTTGCATCCCAGAGCCTGTAAAAAGTGTTGTAGGGTCATTCTCAGGAACAAGTGACGCAGACGGAATTACTGCATGCCCTCTGGAATGCATATATGCGAGGAATTTAAAACGAATCTCGTTGACAGTTAGATGATGTGTAGACATTATTCCATTATACAAATTTTTTGGAAGAAAAACAAAAGCGCGGCCGTTGGCCGCGCTTCATCCACAACATCCTTCATGTCAAAAATTCTCATTGACTAAAAAGGAATCTCATCATCCAAAGAGCTTTTGGTGTAAATTGGCTGATTTGCAGACACTTCACGTTCTGTACGTTCACCAAGAGCAACTTCAAGAGCTAGCAAATAACGGGCCATGGCATACGTGACTTCCATTGCTCCACGAACATTTCCTTCTTGTTCTGGAGTTTTAGAAAAACTACGAAGCTGTTTCTGCCAAGCTACTTCTTGTTTCCTGTTATCCGTTATTCTTAAGTACGCAATAAGTTGATGATCTGGTGACTTTACCAACAATCTATCTTCAGCCTTTACAACTAAATCAACAGCTGCATCCCAGTCAGAGCCAATATCACTCATCAGATATCCTTTCTACGCGAATCTACCAATACTCTACATGAAGAGAACTACATTTGCAAAATGGAAAAACAAAAGCGCGGCCGTTGGGCCGCGCTCCCATCATGCGAATTGCTACACATCCTTTTTGAGCCTTTCCTTTGGCACCACTTCTCCAATCACAACAATAGGAGAAAGGTGCACATCGGCAAAACATTGTGAACTTCGCAGAATTGGCATATAGCTCCCAATAGGTGCTATTCTTCTTTTTCTTTGAGCGTTACAGACGAGTTCAGAAGTATTGCAGTAATCAGCTTCTATTTCCTTTGAAG
>JAYTBQ010000058.1:0-3381 GCA_043736905.1 Minisyncoccota bacterium | reverse complement strand
AGTAATTGCGGTGGGCGACTGCGCTCACATAAGGCATTTATCTTTGGAGCATGCCACGCTCACCACAATTGAGGGCGAGGCAAAGAAAAACGATTCCCTGCGGGAATCGTTTTTCTTTTTGCAGTATAAGTTATAAATTCTGTAGAGTGTGTTAGCTCTCTTCAACTGACCATGATCCATTTGCCTTTAACTTAATTTTTGGCTTCTCATCATGTGCTATATGGACAAGACCTGTTGCTGCAATCATAAGACCGTTATCAGTTGAAAGATTACGGTTAGGGATAAATAAACTAATTCCTTCACTCTCGGCAAGTCCTTTGAGTGCGAAACGTATATGTGTGTTGGCACTTACCCCACCTCCGACAATCAGTGTCTTAGCTCTGGTCTCGTAGAGTGCTTGCTTCACTTTTGCAACAAGGACATCGGTGACGGCATTCTCAAATTCGAGAGCAAACATTTTCTTTGTTCTTTCATCAAGTTCTCCTCGTTTTTTTGTTCTTGTAAGTACAGCAGTCTTAAGTCCACTAAAAGAAAAATTAAGATCTCCGCTGTGTAACATTGGTCGAGGGAGGCGTAGCTCTTCGTCAACAATGATCCCTTCCTTCCTTGCGTGTTCAGCAAGGCGAGAAATCTCTGGTCCTCCAGGATAGGGGAGTCCAAGCATTCGCGCTGCTTTGTCGAACGCTTCACCAACAGCATCATCTCTCGTCTTACCTATCACTTTATATGTTCGTAGTTTTGGAATATGAACAATCTCTGTGTGTCCACCTGAAATAAGAAGCGCACACGCAGGAAAGTCAACTTCTGAGACTTCATAGACATTGTTTTGTAATGAAAGTAATCCAGCAATAATATGCCCTTCCATGTGATTGATTGGATAGACTGGAATATCCCATATCATGTGAAGCGCTAACGCTGCGTTAATACCCACCCATAGAGCAGGCTCAAGTCCTGGCCCTTGTGTTACTGCAATTGCATCAATTGCTGGCTTCTGTATCCCTTCAAAAAGTACCTTCATAGCTACAAGCATCTCCGGCTCTCTTTCAAGGAGTATATCTAATTTTTTACGTTCACTATTAGGAATGTGATACGTGTTGGTTCGTTCCACAAGAAGATCAGCCTCTTGAAGTGCTTCTGCGATGAGTTGAGTAATTGCCTTAGTGTGCTCACGTTTAGCAAGAGCAGGGAACACACCGCCATACTGGGCATGGAGATCAATCTGAGAAAGGATCTTGTGTGACAATGTTTCGAAGCGTACTTGCTTCCCTCTCACTCGCTTAATAAGAGATATCGCTGTTTCGTCACAGCTAGTTTCAATGGAAAGGAGAATCATAATGGAGTCAGTATAACAAAAGTAACAATTATTCTGTAGCGCCTATTATTTCCTCCCTTGCAGGGAATTGTATTCTCACGTAGAGTAGGGGGATGAAAATCGTTATTATGACCATCGGTAAAGATAAGGATGAGGTTAGTAATGACCTTGTCAGGCACTTCGAAATTAGACTTCTTAGATATCTCCCTGTTGAATGGGTCTACATACCGCACGATGTTACAAAAGAAAAAGAGGGTATAAAAATATTATCACTCATAAAAAAAGAGGACTATGTTGTCCTTCTTGACGAAAGGGGAAGAGATATGAAAAGCGAAGCGCTGGCAGAGCTTGTTGCAAATAGGATGGTAGATTCCGTAAAACGAATGGTCTTTGTTATAGGAGGAGCTTACGGTGTTTCAGAGGACGTAACTCTACGTGCTAACTATGTCTGGAAGCTGTCATCGCTAGTATTCCCTCACATGCTTGTGCGAGTGATTCTTGTGGAGCAATTATACAGAGCCCTTACTATTATTAGGGGTGAAAAATATCATCACGAGTAGTGACTGCTTTATTGCGTTAGCCAAGTACCTCGAGGCGAGCAATAGCGTCTTTCTTTGCAACGATGCGTTCCTTGTACGACATAACAAAAGACTCCATTGTTTCACCGCTTCGAATCTTTTCCTCGGTAATTGTTTTCTCTCCTCGTTCGTGAAGATCAATAAGGTGCTCGAGTTCCTTAATCTCATTCTTAAGTTCTTCGATTGTGTTTACTCGAGTCTCGTCTGTTGCTGAAACAGATTTCCAAGATCCTTGTGGTTGAAAGTCTTCATTCATACGTGTGGTATTTTTAGTGAATTATTACCCTCATAGTATACCGTAAAATTGTTGAGATATGAATGTGGTGAAGAAAGTCGGACATATTTCGAATCAGAATTTGAGAAGTTAAAGATACTTTCGGAGTATATTATTGGGTTTAGTGAGTGGCTAAAGAAAGAAAAATCCTTATATGATAAGGACAATTAACCTCATACCATTGACAATATACCATCTTATGTATAGTATAAATTTGTATTATACATATTTGTTGTATTTCAGTTCTTTTAGAGGGGAAACAATGTTTAACATACTTGGATTTGGTGGCTTGAAAAAGCCAATACTCGGTGGCTTGAAAAAGCCACAAGAATTTCTTTGTTTAAAAGGTTTTAACCTACCACTGTTTTTGGTTAACCTTCCTCATTTCACAGGTCTTGAATTATTTTTCACTATTAGTTCAGTTGAAATGATGATTCAAAAGCATGGCCCACTACATGAAATCTGTAATGTTGCCTTTAGCAATAATACAAGCATCATAGTTGTTACTTTTGAGTCATCAGAAAGACTTCCTTTGACTGACTACCTTGATCATAAAGGACCTTTTTTTATTGCTTCAAGTGGTCACTTTAAACTGTTACCAAAGAGTGACCGAGACAAGTTTTTGAATTTGGCATGCTGGGGTAAAGATAGCCCTTCTGTTTTCCGAAAAGTTATGCTTCTAAGGTTTTTTCTTCTGAACAATCGACAACTTTTGCCCAACCTGAAACAACAGCTGAATATTATTTTCAGCTCAAGACAACTTTGGAACATCTCTGTATTTGGTAACGAAGTATCCAAACTGTAAGAAAGTAATGAATAAAGTTCTGTGCCGCAAGGTGCAGAACTTTTTGTATTATTCATTTTAGTTAAATTTAATATAAAATGGCACAAAATTCGATAGAGGAGTTGGTCACCAAATATAGTCGCTGCGCTCCTTATTTCGCGACCCCGGCTTCGTCCTCACCGTTTGTGATTACACAAACGGACTTCGTATCTGACTCTGTTCGACTCCTCTATCTACCTCACAAAATTAAAAATCCAAAGCTTTGCTTTCATAAGTTTAAGAAAGAGTCGGTCACCAATCTGCCTCGCTGCGCTCGAAACAGATTTCCGACCCCGTATTCCACTATAGAACTCCTGTGGATAACAAAAGTATTTGTATTTCTTTGTTTCTCGGATATATACTTTACTTAGGATCTTGTAATCACTCGTTTACA
>JAYTBQ010000057.1:0-3431 GCA_043736905.1 Minisyncoccota bacterium | reverse complement strand
CACGGTTCTTAAAAGTGAGTAAAAAATGATTTTTTGTAGACATAATTCTAATGCTAATACGTACTTAGTAATATTGCATTAGATTCTGGATTCTAAGTTGGTAAGTGTAAAGGGGTTCTTGGCCCAGGGCTTATCATACTTATTCCTATCCTCGAACAAATGACAAAGGTTGCACTTTGTACGATTACCATGAATATCCCTTCTCAGAAGATTGTCACTAAGGATAATGTGTCGATTGATATTGCTGCTGTTGCGTACTATCATGTCGTTGATCCACAGAAGTCTGTCATTGCTATCGAGAACGTGTATGATGCTGTGAATCAGATCAGTCAGACTACGGTGCGAAACATCGTTGGACAGTTCCAACTCGATCAACTTCTTTCACAGACGGTAGATATTAATCAACAGATAAAAGTGGTTATAGATGCACATACTGAGCCATGGGGGGTGCAAGTAACTGCCGTTGAGATTAAGGACATCATGCTTCCAGAGAATATGCAGCGCGCAATGACCAAGGAGCAGAGGCTGAGAGTGAGAGACGTGCTAAGATAGTTGCTGCGCAAGGGGAGTTCGAAGCCGCTGTTAAGCTTGGTGAAGCGGTGGATATCATTTCCCAGCATCAAGTGACACTTCAGCTTCGCACATTATAAACTATGACAGAGATCAGTGTGGAGAAGAATTCAACCATTATCTTCCCTGCAGAGTTTATGACAACAGTTAAGGAAACGATGTCGATGATACGGGGAGACTCATTGTAAAATAATTTATTTTAGCTGTTTTTACTATATCTTTGTTATAAAATCTCCATTAATTTTGTTTAAATAATATGGAATAAATCTTCCCATTTCTTGTTTTTTGTGCTAAAATGTATTCACTCATCCAATCGGGCAAATCAGGATTTGGACACCTGAGCATCACTTTCGAGCACTACTGACGCGTGCAAAATCTTAGCACTATGAGAAAAATGATGTGGCACGAGTAAATGTTTTATTAAAATCCGGCCGTTAGGCGTTAGCTAGTAGCTTTTTGCAATGCATATGCATTCTTTCGGCCAACAGCTAATGGCTAAAGGCTACTAGCTATACAATTCATGTCAATCACAATCGAAGCATTAAAGAAAGCAGGGCTACAGTACGGATATTCTCGTACGCGTCGTCACCCATCAGTTAAGCCATTTATCGAAGGTAATTCAAATGGTATTGATTTTATCAATCTCGAAAAAACAAAAGCTCAGCTCGAAGAAGCTGTTGCATATCTTAAGAGTATGCAGAGCGCTGGGAAGGTAATTCTTTTTGTTGGTGTAAAGCCAGAGCTTCGCCAGATTATTAAGGAAGTTGCACTTTCTGTTAACTCACCATATGTTGCTGAGCGTTTTATTGGGGGAACTCTTACTAACTTCCCACAGATGAAGAAGCGAATTGAAAAGTTGCATGACCTCCTCAAGAAGAAAGAATCCGGTGAACTTGCTGTGTATACCAAGAAAGAACAGCTCCTTATTCAACGTGATATTGACCGTTTAGACCGTGACTTCGGTGGAATTTCTTCACTTACTAATATCCCTTCAGTAATTGTTATCATTGATTCTCGTCATGAGCTTATGTGTGTTAAGGAAGCAAAACTTCTTCACATTCCTGTTGTTGCACTTTCTAATACCGACTGTACAATAGAAGGTATAGAGTACCCAATCGTAGGTAATGATGGATCAGTTTCGTCTGTTCGTTTCGTACTTGAAGCAATCAAGAGTGCTCTTCAGGTAGAAGCATAACTCTTTGTAGTATTGTGTAGTACTATCTTTACTAATTATCATCAACAACTATATATGGATACACTAAAAGAACTTCGTGAAGAAACAGGGCTCTCATTTGCACAGATAAAGAAGGCACTTGATGAGGCAAATGGAGACAAAGAAAAAGCTCGTGCAGTACTTGCTGCGTACTCAGCTGGGGCTGCATCAAAGAAAGCTGACCGCGAGGTGACTGCGGGTGTCATTTCGGCATACGTACACGGTTCAGGAACTATTGGCGTGATTCTCGAGCTTGGATGTGAGACAGACTTCGTTGCTAAGAACGAAGAGTTCGTAGCACTTGCTAAGGACCTTGCTATGCATGTGTGTGCAATGGCACCAACATCAATTGATAATGAGGATGGTCTCGGAGAAGAGACATCGCTTCTTAAGCAGTCATTCATTAAGGATCCAGAAATGACCGTCGAGCAACGTCTACAGGGTGCCGTACAGAAGTTCGGTGAGAATACGAAAGTATCTCGCTTTACACGGTATAGTATCGGATAGTGTGTATGCGCCATAGATGGCGTAACAATAATTAACCAATCATGCTTGTACCCATTTTAGCTATACTAGGAATGATATTTGCCATAAGTGCGATGTCAGTTCTTTTGTTACAGAAGTACAAGATAGATAAGGGGATTATTGTACTTGATGAATCATATAATGGACCTGATCAGGTGTCAGTTACGGTACATACTATTATCCGTTTTCTCCTTAAGAAAAGTGTTTACGTTCGTAAGTTCTGTACACAGTACCTTTTCCATATCATGGTGAGATTCATGTATCACTTTGATGTATTTACGACGAAGATGTATGCAAAGTCCCGTAACTGGTTCGTGCGAAACGCTGTTAGAAACAAGGGGACCGTGCCTCACTTCTGGGAACATCTTAAGGTATATAAGCAAGAAATGGATCAGGAGAAGGAGAATGAGGAGTCATCCAAGTAGGCTCGTTCCTTCTGTTTTTAATGTTGTCACTTTATGTAGTAATTAGATGACATTTTGGTTCTAATATGATAGAATATTTTCTACGTCAGCAGAGGAAATGCATTGTTAATAATGTACAAAACCTGTTGAACAGGAAATGTTTATGTGCCACGCAAGCTAAGTTGGCACGAGTTAAAGACGAGATTGCAAATAGTCAACGGTTTACAAAACCTGTTGAACAGGAAATGTTTATGTGCCACTTTAGCTCAGTTGGTAGAGCAACGGTTTTGTAAACCGTAGGTCCTCAGTTCGAATCTGAGAAGTGGCTCCCCCAAAATCTACGAGTGCTCAACGGTGTGCTCGTTACCGCAACAACATATGGATACAAAAAAGTATATTTTCACATTTTTTTTGACAACAGCAATCTTTGCTACGGCATTTTTTGCGTCAACTTTTTTCTCAAACAAGCGAGTAGAAAATGTAAAATTTATTCAAGATAATATTGCGATTGACATCCTTTCTAGCGAAACACAGTTTGATCTCCTTAAAGAAGTATCATGTCAGAATGTGAATGACTCAATGCTCTCACCAGAGCTTAATATCCTTGGCGATAAGCTATCTCATACCGAAAATGAACGTGGAGAAAAAGACGCAGATGTTATCTATCTCAAAAAATATTACTCACTGTTACAAGTGAAAGATTATATTCTTTCGAAGAA
>JAYTBQ010000056.1:0-3437 GCA_043736905.1 Minisyncoccota bacterium | reverse complement strand
AAGAGCGGCGCCTATGGCGCCGCTCTTTGTGTTTGTTATGACCAAAGCCACAAGCTAACGGATAATGACAAACGACAAATGACAAACGACTGTACATTTTACTTCCCCTTATTCCACATTGTAAGCAAAGGACTTGCTACGAAGATAGAAGAGTAGGTTCCCACAACGATTCCCACTATAAGAGTAAGCGCAAAGAACTGTGTTGATACCGGGCCAAAGAAGTACAACGCAATAAGGGAGAGTACTGTTGTTAATGATGTATTGATTGACCGAGTGAATGTCTGAGTAAGACTTTCACCGACAATATCATCAAACGATGTCTTGGCACTTGACCCCTTGAGATTTTCACGGATTCTATCGAACACCACAATCTTGTCAGAAATAGTCACCGCCATAATAGTAAGCAGAGCAACCACAAAGAGTGTATCTATCTCCGCCCCATGCACATGAGAAAGATATGCATATACTCCTGTTGGCACAATAATATCGTGGACAATAGTCACCATTGCAACCACACCATACTTCCATGAAGCAATAGGCTGAGACACTTCACGAAATGCAAACGCAATAAAGGAGAGGATTGAAATAACCACAATAACAATAGCTATTGCTGCCTTCTTAGTCATTTCCTTCCCCATAGTTGGACCAACTGTGTTCACCTGTGTCTCCTTATATGGGTGGTCTTTCTTGTTAAGCACTGTTGCAAGCGTCGCAGTAGTTGTCTCATATGGCTCCTGAGAAATAAACTTATAAGACGTCTTACTTGTAGCAAAGGTCTTGATACCTTTCTCAAGAAGCACTTTTGTATTTGCTTCCTTAAAGTCGTTTACAGTGTACTCAATTTCAACAACCGTTCCTCCAGTAAAATCAATCCCCTTCTTAATACCAAACGAGGACACAGCGACAGCACTTCCAATCACCATTGCAATGGCGATTCCGATAAACAATGATTTGTATTTTACGATAAACATAGTAGTAGTAATTATTTTTAGTAATGAGTAATTGGTATAGAAAAATACTTATTTACCAAACCCAGAACCAAATAGGAATCGACCAATCTTCCCAGGCTTTTCAATAACAATCGCACGCAAGAACACCCGTGTCACGATCTGTGCTGATATAAGTGACACAACGGCACCCAAGAAGAACGTAAAGGCGAACCCTTTAACAATTGACGTCCCAAACCAGAAGAGAATGACCGAAACGATAATCGCTGCAATATGAGAATCACGAATTGATGTCCATGCGCGAAGGAATCCAGTTTCCATAGCATCCTTAAGGTTCTTACCACGTGCGATTTCTTCCTTCATTCTTTCAAAGGTAAGCACGTTGGCATCCACTGCAAGACCAAGTGAGATAATGAGTCCTGCAATACCAGCAGAAGTAAGAGTAACAGGAATGAGCTTAAAGAGCACAAGCATAAAGGCAATGTATGATACAAGGGCAAGAGAAGCCATCACACCAGGTAATCTGTACCAGATGACCATAAAGAGCACAATAAGAGCAAATCCTGCAAACGAAGCCTTCTTACCTGCGTCAATTGCTTTCTCCCCAAGTGCTGGCTCTACGATTGTCTTCCCCGCAAGGGTAATCGGAACAGGAAGCGCTCCTGAGTTGAGACGTCCCACCATAATACGAGCCTCTTGCACACTGAACGATCCAGAAATAACAGCCTTACCGAGGGTAATTTCTTCATTTACCGTTGGTGATGAAATAGGCACACCGTCTAAGAAGATAGCAACCTGCTTACCGATGTTTTCTTTTGTAATCTTAGCAAAAAGCTTTGCGCCAGTGTCATCAAAAGCAAGCTCTACCATTGGGCGGTTGGTTGTTGGATCAAATGCTACCGTTGCCTTCTTGAGGTATGTCCCTGTTAATTCTGTCTTTTCGTAGTTACCAATCATTTCATAGAGTGTTGATGATGAAGTAAGAGGCTTTGACCCCTTCTTCTCTGTACGGAACTCAAGCACTGGAGTCTCTCCGATAAGCTTCGCAGCCTGATCAATATCTGCAACACCAGGAAGCTCAACAACAAGACGCCATTCAGATGCCAGACGGCTGTAGGCTGTTGTTACGACAGGCTCACGAACACCGAAAAGGTTAACACGGCGTTCAATAACGTCACGTAGTGCATCCACACTATCTTGTACATTCGTTCCTTCAGGAAGTGCTTTTGTATCAATTGTATAGGTAAGAGCCGCCCCTCCCGCAAGATCAAGACCGAGCACGAAGTCCTTTTTAAAGTTACCGTTAAGAATCATATCCCCTTTCCATAGCCACCCGCCAATAATCAGAACTATCACAATCACCCAAAATGCTTTAATTTTCTGCTTCATAATATGGGGATTCTATCATATTTAAGAGAAGAGAAGAAGGGTGTATCACCTCCCTTTATACCAATTACCATCTTCCCCTTTTCTAAATGTTTCTCCTGGCCTTACCTGATGAATAGCAATACTTGGCTCCAAAAAAGATAAAGCCCAGTAGAATTGCGTCTCAACAAACTCATAAGGAAGCACAAATTCGACACGTGCATCCCAAATACTAAAATTAAAAACACCAGCAACTGCGACATTTTTTGGCTTAATACGTTGTGTTATTTTTGCTGCCTGGACTGGAGAAAGAGTTGTTGGTCCTATGATATGTTTTTTACCAAAATTATCAATCATTCTAGTGTGGTGTCCGGCAGCGCCAATAAAAAGAAAGTCTGGATCCAGACCATCATAACTATCCCAATAATCACCAAATTCTCCTTTTGATTCCTTATCTCGAGAAACAGCATCAACAACATGAACAACGCTAAGGTTAGGACTTTTTATAAAATATGCAAAATGCTTCAATTTTCCTTGGCGCAATGATTGTATTCTTATATCACCAAGAATAATAATGTTTTCCTTTTAAAAAATGAAAAGTTATCTTCTGAAAATCATCTTTCAGCCACGTTTGTAATATTTTTAATTTTTCATCACTTAAGATTGGACACACGATGTCAACACGACTCTTGCTTTGTAGTATTTGACTTATTTCTTTATACGGAGAATGATGGGTATGAAAGTGAGAAAGAAGAATGATATCTGAAGCTATGTCAGAAATTGTATTCCTTGGACCAGGGACAATAAAATCAACACTACAACTTGCTGGATCAAACCCCTGCAACTTTGCCTGCTCATGAGAGGAAGAATACAGCCAAGGATCAATGGCAAGACTTACACCATTTGTATTTATTTGAATACCTGAATGAGCAATAAAACGAATAAAATTATCATCTTTTTTTACATCCACATTTCTTCCATCTAAAAGATGGTTAAGCACAGCTTTAGGCTCGCCACTAAGAAAATTAATAAAGGATCCTCGCAGCAAGCTGACGAGGTATTAAATACAAAGAATTCGCTTCGCTCATACAAAACGGAGCAAGCTCCGAGGTATTTATATCCTTT
>JAYTBQ010000055.1:0-3472 GCA_043736905.1 Minisyncoccota bacterium | reverse complement strand
GCAATTAACAGTTGGTCGCAAAAAGAGTTAGTAGACCTTTGTTGTTATGATTGGATTAGGAGACAGTGGGAAGAGGTTAATTAGGGATGGTATAATACATACTTAACAATGAAGAAGCATGAATACATAGAATATCTTATAAATCTATTACAGATAAATCATGCGATGGTATCTTATATCCAAATATTCCCGAACTTTTTCATGAGAAGCTACTTGTCGTAGCGCGGCCGGCGCGAGACAGAAGAAATTTGCCAGCAGGCAAATATTCTGTTTGCTTCGATGAAAAAGTTAAAAAAAGAAAAAAGATACTCTTTATGGAACAATCTTACATTTGTTAAATAAAGTTCCTCAAAAAAGGCTTATGTAAATATGGTATAATAGAAAGATTATTCATGGAACGCAAGACCCTCCCTATTTTATTCTTCACTCTCGTCCTCGACATGATAGGAATAGGCATGGTAATCCCTATCATTCCAATTATTTTTACGGACCCGACATCACCTTCATTCCTTCTTACAGGAATCGATAAACAGTACTGGTACTTCTTGGCAGGGCTTGCAACAGCACTCTTTGGTATTGTGCAATTCTTTGCGGCGCCACTTCTCGGAGCGCTCTCTGATGTCTATGGAAGGAAAAAGTTACTCTTGCTCGGAGTATCTGTACTTGCTGTTTCTCAATGCATCTTTGGTCTTGGCATTATTACAAAATCATTAACCCTTATCTTGGTAAGCCGTATCATCGGAGGACTTGCATCTGCAAACTTCAGTATTGCACAAGCATCCATTGCAGATGTCTCTACTCCTGCAAATAGAGCAAAGAATTTCGGTCTCATTGGCGCTGCATTTGGAATCGGGTTCGTAGTAGGACCGGCATTGAGCGGGTACCTTGCCCACTTCTTCAATTCAGCGGCAGTACCCTTTTGGATTGCTGGAATTCTTGGTGTTATCAATATGATATCAGTGTATCTTTTCTTACCAGAAACACATAAAGAAAACAGGGCTGTAGCAAAGCGTCTCACTATATGGAGAGCTATTCACAACATACAGTCAGCCCTTCTTGATAAAGAGGTGTCACATATCTACAAAGTAAATTTCTTTTATTTCGTCGGATTTACATTCTTTACATCATTCTCTGGACTCTACCTTGTAAAAAAATATGGTATTGGAGAATCTGGACTCGGAACGTACTTTGCTATCATCGGTATCTGTATTGTTATCACTCAAGTTGTTATTCTTAGAATCGTAAGTAAGCGTAGAGCACCACTTCAAATACTCCGTGTGAGTATGATACTTGTTGGTATTGCCTCAGCGCTCACCCCTTTTATGCCGACACTTGCTTTTCAATATCTTCTCATACCGTTCATTGCTGTACCACAAGGGTTATCTATGGCGAATCTCAGTGCTCTCTTAAGCTCATCTGTAACAAAAGAAAAACAAGGCATTGCTCTCGGTATCAATGGCTCGCTCTCTGCATTCTCACAAGGTCTTGTTCCGCTTTTTGGTGGAGTCATTAGCGGGCTCTTTGGAGTAACCATTCCATTCTTGGTTGGTGGAATGTGTACTATCTATGCATGGTACGGGGTGATGCAGTTTAAACATAAGTAGAGACAATTATATTTAAAAAGAGCACGCCTACGGCGTGCTCTTTTTTTAGGACCTACGCACTTAGATGAGATTCGCGAAGAAACCCTTATTTTAAAGGAAACGCACAAAAGACGTTACCTAATTAATTTACGGCCAAGCCGCGAATCTGCTGATTCGAATACGTTGACGAAAAAATAAGGAGTTTCGACAAAGAAGGTCGCTAAGTGCGTAGGTCCTATTCCCATCTCACCATTCTTACTTATCTCCCTCCGCAATAGCAATAACAATCACCTGGAACGCAATCCATGAAGTAACAGCGCTCACCTCAAGTAAATGTCGCTTAGAGAGAAGATCAAGTATCGTCTTTGAACTTACAACAAAAGGATATTCTTTTGCAAGTGTAGCAAGCTCTTCTGTCACTCCGTTTTTCCCGATTCTAGAAAGTAATCCGAGGCGTAGTAGCTCGACAAGATCATCATATGTTCGGATTGGTGAACTTTGGGATTCCTGGAGAGTTGCGAGTATTTTTTCTAGTGCAACAGTATCCTTCAGACACATATTTTTTAGTACCGCGAAGAGCGAATCTTTATCGGTAACACCAAGAAAAGCATGTACGCCCTCATATGATATTTTTTTATCCGATGTTGTCAGAATCTGCTCAAGCGCACCAAGAGCATCTCGATATGACCCCTTCCCATGCTTGGCGATAAGCTCTGCAGTCTTCTCATCAACATCCTTTCCTTCTTCATGTGCGACATACTGCAATCGCTTAGCAAGCGTAAGAATATCAGGTGACTGAAACACAATTTTCTGACACCTGGAGACTATCGTCTGTGGCAACTTCTCAGGGTCTGTTGTTGCAAGAATGAAGATAACATGTGATGGCGGCTCCTCAAGCGTCTTAAGGAGAGCGTTTGCCGCTTCCTTGGTAAGCATATGCGCCTCGTCAACAATATATACTTTGTATGGACTAGAAAATGGCGCCGTTCTCACTGCTTCACGAAGCTCGCGTATCTCATCAATACCACGATTAGACGCAGCGTCAATTTCTATAATATCTTCTGGATTACATCCAATATCACGAGCAAAAATTCGTGCAACCGTTGTCTTCCCTGTTCCTCGTCCACCACAAAAGAGATACGCATGGGAAACTTTTTTTTGTTTAATGGATGCTTCTAGGACATCAACAAGATGCTTCTGGCCAACAACGTCACTAAATGATTGTGGTCGATACTTACGATAGAGTGCAATATGAGGTGTGGACATATGATTGTAATTATATCATGATTAGAGAATTGATATGAAATGAAAAACTATATTCTGCTGAAGAGTTAGATCCTACCGAGCAAGTGTTGACAATTACTCACTTTAGGCATACGATATGCTTCTGGGAAGTTTTTTTACAACCAAGAGACTAGGAATCGAAATGATAACCGATAGCCAAAACACCGCACAAGTGGTGCTCATCGTCAAAAATGAGCGCTATACACATCGCATCCTTGAACTCATTGCACTCCACACAGCCATCTGCGTGCTTGGAGTTGCAGAAAGTGGGGTTTCGGAAGAAACGAAAGTTGCACTTTTGTCGAAAGGATACCAATATATTTTGGTGACTGGAATTGCTGACAACGTAGACGGGAAAGCATTTCTATATTACGACCCACTGAAAATCAGCAATGAAGGTCTCATTGATATCTCAAATAATCCGATCTACGTCCGTCTCTTCGAAACAAAAGAAGAAGCAGAAAGTTACGGAAATCTCTGCGCACAAACAAATATGACATATGAGGTACTGTCCTAAGTCAACAGAATCAGAAACCTCATGTCCGCCACTCTGTGGCGGACTTTGCTTTTATGAGAAGGTTACACAAGAAAGGGCGGCCGCTTCG
>JAYTBQ010000054.1:0-28248 GCA_043736905.1 Minisyncoccota bacterium | reverse complement strand
CAGCGTTTCTACTTAATCTATCTGGTGCCCATGTTAGTACTCCGTTATATCTACCTATTCGTATATCTTCTAATATTTCTTTAAACACTGGTCTTTGCCCTGATTCTTTCGCTGAATGAGATTCTCGTCTAATATCAATAATTTCTAAACCTTCTCTTTCTGCTAATGAAAGCATTTCTTTAATTTGTGAATCAATAGAAAGAATTTGTCGTTCTTCTGATTCAGTACTTTTTCTACTATATAAAACATATTTGATTTTTGTTGTTGGAATAACAGCCATATTACCTATTAGTCCAAATGGTGCTTGTTGTTGCATATATTAATTAATGACAGAACCATAATCCTTGCATAGTCTATGCAGAGTTAAAAAACACGACATTGTGAGAAGAATTATTGTCTACAAAATTGCCTTAGCAAAAGAGTGTATTTGCGATATAATCAATAGATTAATACAAGAGTATTAAGAAGAACAATTTGCAGTAGCCTAACCCTTTAAGTAATTAAAGGTATGGTGAAAAAGTCCTATCAGATCAAAAACCCCATCATGTGGGCTTTGCTCTGATAGGCCATATCTGGAAACGGATATGAAGGTCGCAAGACCTTACTCACGTGGTGGGATTTTTGCTACCCACGAGAGATTACTAAGTCCTATCAGACATATATGAACCAATCAGTATCTCCTTTCGGAGATCATTTTAAATATTTAGTAGAAGAACGAATCAAAAACTTTTGGGGATACGGTAACTTTAAAAGTGATATATGGTTTGTTGGAATGGAAGAAGGTCATAGTGGTGATGTCGAAAGTTTAGTCAAAAGATTAGAAGCTACTAAAGACAAAGAGACATTAGATATCTATGACGACATGAAGCATGATGTTGCTCATATGAAGTGGTTTGAAGAAGGAGCAAAAACTCAAGCAACATATCGCAGATTAATTTACATATTACTCTATCTTGAAAACAAGGTAGAACCGACACTAGAGGAAGTGCGACAATTTCAGATTAAAGAGTTTGGTAGGAAAACATCAAATCATACAGCACTTGAACTTATGCCACTTCCTGCAAAATCTATTAGTGCAAAAGATTGGGTGTACAAGGAAGCAAACGTTGAAGGACTAAATACTCGAAAAGAATATTTAGCAACATATAGACCAAAACGAATAGCACGGCTACGTGAGTTAATTTCTAAACATAAACCAAAGATAGTTATTTTTTACTCTCGAGTATATTTACCAGAGTGGAGAGAAACGATACCTGTACCATTAGAGGAAATTAAGGACACTAAACTTCATATAGCAAAAGACCACAACACGTTATATGTTGTAGTCCCTCACTCAGTCGCTAGAAAGATGTCAAAAGATGAATGGAAGAAGATTGCAGAAACCTTACTTAGTCACCATACTCATCATCGTTAGTATCACCGACTGTGTTTAACGGCATATTCAACGGATCAATGGTTTCGATAGTAATTGAAGCAACCGGAACATGGGATTTCTTCCACATATCCTTAGATCGTGGTTTAATGTAATCCTTCTTTTTATTATCAAGCCAATATGCAATTGCTCGAAAATCAGAACCATTAATTAGACCTATCAACTTACTTTCTGCTAGATCACTCACTGAATCATTTCCAACAGCCATAGATTGATCTAGCCGATGTTTAAACTCAGGATCCTCACTACACCAACGATAGATGGTGTTTCTTGATAAGCCAACTTTTTGACATGCTGACGATATATTAGGTACACGTTGTATTTCTTCAAGAAATGCAACTTCCTTTTTATATCTCTTCATTTACTCGTATTACTTTAGCTTTGTCTTTGGTAAGTAATTCATATCGTCGTATGATGAGATCACAGAAAGCAGGTTCTAGTTCACAGCCATACACTCTACGACCTAGTTGTTCTGCAGCTAAGAGAGTACTTCCTGACCCAAGGAAGCTATCAAGAATGATGTCACCAGGTACTGTACAGCGTTTGATTGCTTTCTCATGAAGAGTTATCGGTTTACTTGTTGCGTGTTCGTATTCTTTTGAAGGAATACGCTTTGCACACCAGACATCAATGAATGCTTCTACTTCTTCAAGGAGCTTGTTACCAGTTGTTAACTCCTTGTTAAGAACTTCATTAAGGTTAGTGATCTGGCTTGCTAGATACGGTATTCCTTTTACACCGTAGACTACTGGCTCATATACCTTATTAAAGGCAACGAGGGGCACAGGGTTCTGATTATTTTTAAGCCATAAGCATACTCGCTTGTTGTTCAAGCCAAGTCTTCTGTACACTTCTTGAATGAGTCCAATGTATATTTGATCACACCAGTAGAATACGTGAATGTTATCCTTTGATACCGTCAACGCACTTTCCAAGCTGTCACTGATGAATTTCATATACTCGTCAAATGAGCGAGTATCGTTCACGTTTCCACCGTACCCTTTTTCTCCACCGAATCCTCCATCATAATTGATACTGATGTTATAGACTGGGTCACTGTAAATCATGGAAGCTTGTTCTTCTCCAAAGAGATCTATAAGCGTCTTCTGCTTGGTAGAATCCCCACAGATAACCTTGTGTTTACCGAGTAAGATGATATCGCCAAGCTTTGTAGTTGGTTCGGTGATATCTTTGATTTCTTTTTCGACATCGAAATCGTCGTCTTTTACATCACTTTCTTCATCCCAGAATTCTCCAATCTCGATTCTGTCTAGTCCTGCTTCGACAAGGAGGTCTATTTCAAAGGACTTAAGTGCTTCATAGTCCCAATCGCCATCTATAGCGTTAGACCCTATGAGATACTGTTTTGTCTCGTCGTCTGTTAAAGCACGGTTAGGAATTCTGACATCAATCATGTCATCTCCTCGACCAAGGAGTTGTAGCGCCTTGATTCGTTGATGTCCTGCGATTATCTTACCATCAGATCCTATTGCAGGAATCTCAACCAAGTTGTACTTCTTTAGACTCTTTTTTAGATTCGACATTTGTACATCTGTAATCTTTCTAGGGATGACATCTTGGGGAATCAAATCGTTAACTTTTTTGCTTACCGTTAACCACTCTAACTTTATTGTCTTTGTCATAAAATTATTTGTTAAGGTCTACACCTCCTAATTGTAAGAACATCTTTATGTGTCCGACCTTACCTTCACCAGTTGCTTGCTCATAAAGTGAATTAATGACCTCAGGGATTCTATCCTTAACCCATCCAGAGATATTGCTTTGAACCAAGAACGCAAACTTTGGATGATACTTCCAGTCTGTTAACGTGTCTTCGCAAACTCCGACCGATATAGCAAACTCCTTCTGAGTTTTTATTTCACGAAGATCTCGTGGAGTTGAGTACCACTCAGTGAATTTTAGGAATTCAGGAACTTTATAAATATCTGATATAACTATCGAAATATCGGAGTAAATCGGATTTGTTTCAGTAACCTTTGCATTGTCTGTATGAATTTCTTTCATATTGTTTATTAGCATTAAGAACCATAATAAACAAAAGCTCACGCACCTTGGGTAAGGTTGCGCGAGCTTTTAGTTAAAAAATCACTCGAGATATTGCTTTTGTTCCTTCAGTATAGCACACTTTTTCTGGTGTCAAAAAAATCGTTCTATTGTTCTTTTTCTTGTTCGTATCTTCGTCTTCTTTCGTCTAATGTTTCTTCTTCAAATTCCCAATAAACTGGTCCTTGTGCAGGATAACCAACACCTAACGCCACTTGGGCTGCTTTTGATAAGCTCATCACTTCACCATTAAATAGCACGTTAGACCCTTCAATTAAAGTGCAGGTAACTTCTTGATTTCTTGTGAAAGTAAATATACTTCCAATCGGTATTTCATAAGTTTCAAAATCGTATCTTTTTGTGTATCGTCTTGCTTTGATAAGAGCTTTCTTATCTTCCTCGTACTCAACGATATCTCCTTGTGGGGTAACTTCTCGAACTTCAGCTAATTTAAGTGCGGCGACAACTCGTTCTGGGGTTTCTGTGAAAAACTCTCTGTTTTCTGCAACTCTTGTTCTTCCAAAGGCTTCGTGCAATTTCTTTTCAACAAAGTCCATATCATTTACTTCTGAGGCATAGAAAACTTCAAAAGGTAGTGGGACACCTGAATGTCTTGAGAGTTCCTTAACTCTTCTATCAAGATCATTTGTTTTACCAATCTTTATGTACCCGGGCATTGCCACATTCGTTAAAATATAGATGATATTCATATTCAGTAATACTACCATAGAAAGTTTTAGCATAGATATACTTGTCGATATGGTGAAAATAGTGACAATATCCTGTAATTAATTATGTGAAAAAAGTGTCACTTTTGTCACTTTTTTATAGCGCTCGGAGAGCGTCGAAATCATAATGTAAAAATATTAAAAAAGACCTTACAGGTCTTGACGGTAGTTTTTCTGAGCACGTGCCTCTCAGCAAATCATCTGAAATTTGGATAATAGGGCCTGCTTTAATTAAACCCTGACCCAATTTTACAATTTTCAATTTTCAATTTTCTGACCCAATTTTCAATCATTGGAACAGCAGTTGGGACAAACCTTCGAATACAACTTTCTCATACAAAGGAATAGATATATGCTAAGAATATAATCTCTACTGCTGAGAACAGACACTTTGGTATATTTTTTACATACGGTATACTTTACTGTAAGAATATGGAATATGCACCACAACCAAATAAGCAAGAATCACCATATAAGGAACTTATGGCTCAACTTGAAGCAATTAACAATGTGATTAATAATGGACGAAAATCAAGCGTAATGAGTTCAATTATTTTCTATTTAGAAAGAGGAGATTTTGTAAGTGCACGTGCCGTAACTGCTACTGATTCTGATAAGCTTTGGCAATATGACGATGATGGAAAAATTGAAGCGTTACTAAGAGAGTCAGGACTTCTTGTCTAAATTTACATCACCACTTACACCGTGTGATTTCATTACATAGTAATTCATTCGACTCAGATGGCAAAGTTTTGTAGGCTGGACCTTCCAAAAGTTACCAACAGACTTGACTAGTTATTAAATGATATACTTTTAATTACTATGAAAAACGCAATCATTATCATGTTCCTCTCGTGTGGTTTTGTAAGTCTTACAGAAACAACGTCGGCTCTTTCACCTGTGTATGTCAACAACACCTACACTAGTACAAGCACAGAAGGAAAAGCACTTGGTACTGACGTTTTTAGAACAATTCAAGAAGCAATTAACGCTGTCGATGAAGGTGGAACAGTCTACGTAACAACAGGACTTTACAATGAATCTATTATAATTAATAAATCAATCTCCTTGGTCGGAAGTAAAGCACTTGTTAAGACAGGAGCAAACCCTAACTCCCCAGTACTCAACGGTGGAACATCAACGGGTGCAATTCTAATTGATGGAGCAACTGTACCCATTAAAGTGACTATTCGTAACATGATTATTACACATGGTTCATATGGTATTGCTGTCCTTCATAATGCCAAAGTTACTATTTCAAAAAACACCATTCATAATTATGCCAAAAATGGTGTAACGTTTGGTCCTGTATTTCTCCCTAAAGCAGGAGGAATAAGCGGCACAATCAGTAACAACATAATTACCGGAATTGGACCAACAGATACACTTGCACAAAACGGTATCCAAGTTTCTGAAAACAATACCGCTATTATTTCTAATAATACAATAACCAATAACATGTACACAGTTACTGGCACGAAGTGGGCTACAGGAATTCTTATTCACCAAAGTAAAGGTCTTTTGATTTCTAATAACACCCTCAATAATAATCAGATTGGTATCAACCTGATACAGGCGAATGCAAACACAGTAACTGGCAACACGGTGACGGGTAACACCTTAAGCAAGGCAGGTATTATGATAAGCAACCCTAACACTGACGCAAATCGTACTGTCACTGGTAATATTATTAAGCGCAACACGCTTAGTGGTGGCTTCATTGGAATCTGGTCAAGTTATTCTCACGGTAATAAATACATGAACAACATTATCTCAAGTAGTCTTCGCAATGGAATATATCTTTGGAATAGTAACAACAATATTCTTACCAGTAACACTATCTCATCAATTCGTTCATCTAGCAATATTCTTGGAGGTGCAGGGGTGGAACTCGACGAAGATGAACACAGTGCTGATACCATCGTAAAAGGCTCTCAATATAACACTCTTGTCGACAATGTTGTTGTAAAAAGTGATTCTGGATTCCTTCTAGCAAAAAATTCAAAAAACAATAACTTCAATAATAATCGTTTTAATGGAACACTTACCACGCCTATTGAAAATCAAAACCAGTAGTCGTGAATCTTAAATAATTAATTAAAAAACTACATTTCAGATATGTAGTTTTTTAATTATTTAGTATTCAAATAAATAGCACCTAGTTTGTTATCTCAATAAATTTGTCACCTTCCTTCATGACAATGAAGTTACCAAGTCGCGCCCATGTGGTGGTCATTTTCATAAATACCATCTCACCTGCAACTATCTGTTCAACAGGAGGCATCGCACTACTTTCAGTAATTTTTGCGATAAGTTTATTAAAGTAATCAACTTGCTCGTTGGGATCAAGGACCTCACCAGCAACCCCTTCTAATTGAATTGTCTTTGGGGGATGCTCAGAGCTGATAACAAAAGAAACATGTGGATTCTTCGTTATATTTTTATATTTTCTACTTCCTGAGCGAGTAACAAAATAAATATTAAGGTCATTGTCCTGTATATAATACATTGTAGATGTCTCAGGGGTACTATTCTCACTCACTGTACCAATCACTCCTGTATATTGATTAATAGATTGAAGCTCTGCAATTATTGTTTCTTTTGGATTCATACATAAAGTGTAGTCTTTCTTGGAAAGAAAGACAAGATACAGAACACACATCGTATACCACCTACTACATCTATATCTTAAGAAGAACTCTTTACATTGATATATTTCATAGGTGTAGCATATTTGGTATACTTCACATCATGAACGAACATCCAAATGACCCTCTCTACGGAAAGACACTTAAGACTATTGTTGAATATCTTGTCAAAGAATATGGTTGGCAAGAACTTGGTGAAAGTATAAAAATTAACTGCTTCACAACCAATCCAAGTATTAAGTCGAGTCTTCAGTTCTTAAGAAAAACTCCATGGGCACGTGAAAAAGTTGAGGAGTTGTATCTTGCTACAGTAAATAGACAAGTGCGATAGCTAATTCGCCATTTCTTTGCTTAATAATATGTACCCTTAAGAAAGGGTAAATTTAGTCTACATACTCAACGTCAATTTTTTGGTAGAAAAAACACACCCGCCCTTTGTGGGGGCGGGGTAGCACTTTCGTGCGGCAGTTGGCCTGGTCAGCGGTTCAGGTAGACGCCGGAGCCGCGGTGGTTGGCGCCGATCTGGCCGAAGTCGACGACGGCTGGCGGCATCGACGGCGTGTTCGAGCTGGGTCGGCCGGTGGCGACATGCGGCGCGGCCGCGCAGTTGGTGCCGTGGCAGGTTCGGGAGCGTTTCATCGATTCTCTCCTTGAGGTTGATGCAGCAAGTACAATGGCACTTACTGAGACGTACCAGTACTATAAAAAAACAAGCACTGAACATCTGTTACAGATTCTATCAGACTTTGTAATCTGATGCAAGGCTGTACTCAGAAGTTATCAACAGACCGAAATGTACAGAATATGTCCCTTATTCTTGTCATTTATTCTCTTCGTCTACGTCATATATACTGCATTTACAACATTATTAATAATTATCTAACTACCATCATGCCTACACGATTCACAATGATTTCTGTTATTACGTTATTGATACTCGCAACAGGATTACTCATCTATACCTATACCCCTACGGTGACAACCCCTGTTACCACAGTTCCAGATACTACAAATAATTCAGTAGCTTATACAAATAGCGCCCAAGGGTTGAGTCTCAGTCACCCGTTAGGCTTTACAGCAAATGAGACCCATGGCTATCAAGGGTTTGGCCCGGAAGAAACCATTAAGGGTATTTCTTTTATCATCCCTTCATCGTACGCAACGGGCACTAATTTAAGCAGAGATTCATACATAAGCATCGAGCAGATTCCAAAGGTTGCCATCTGCTCGACAGCAAATTTCCTTGATCCAGCTGGAGGAAGTGTGCCTCGTACATATGTTGACAACGGAGTCACCTACCTAATAGCATCATCAACAGGAGCTGCTGCTGGAAATAGATATGAAGAGACGGTGTATGTTTTTCAAGGAAAAAGTCTGTGTTACGCTGTGAGGTACTTCATTCACTATGGTGTACTAGAAAACTACCCAGCAGGTCTTGTAAATGAATTCAACAGAGCATCGCTTATAACAACATTTGATACAATACGACATTCACTGGTAACCACGAAGTAGTACACGTACAGAACATAATTACTGTATACAGCAACAACTCCGTGCGCTACACTGTGACACATGGAACCAGTCATTCAAGAACAGCAAACTATTCCTGACACATGTCAGGCATGCCATCTACAGACCCTGTCAACATATTATTTCTGCCCCAACTGTGGAACGAAGCTTCGCCAACTGCCACTATCAAACACATCTGCATCTCAACTACTTCTTTATGCCTTTAGCATCATCCTTCCATCTGTTTGTTTTCTCTTCATATCAAAATGGAAAGGATATGAGTATCTAAACTCAAACGATACTACTTCAAAAAGAACTGGTTTTATTGCATGCGTACTTCTTGTCCTATCAACAGTCATCACATTCTGGCTTGCTTATGGCGTAGCAAAAAATATCCTCCAAGCCTCAGTTGGTGTCTCATCTTCGATTCTTGAAGAGTAGACATGAAGAGTTGATGTATTCTTTCTTTTTCAGAACATATTTTGCTATGCTGGGAGATACGTATATGAATCATAAAGTAGCAGAAAAGCATTCCCGATCATTGGTAAAGTCTATCAGTTACCGTCTCATCAGTATTACCGCAGATTCAATTGCTGCATACTTCTTCACACATGACGTAGCTCTTTCTGCCGGAATTGTAATCGTTGTTAACTCATACAGTACAGTGCTCTATTACTTCCACGAACGCGTCTGGGCCAATATTCACTGGGGATGAAAGCAAAAGGCATCATAATTATTGTCACCAAAAAAATAGTTCGCAACTATACCTCTACTTCAAAATTACCTGAAGAATAAAGGAATACCCGTGTAACACCACATAACAAAAGTGTTACACTACTACTGGTACTCTATCTCATGAAAAAAATAATTTATCCACTCTTTGTTGGCATCATCTCAACCATTCTTATTGGAAGTGTTATTATCTTTGTCCAAAGTTTTCAGCATCTAAGAAGTAACAAAACGTTTCGAACACAACAAACTCATAAGCCAATGATTGTCGTCTCACAAATACAACCATGGATGACATTTGATTATCTCAACCGTAACTTTAATCTGTCACCAGACTATCTTAAAAAGATCCTCTTACTCTCAGATGATATGTACCCAAACATTACAATCCGCCGTGCAGCGACACTACAAGGAGAGGTCACCATGTCATTTGTAGAACGAGTGAAGGAAGCAATCAAGGCGTACCCTTCTGTAACATCACCATCTCCTTAGATATGGAATATATTCTCAGCACATTCCTGACCTTTCTTCTTCTGTATAAATATGTTGGGTTATTTCTTATTTCTTTTCTTGCGGCGTTATTACTCCCTCTTCCATCAAGTAGCATCCTTGCGGCGGCAGGAGCATTTGCTGCCCAAGGATACTTTAGTATCTCGTATGTACTTATCGCTGCCTTTATGGGAAATATTCTTGGGGATACTACTGGGTATTTTTTAGCCCAAAAGATAGGAACTACCTCCCTGCAGAAAATCGGGTTTAGAAAAATTCTCACTTCATCGCTCTACACTAAGCTTGTACTCTACATGAAAAAGTTTTCATTTTCACTTATTTTTTTTAGTAGATTTTTAACTGGTGTCGGACCATTAGTCAATATTCTGTCTGGCTCAACAGGTATTTCAAAACAACAATTCTTTGTAATTGCTATCATTGGAGAGATTGCATATGTACTATTATATGGAATGACTGGATATTTCCTTGGAAGTGAATGGGAGAATAATATCGGATTCCTCTTCAAAGCAACGCTTGTTATTATCGCACTTGGTGCAACTATTAGCACAATACAATATGGCTTCTTCAAAAGAATGAGAAGTAATCAAGAACCTAAAGAATCTTAACTTTTAAAACTACTACACTTTATGAAAAATACTCATTTACAACTCCCATTTATTACGGCACTCATTGCCCTTATTCTTGTTCTCTCCTTTTTCATCCTCAAACCATTCTTGATTATTCTTACACTTGCAATAGTCTGTGCCGTTATAGTAACCCCTTTCTACAGACAAGTACTGAAACGAACAAGGAACAACGAAGGAATCGCTTCTTTTATTACCGTAGCTGTGAGTGGTATCTGCGTCATTGTTCCTATCGTTTTCCTTGGATCACGAGTCCTACAAGAAGCAGCTCAACTCTATAATTCACTTAATCAAGATGGCATGCGTGAGCATCTTGTTACGTCTATTGCTAAAAGTACGGGAAATGTTTTTGAAAAATTTTTACCAGGAGCAGATATTACACTAAAAGAACTCTCATTAAATATTGATACTTATATTAAGGACTCACTCGCGTGGCTTATCGATCATCTTGGCACCGCACTATCAGGGATATCAACATTTCTGCTTGATCTGTTAATTTTCTTTATTTCACTATATTATCTCATCTGTGATGGCCCTCGACTAAGAAAGATGATTACTACGATAAGCCCGTTTAGCGAAGAAGATGATGAAATTATTTTTTCGACACTACAGTCTGCTATTAAATCGGTGATTGTTGGCAATCTATTTATAGCAATAATACAAGGGGTAGTCACTGGTATAGGATTTGCAATCTTCGGTGTTCCAAATAGTATTCTGTGGGGGATGCTTACCATTATCGCAGCACTTGTCCCTCGTATCGGGACAGCTCTTGTAATTCTTCCTGCTGTGATATACCTCTTTACTACAGGACATCCACTTGCATCACTTGGTCTCACCATTTGGGGTATGTTCATCGTTGGTATTATCGACAATATTCTTGGACCGAAGCTTATCGGAAAAAGGCTTGGCCTTCACCCCCTCTTCATACTCCTCTCCGTTGTTGGTGGACTTATATTCTTTGGCCCAGCTGGAATATTTCTTGGTCCACTTACCATGAGATTACTCTTTGCACTCGTCGAGGTTTATACTCATATCTTCAATAACAAAGAAAAAAAACGTTAGTTATAGATGCAAATGTGCACGAACAATTCTAATGTCTTGATATGACGACTTACCATCAAGAGCATCATACACTGGTGTAAGCTTACGAGTATCTAATGTTTCAAACGCTTTTGCAATCTTGTTGAATTCTTTTTCTTTTGGAAGAGCATGAGTGAGGTCGATATCTTCTTTGTACTCAAGTAATTTTTCGATATGTCCAATAATTGTATCAACAGAAAGTCCACGCTCTTTGGCAATTGCTTGTACTGATTTTTTCTCATCAAGAAATCCCTTTGTTACCATATGTGACACAGTTTTTTCTTCAGTGTCATCACTTTCATCAATCACAAGCTCTGTAACAGACCCCCCTGATTCACGTAGGAATTTTTCATGAAGTGTCACCAACTTATCTTGGTCGTACTTAAGTATTGCATCTTCTGCTTGCTTACTTTTTGCAATAAAATAACTATCCTTCTCTCTCACTTCATCACTAATCATAAGAGCCTGAAGATTAAAACCCTTCAAATAGAGTCCGCTAAGTGAGGTAAGTCGAGAAAGTGCAACATACCCCTGACCGGAAGCAAAAGCACGAGATAGGTCAATTTCAGCCTTATCAATGGTCATTCCTTGTGACTTGTGTACAGTAATTGCCCACGCAAGCTTAACTGGAAGTTGCTGGAGTTCTGCTTTAATTTTTCCGTCTTCTTCTATCTTCCAAGAATCTGCCTTAATAGTCACCTTCTTCCCATTAACAAGTTCAATAATTGGAGCTCCTTCATTATCAAAAAAAATAACTTTACCCATGGACCCGTTCACATAGCTTCTATCTTGAGCATTTTTTATACAAATTACTTTTGCATTAACTTTAAGCTGAAGTACTTCATCAGCGAGACAGTTCTTCTTAAGGCTTTCAACAAGAGCAGCCTTTCCTTTTGTAATCATATGATATGTTTTTACATCACCAGCAATTGTCCCGAATGCTTCTTCATTGATTCGGTCAACGTTTTCATTATGAGTATATAGTTTAATGTGGTCATCAACATGCGGTGTTGATGTTCGCTCTTGTAGCATTTCATAATATCCATCATCAACATCCCCTGCTCGGATAGCATTAAGAAGCGAAGAAAGCATATCATCATCCTGACGAAACTGTTCACTGAGATAACAAACAACGGGCTTCGCCTCATTCCACGCCTTCGACTGAAATGCAAATATTCCAGTATTCTCAGCTAGAGAGGAGCCTCTAACAACAGGAGGAAGTTGAAAAAAATCCCCCGTAAAGACTACTTGCATTCCGCCAAATGGAATTTCATTTCTTCTCATATGCTTGGCGACTTGATCAAGCATGTTAATAAATGTTGCATGCAACATTGAGACTTCGTCAATAATGAGAACAGAAGTATCGTTCCATTTTTTGTAGAGATTTTGTTTTTCTTCAAGAGCATCGAGATCATACGACGTAAGTCTATCCTTTATGCCGACACCGCTCCACGAATGAATAGTTGTCCCATTAATGTGTGTCGATGCAATTCCGGTGGAAGCAGTAACAGCATACTTAATGCCGTGCTTTTTTAGGTAAGAAATATACTCTCGTAAAACATAACTTTTACCAGCACCAGCTGCACCAGTAAGGAATGTTGTGTACCCAAGCTTAAGAATAGAGAGTGCTTGTTTCTGTGTCATAGAAACAAGTGTACCACGAGGTTTGCTACGTTGATTTTCCATGCTACAGTAACAAAGGTGATGTGATTGCACATAACACAGGAGTAGACAATGGTGCAGATATCAACACGGTGCAAGCGTTGTGGGTGGATACAAAATCTACATGCTGAGCGTATTCCAAAAAGAGGGTTAAGGAAGGATGATTCCCCAACAATGGTTCAACCTGGGTATCATTTTCACCTTCAGAATTGTCCAGGTTTCCTACCCTCATCACCTGACAATACAAACACAATAAGTGGTACAACATACCCTCACCACGGAGACTACGGGTTCACATAATGACCCTCACGACTCCACGGACTGCAGTCTCTGACTGCAGTTTTCTTATTATCATCAACTACACTTTAAGATATTTTCTCACAGCAAGGAGCGAGGAGATAATTGTAAGGGTTGCGCTAAAAATAAGCAGGATGCCGGCAAGTTGGATAAAATGACCTACATAGAAAGCATTAATATTTAACCCTTCGAAGAAGAAGACTGTCTTCTTGGTAACCCATACTGTAGCTGGGAAGAAAAGTCCGAGTGTAATAAGTGTAGCGGTTATTGAATAAAGAATAGCTTCAACAATAAATGGACCACGGATGAACATGTTGGACGCTCCAACTAATTTCATAACAGCAATCTCATCTCTATACACGAAGATTGCAAGACGTATCGTGTTATAAACAATCATGCAACTCATGAGTACAAAGACTATTGAGAGCCAGAAGCCGACAGTGTTAGTCCATCCAATAATACTGTTAAGCTTATCAATACTATCCTTAATCTGATAATAGTTAACTTTATCGATCACCCCTCGTTCTTCACCAAGGAACCCAGACCCTTCACCTAACTGATCAGCAATTGCTTGATATCGTGATGTATCCTTAGCAATAACAGAAAGAGCTGCGCCGAAAGGATTGGTTCCTAATTCTTCAAGTGCTTGTAGTGTAAGCTGATCTCCTTCATGCTTCTTTTTGAAATCAAGCAGAGCTTGTTCTTTAGATACATACGTTACACTTTTTACATCAGTAAGTCCTAGGAGTCGTGCTTTTACTTCAGTAGCTTGGGCCTCAGTTGCATCAACGGTGAAGTACACACGAACATCAACTTTTTCCTTAACTTGCTCAAGCGTATAATCAAACACTGCCCTAAACAAAAAAAACGATGTGATAATCGAAAGCGTAATAGTGAGAATAAAGATAGAAGAAAGAGATACCGTTCTGTTACGGTAGAATCCTCGTAATCCTGCAAGGATTGTTCGTTTGAGAAGTACTGGTTTCATACAATGTTACATGGTAAATTTACCGGATTTTTGATCTTTTGTAATGCGCCCATTTTCCATGGTAATCACACGACGACCTAAATTATCAACAATACCCTTATTGTGTGTTGTAAGTATAACAGTTGTTCCAAGATCATTAATCTTTTTTAGAATCTGGACAATGTCATACGTGTTAAGTGGGTCAAGATTTCCTGTTGGCTCATCTGCGATAATAATTTCTGGTCGGTTAATTATTGCTCGTGCAATCGCTACACGCTGCTGTTCTCCACCGGACAACTGATGAGGAAAATGATGCATCTTATCTTTGAGGTCTACAAGATCAAGAACATGCGGCACATCTTCCTGAATATCCTCATCATACCGTCCCGCTGCCTCCATAGCAAAGGCAACATTCTCGTATGCGGTCTTATTTGGAATGAGTCGAAAGTCTTGGAAGACAACACCAACCTTACGCCGGTAGTTCGTCATATCCTTACCTTTAAGGGTATGAATATTATCAGAGTTAAACGACACAATACCTTCCGTTGGAAATTCTTCCGCGAGAAGCATCTTAATGAGTGTCGTCTTACCAGCTCCTGAATGTCCTACAACAGAAACAAGCTCTCCACGATTGATAGTGAGAGAGATACTATCAAGAATCTTATTTCCGTTTTCGTATTCTTTAGAGACTTTGTCGAAATAAAGCATATATCCAGTTTAGCACACTTACTGAAGATAAATGTGTGTAAAAGGAAAGCCACGTCGTAGACGCGGCTTCTAGGAAAAATGTTGTTATTGATGTGTTGCGCTCAAACCTGATATTGTTGTATTTCTTTTAAAATCGCAAGAGCATCCTTAAGCGAAATTGAGGTATCTCTCCATGAAGTCACACGAAAATAAGCTTGACTGTCAGTTACTGTATCAGATGTAAGCAGACCAGCTTCTACGCACTTTTTTATTGCCTTTGTCAAATTATGTAACGAAATACCTAATTGCAAAAAATAATTCTCAAGCAGAAAGGTATCTACGTCGCGACGCTTCAGTGCTGGTAGCTCATCATGACGAGAAAATTCAAAATGGAATCGTACAACAAGTGCTTCATAAGAAACAGCACAATAGTCATGATTTGCTAAAACATCTGCAATGAATCCAACCTGCAACCCTTTTGATACAGTACCCACATCAGGTTGTGCAAATAATGCTCTTAATGCCCCAAGAAAATCATCTCTCGTTTGACCAAACATGATTAAGTTTCCTTCAGATGTGACAATGTAGATGTTAATAACCCCCGTTGGAATCCTAGCAAATATCATCCCAATCTACAACCCTCTCTCAGCTTCAATAAATCCATCAAGATCCCCTTTCTCAAGCACCGCTTCAACATTACTTGTCTCATAATCAGTACGATGATCCTTCACCATCTTATACGGATGAAGCACATAAGAGCGAATTTGATTCCCCCATTCTATCTCTGTTGTCTTACTAATCTGCATTCCCTCGATTTCTTTTTTTCGATCATCTTCTTCTAGTCTAAATAATTTTGCTTGTAAAATCTCAAGTGCCTTTTGTTTGTTCTGATCTTGTTTACGCTCTGTTGCAACCGACACAGCAATATTGGTAGGGAGATGAACAACTCTCACGGCAGTCTCACGCTTGTTAACGTTCTGTCCACCAGGGCCACTTGATTTTGACGTTTCTATTCGTATCTCGTCTGGAGAAATTATTTTTTGCTCACTGAGCGGGATAATGGGAAGCACCTCAACGAGTGCAAATGAGGTATGGCGTTTTGCCTGAGCATTAAAAGGTGAGATGCGAACAAGGCGATGCACTCCCGACTCATTCTTAAATGTTCCATAAACATTCTTACCAGATATTTCTATTGTTAGATTTCGAAATCCACCATGATCATTTCTACTGTCATGAAGATACGTATATGAAAAACCTTTTGACTTACAATAAGCATCATACATTTCAAATAACATCCTGGCGAAGTCTTCACTATCATCCCCTCCTGCACCCGCTAAGATACTCATAATCGCCCCACCTTTATCAAGAGCGCCTACTCCGTCTTTCTTGTCTTTTAATTCTCTTAAGCGTTTGATTGTCGCCTGTGCTTTTTCCTTATCATTCCAAAAATTGATATCGTTCATCGAAGCTTCAAGAGCAGCAATTATTTCGTCGAGATTTTCTTCCATACACAAGAGTATAGCAAAATATAGCTTATTGTAGAAAAGGTCCATCAGTAACAAATAGCGCCATCCGGTGGGATGGCGCTTACTTCTTTCGTATGAAACTTTTTTTCTTACCACTCTTCAATAAAAGTGCATTTCTTCCATTGTTGCTCAGACAGTATGTACGAACATCTTCCTTAAGCGCTCTATCTGTAAAGCGAGTTACCCCCTTTAGAACAAATCCGTACCCATGAATCCTTAAAAGGATAACCTCAATTTCCCATAACGATGTCGACGGAAGTACGACACTTTTCCAAAATTGAGGAGGATGCTTTCTTGTATAATCCTTCCAAATGTCTTCTGCAGTTCTCATGTTCTCACTAACAACACGAAGAACATTCCAAAACGTGCCATTCTCTTCAGGCAGACTGTCATCTCCCATAGATACTCCAGACTAGTGTACAAAACCACTGTAACTCTACACAAATGCGACTTTTTTATCAAGTAACTGTGTTATCTGTATAGCGCGCTGTCGTAGATCTCCTGTTTCTTAGATTGTACTTCATCTGCTGAAATAGCATGAACTAGTAGGTTCACACTAGGTGTCATCCATGCGGTACGGGATTAGAACTGCGATAATTACTCTTCTCCCAGAACACACTAATGACCCTCCATTTCTGGCATAACACCATAGTCAGTTTTTTTATTTGTTGACATCTCTTTTTGTGAAGAATCAGTTGAAGTAGAATTTATTTTGTAATCGTTTGGAACTTGAGAATAAACATCTGGTTTTTTATCTCCTGTGACTTCAAGTACCGCCCATGCCCCTAAGTTCATTCTAGCAAGCGCGTGATCAACTAAAAGAAACTTTCCAGGAACATTCACTGTAAACTCAACCATTGTTGAACCACCTGGTAGCACTGCTGTTGTTTGGACATTCTTGTGTACAGCACCACCTTCTCCAAGAGATCCTTCTGGATATACAGTATCAAAAACTTCTCCAATCACATGGAAGGATGAAATAAGATTCACACCTCCGTTACCTATATACATACGAATCTTATCTCCAACTTTTGCATGCATTCTCGGAGTAGATTCAACTTTCCCATTGAAAGTTACATAATTTGCATGCCCTGCAATGAGAGCTTTGGAGTCAAAAACTGTTAGTCCTTTCTTGCCAGTTTGACCGATTGTATATAACTCCCCTTGTACGACATAAAATTCCTTATCTACTTTTGGTAAGCCTTCTTTTGGTTCTACCAAAATGAGACCATATTGTCCGTGTGAATTGTGTGTACTTACGTTAGCCATTGCACAGTGGTAAATAAAAAGTCCTTGGTTAATCGCCTTCCATTTAATCGTTTTTGTTTCCCCTGGCATTACGTTTGTAAGTGAAGCTCCGCCTCCTTGACCTGTTACTGCATGAAGATCAATATTATGGTGATGCAAACTAGAGATGTCATTGGTTATGGTTAAGATAACGGTATCCCCTTCTCGTACTCGATACATTGGACCAGGAACTGTTCCATCAAATGTCCAGTAGTTAAAATAAATACCCGGGAACACTTCGCTAATAACTTCCTTTACTGTCGTATTTATTTTCACTTCTGTTGAATACGTTCTCGTAATTGGTGCCGGTACATCATTCGGATCTCTTCCGATATCGGCAACTCTCTCGAAACGAGACTCATTCTTAAAGAAATTTACAACATTTACTAAAGGCAAAGTGGGTGGCATTCCACCTGGAGCCATTGAGTGCATAAATGGTGGCATTGCGAATCCAGGAGAGTAGGTTTTGTTAGAAAGCATTCCTAAAAGTATTGCGAGCACCAGCATAACAAGTGGTATCCATACCCGCTTACGTTTAAAGAATGCATGTATTGGCTTTCTCTGAATAAAGTGTTCAAGAAAAACAATGAAGGCAATTGCTCCCGATACCCAAGCGATTATTTCAGGAATAATGAATGTATACATACTATAAGTAATGTTAATTTGTTAAATAACATCGCCCCTTCCAACAACGATACTTTTATTATACCAGTTCTATCCTGCTTTGTTACTCTCGATTGGGTGGGTAAAAGTAAGAACTAAAAATCTCCCGTTTGATAAGCGGATTTTTTTCTTCTTGATTGGTCTACTGTTGTAGATTCCCTGTTTCTTAGAGTGCCTCAATCTGTTGAAACAGCAATATCCTTGTGGTGCAGGATTAGAACTGTGATTAAATAACTTCAAAGATTGAAATCATAAAATTGAATTTACCGATGATACCCAATAGAGAGATACTAATCCTAGCATCTAGGAGTATATTTACTTTCAAAAATACTTCCGGTCCCTAAGCTCATCCGGTAAAAATCCTTCATTTCCATACATTTCATACCCCTTACCGTACCCCATTTCTTTCATGAGCTTCGTCTCAGCATTACGTAACATAAGTGGCACAGGAAGATTGCCATACTGCTTAGCATCACTGAGCGCACAATTGTATGCATCATACGCTCGTCTATCTTTTGGCGCCTGTGAAAGATAGACTACCCCATGAGATAAGTTGATACCACACTCAGGAATCCCAATTGTCTCCATGGCCTTGAACACTTCGTTTGCAATCACAAGCGCATGAGCATCAGCCATACCAATATCTTCGGAAGCGAAGATGACCATTCGCCTCGCAATGAACTTCGGGTCTTCTCCGCTTGCAATCATTCGCGCAAGGTAATACAAAGCTGCATCTACCTGTGATGCGCGCATACATTTAATGAACGCACTAATAGTCACATAATGCTCCTCACCTTTCTTATCATAACGAAGATATTTTGACTGAAGTGCGTTCTTGATTGTTTCAGTCGTAACCTTACCGTAGAGCTCTTGCGTCGTTGAGAGTAACCCTAGTGTCTGACGCGCATCCCCATCTCCAATATCAATCAGCATGTCCAGAGCCTCGTCTTCGATACCATATTTACTCCGAGTGACAATATTCTTCATGTCCTCTTTGGTGAGACTATTTAACACAAACACTCTGCAGCGCGAAAGTAACGCAGGAATAACTTCAAAGCTTGGATTCTCAGTTGTTGCTCCAACAAGAATAAGGCTTCCACTTTCAACATGAGGAAGGAGAAAATCTTGCTGTGCTTTATTGAACCTGTGTATCTCATCTAAGAAAAGCACCTTTGGACCAAAGAGGTTTCCACCACCCAAAATACTTCTAATGTCATCCTTCCCCGCAGACACAGCAGAGAGCTCATGATAGTCAGCGTTAATCGCTTGTGCATAAATTCTTGCAAGGGTCGTCTTACCACTTCCCGGTGGGCCATAGAGAATAAATGAGAAAAGATGTTTCTTTTCGATCGCTACAGCAAGTGGCTTACCAGTACCAACAAGATGCTCCTGACCAACGTAATCCTGTAATGACTTCGGACGAAGTGACGACGCAAGTGGTTCCATGCATGGAGTATAACAAACTATATATATCTAGCGTATTTCCAGCACCTTTATAAAATCTTCTTTTGGTATAATCATTTTGTTACTGACATCGTAAGTTACTTCATTATTCTCTTCTAGATATACTTTATACTGTAACTTCTTGTCATCTTGTTTACGTAATGATGAAATAAAACATGAGCTTCCAATATACCCACCACAAGAATGATAATAGCCGATTGTCTGATTTTCTTTAACCTCAATAATTGTTTTTAACCTTAGGGTTTGAGGGTCAAGCTCTGCTATCTTTCTGTACCCTGCAACAATAATTTTATTATTAATTTTTTCTAAGTAACTAGCAGCTCCTCCTTTTAAGAGATCACCTTGAATATATACAAATTTATCCTCAGAATCTGGCAAGCTTACATCTACCATATCTGGAGCAAGACAATTTTCTTCATAGCAACTTCTAATAAAAATTTTTGGATATGCAACTGCAAGTATCTGATATCCAACATCTGATACTGCGCGATAATATGTAACCTTATGATAAATATTATATTTTAGGTCTCTAAGGAATATATAATCTCTAGGTACTACTGTAAGGTCACCAGGAATTACATATCCACTACATAGTAACAATAATTGATAATTTTCTTTTTCGCTTAAAACATGTTCGGCAGTGGGATTATCACGACATTCTACACTTCGTTCAGAAAAATTATCTTCTGTTGTTGTGGATACATGTGATTTTTGATAAAAATAATACCCAACACATGCGAGAAAAACAACTAATCCAATAAATAATAAAAATTTTTTGGGAACTGCGACTTTAATCATGTTGAAATTGTATCATGCTATTTTGAGCCAGAGGCGAGAATTGAACTCACGACCTTTTCGTTACGAGTGAAATGCTCTACCAACTGAGCTACTCTGGCATAGTACGTAAATATTCTATCACATGTACGAAGTGATAGAAAAATATTATAAGAAAAAAATACCACCACGGATCACTGTTTTAATTTGGAGCCGTTGTCCGGAATCGAACCGGAGACCTTTTCCTTACCATGGAAATGCTCTACCATCTGAGCTACAACGGCTTACTTCTTTTATGCAAGTGAATAGAATTGTAACAAAAAATATAAACTCTTACTAGTTGATAGAAACTATTTTTGATGGTGAATAGTGTCCACTAATAATCCGAACAGACGTATTCGGGTGCATTGTTCTAACAAGCTCAAGAATGCGTGTATTGGCTGCGTTATTTTCTGCGGGCACTTTTACCCAAATACGATATTCATCATCCTTTAGCTGTTCAATCTTTTCTACTTTTGCATCAGGAATGACTTTTATTTTTAGATACATACATCAAGATCAGAGGGTATAGGTTGTAGGTTGTAACTATTTCTTCCCTATTGTATTTTCTTTCTTCGAGCGATATTCATCAATAAGTTTATGGTTACCCGAGAGAAGCACCTTTGGGACTCGATACTTTTTACCTGCATATTCGTATACTTCTGGACGAGCATAAATTTCGTGGGACGCCATACGCTTTTCTTCAAGAGAGAGCTCATCATGGAGCACACCCTTAATCTGACGTGCAATCACATCAATACACACCATAGCGGGCAATTCTCCGCCTGTGAGCACATACTCTCCGATACTCCACTCCTTTGCCTTAAGAATCTTTTTGATACGAGAATCTACTCCTTCATAACGGCCACAGATAAAGATAATATCGGAATACCCTTTGGCTGTTTTCTGTGCAAGCGTATTACTAAACATTTCTCCTCCAGCGTTGAAGATAATAATAAGTGTCTTAGGCTTCTGACCTTTAGCAATAAGCTTCTTATGTCTCACTTCTATCTTCTTCTGTATCTTCTCAACACAGAGAATAATTGGATCAACCCACATCACCATGCCTGGTCCACCACCGTATGGCTTACCATCAACCCTACGATGCTTGTCCACAGTATGCTCTCGAAGTGCGTAGGTCTTCACTTCGATTAATTTATTTTCAATTGCACGAGCAAGAATTGATTCAGCGAAGTAACTCGTGAACATGTCTGGGAAGATGGTTATAATGTGAAATTGTAGTGGTTCCTGCTGCATACTTGACAGTATAGCAAAGTTGTATTACTCAAGCAACTACGGTTAGATTGAGTCATTGAAAAGCGCGACACCAAGAGTGTCGCGCTTTTTACTTCATTATTACTCTAGATATTCTTCAAATCATTCATCACTGCATCAACGTCCGCCGTATCATATCTTGATACAGGAGGATATGACTGTGACCCTTCTTCTTTTTCAGCAAAAGGACTTCTTCCTTCTGGTTCATTGATCTTCAAGTTAACTCGTGCATTGTTCTTCATACCAACAACACGGAGCAATGTTCTGAGAGCCTTTGCTGTTGCTCCATCTCGTCCGATGATTTTGCCCATGTCAGCCGCGTCCACATCGAGAGTAATGAGCACACCCATTTCATCAACCCTTCTTTCTACTTTCACCTTATCTGCATTATCTACTAAAGCTTTCACTACGTATTCAACAAATTCTTGATCTTTCATATTATATAGTTCTGTCTCTACAGTGTAACAACTCACACAGGTTCACGGAAGAAGTTATTCACAGAAGTGAATCTATCACTTTATGTGTGTATGTATCTTTCTAATTTTTACTAATGTTAAGAAAAGGAAAGAGCGGCGCCGTAGGCGCCGCTCTTTCCTTTATTCCACTAACCTTGCTGTATCTTCTGCTATGCCTTCACTTCTTTCTTTTGAGGAGTTTTCTTAGGAAGAACATTTATTTTCTTTCCTGCGATAATACCTTTAGAAACGAGAAGGTTGTGCGCTGTTGGTGTTACTTGAGCACCTACAGAAATCCAGTGGTTAACTCGATCTGCTTTAGCTTCGAAAATACCCGCCTTCACATTATATGTTCCAACAATCTCAGCAAACTGAGATGTTTTTGGCTTGAGAGTACTTTCGGTAACTATCAATCGGAAATGTGGATCATTCTTGCGTCCAGTGCGCTGTAATCTGATTTTTAACATGAGACGTATTCTACCACAATAGAAAGAAAAAGAAAAGTGCCTTCTGGTGCTTTTGTCTCCTTATATACAAATAAAAGATATATTAAGACTACTTCGTCTCATTTATATGAGTCTGGTTATATGCCTCGATAATAGAATTAACCTTATCTACCAATTGTTTTCCAGAATAATCTACCTTAAGAATTACATCCTGAGCCCCTTCTTTTAGAGCTCTGTTGATAATATCAACATCGGAGATATTGGAACAAACAATGACTGGAATTGAAAGACCTCCAGTTTCTTTAATCTTCCTAAGAAAACCAAAACCGTCCATCCCGGGCATCATAAGATCAAGCAAGATAACATCCGGCATGTGCTCCACAACACCAACGATTCCTTCTAGTCCATTACCTTCAAGCACAACATCATACCCGCCTTTTTCAAAGCTGTGTTTATAAATTTCCTGAAGATCTGCATTGTCCTCAATTACCATTATTTTTTTCTTATTCATATCATTTGTAGCGTTCGATTAGCTATGTTTAATTTCTGGGAATGTAATATAAAACTGTGCCCCTTTATCTTTTCCTTCTGATTCTGCCCAAATCTGGCCCTTCTGGGCCTCTGTAAACTTCTTTGCAAGGAAAAGACCAAGGCCGCTACCTAAAATATTAACTTTTTGTAAATCAGCTCGAGAAAACTCTTTAAAGAGTACAGGAATAGTCTCAGCTTCTATTCCCACCCCAGTATCTGACACTTTAATAATAACATGCCCATCCTTACTTGTAACAGTGACGTCAATTGATCCATGTGGTGTGTATTTAATTGAATTATCTATGACATTAATAACCACTTCTTTTATTCTTGCCTGATCTGCATAAATAAAATATTTATGATGAGGATCAATTACATGTGTTAGCTCCACACCCTTCTGTTCGGCGTGAACTTTGAATATTGAGAGAATTTCATTAACCATTGTCACAACATCAAACTCACTTGGAATATACTCTAGTTGTCCAAGTTCAATCTTGGACTTATCAAGATATTCAGCCAACAATGTTGTCACATCATTTCCAGCAATCATTATTTTTTGTAGTAAATTTTTTACCTCCTTACTAATATCACCCCTATCTCCTTCAAGGAGCATTGTCGCGTACCCACGCATTACGGTAATTGGAGTACGAATCTCATGAGTTGCAAAAGACATCAGTTCTGATTTTTGTTCATTGGCAAGTTCAATCTCAAAAGTATTCTTCACAAGTTGGATGCCAATAATGATAGTGAGCAAAAAGACAACGATACGAAGAAGAATCTGCTCAATCGTCTCAGCAAGCACGAGCTCAATAAGAGAAACAGTACTAAGGAAGAACGTGAAGAGTCCTGCAAAAATATTTTTTACGTGGAACATTTCTACGATATAAATCGCATATGCTGTAAACACTATAACCGGGAAGATAAAGAGCGCTCCATATGGAACGAAATCAAAATTCTTAAATCCGATCGGAAGAATAAAACTAAAGAGCAGGAGGAGGCCAGCAGTAAGTGACATACCAGTGAACATAAGCATCACCTGTCTACGTTCATCACCCTTAGTCTCTCCAATCCTTCTAAAGAGAACAGATATCCCTGCTGCAAAGAAACTAATGGTAACTATTCCCGCGAGAATTATACCCTGACTTTTTTCTGGATTAAGAACCTCTTCTACAGGAATGAAATGACTTACCTGACGGAATATAAATGGAATGAGTAGTAGTGTTGAACTGAAGAAAGCAAGCGGCAACAACACAAATCTATGCCAAGAAGGAAGTTCCTTTTTTTCGGACGGAAACACATATGCCAATTGGAAGAATGCATATGCATGCCATATAGAAAGAAAGATATGAAAACGAAGAGCAAGAAGGGCGTCACTGTCGTCAGTAAACTTATACAAAAAGTAATTAGAGATCCCCCATAGTATGGTTACGAAGGAGAAGAAGAAGAAGCTTCTACTGGTAATACTATTTTTACTTCTTAAAAAAACGACAGTAGATAGCACAAGGATTCCAACAACAGCCACAAGAACACCAATAAGATCAAAGTGAATCTTATCCAAAAAAGAAATGGGGTCCATAATAAATAATTAAAATTAAAATAAGTATTTCGTGTACTTTCTTTTAGTATATATGGACACTGGTAAAATCACTGTGTGTAACTATGTCGCAAAGAACTAGTGTGTTCTTTATGTTTACTTTTACTTTCACTAAGGATAAGGTCAATTTTCTGTACAAGCTCCTTTCCAGAGTAATTAACTTTGAGAAGTACCGCAGTTGCACCTGCGTTAAAAGCTTTATCATATGTCTCCTTATCTGAAAGGTTAGAACAGATAACAACAGGAACATGCATGTTAGTATTTTCTTTTATTGCCTTAAGAAAAGCAAATCCATCCATGTTAGGCATCATAACATCGAGCAAAATGACGTCAGGCTTTTTCTCAACAACTTCTGATATTCCAGATAGTCCGTCACCCTCTAGAATTACCTCATAGCCGCTGGCTTCAAAATTGATGGTATAAATCTCTTGTAGACTTTTATCATCTTCAATAATCATGATTTTTTTCATACTTATAATGATACCTTAGATATATTGCCTCAGCAAGAACACTATCAACCTACTAAGCACATGGAAGGATGACAGAAAATGTAGAACCTTTATTGACACCCTCTGAAGTAGCTATAATTTTACCCTTATGAGCCTTAACAATTTCTTCTGCAAGGTATAATCCCAAGCCAGACCCTCCACTATTTACTATTGCACCTTCCCCTCTTCCAAACTTTGTGAACAGCTTAGCTTTTGTTTCTTTACTAATTCCTATTCCTGAGTCTGCAACAGAAAAAATTACTTTCTTGTCATATGCATCATAGGTAAGAGCAATGTGAACGAAACCTTCTTTTGTATACTTGATACTATTATCAATAAGGTTAAGGAACACTTGTCGCAACTTAACACCATCAGCTACAACAAGATGCACATCTTTCGCATGCATGGACACGGTGAAGGCGAGTTTCTTCGTCTCTGCAATGATTCTCATATCATGCGCAAGATCTTCAACAAGACTTTTCATGTTGGTTGGGGCGAACTCGTACTTAAGTCCTCCTTGCTCAATCTTACTCACATTTAGGAAGTCCTCAACCACAGAGGCAAGTCCTTGTGCTGATGTGTAGATATGTTGTACGATTCCTTTTTGTTTAACAGTAAGCTTACCCACCATTCCATCGGTCAGAGTCGACGCATAGCCCTTAATAACTGTTAATGGGCTACGAAGTTGATGAGATGCAAGTGAAATAAATTCTGACTTAAGCTTGTCGAGGGATTTTAGCTGTTCATTTGCGGCCGCTAATTTGTTATTGAGTAAAATCGTATTTTCGAGTGACTTCCTTTCTTTATTACTCAAGACAATCAGATAGCCTCCTGTAATTGAAGCTATAAAAAATACAAGACCGCTCACCAAAAAGTTTTTTATCGAGTCAGCAAATAATATCTGAGAGAATGTCGTAATGAGAAGGAATGTTACACCAACATTAACAGCAAAGAATTTTATATTCATTACGTTAAATTTGAGAATTGAATAAGTTGTGAACGATACCATAATGACAGTAAAGAACTGCCCTACCCAGTTGAGGATGAAGACTCCCATCCAAGGAAGAATAAGGTTTGTAATAAATGCAACATTAGCAGAAATAAAATATCCAGAAAGCAGGTATCCAACTTTATTATTATGCTTAAAGAGAAGGTACGTATGTCTAAGGAACCCCGAAACAAAAGGGATAAGAATAATAAAAACATAGAGAAGATACCATGACCCAAATACGATTTCAGGTTCCCCGTACTGAGTAATAACCCCATTAACAATAATTTTGTCTGTAAGTGTTACAAGATAAGCAGTTATAAAAGCTACAATATTAGTGGCGTAAATATAATAATGACCATACTTAAGTTTCAGCGGGTAGTAGAAGGTGAACTGCATATACGTAACACCAATAAAAATTGCAGCAACATAGAGCGCTCGTAACCATGTCTCAAAGTATATATTTTCAGAGCGATACCCCATCATGGTAATAACCCAGAGTAAGATGATCACTATATTAATAGCATACACAAAGGTCTGAACGTTGTTTTTAACATTTCTCAAAATCGGCAAAAGAAGCGCAATATTAAAAAGGAGAATTATCGCAAGGAGCGTGTTAACAATATCATACGTGAACATATCTTAGAGTATAACGTAAAAAACAAAAAGGAACCCTGCATTATATACAGGGTTCCAAGAAAACCTTTCACAACTTCACCAACTGAATTTCATACTGTACCCCAGGAAGTGCAGCGCAGCATGGAACAGCACCTTCGTAGGAAGAGGGGAACGATGGCAGTGTCTTTGCACTCACTCCTGCAATATGGAAAACAGCTGCGCCAAGTTCGTGCATTTGTTGTACCACATCAGGGTGAGGAGCGGGGTATGCCTCATTGAGCACAGTAGTCCCCACCCCCATATGCAAGCCAGTGACATATTCATTGATTGCTTCCGGTCCGGTGATGTTGAGAACTACATGAGGGGTGTCCGGTTTCCTGTAATTTCTTTGTTCAGGCGGATTACTTTTATCGACACTGATAACAACAATTCCTTCTTCCTCGAGCTGCTCAGTGACTCCTTTCCCAATAAATCCATTTGACCCAATCACAACAACAGCGTTCAGATGGTCATGACCAAGTTTTACCCGAAGCAGTCGCACAGCACTGAGAACGTTTTCCTGTGTAGCCCTCCTTTCATTTTTCTGATTATCTCCACGACGGATTTTCAGCGTAGAAAATTTCCCAGGCAGAGTTCCAGCAAAGTGCGTTGACGCTGCACCAATATGCCTTCTGATGACATCAGTTCGCTCATGAAGCGCACGCAACATCTCTCCTTCAAAGGCCCCATCCTTACCATCAACAAAAGCGGAAATGGCAAACATGAGCGTCCGCTCTCCTCTAGGATGTTTTATGATGCCCACAATAAAGGGGCTCCATGTAATGGACTTTTGCCGCATCCTGAATGTGAAGTGGTCCGCAAACTCATACCCAGCTGGGTACATGACAAACACTGCGTCAAACAGACGCAGATATCGTGCTATGGCAAACATCCACCGATTGTTAAAAAGCAGGTTGACTACCTCCAAAAAAACTTTACGAAAAAATTTCACTGCAGACTCCTCTTGTATTGAATGTTCAACTTATGCAAGTAAACAACAAAACTATACGCTTGTCAATTTATTTTTCTTAAATTCTAATCTGAAACGCAACATCCCCGTAGCGTAAAATAGTTGTATACCATTACAAACTAATCACAGTACAGGGATGTCACATACACAATTTA
>JAYTBQ010000053.1:0-9836 GCA_043736905.1 Minisyncoccota bacterium | reverse complement strand
TCTCTATTCGCACCTCGACTAACAGCTTAGTATTTATTTTTATGCAACAAGAAATTCGCAATATCGCCATTATCGCTCACGTGGACCATGGTAAGACAACTCTTACTGACGCACTTATGAAACAGTGTGGTGTTGGTGTTGAGGGTCAGACTATGGACTCTAATCCTATGGAAAAGGAGCGTGGTATCACTATTACCGCCAAGAACACGTCTGTTCCATATAAGGGTGTGAAAATTAATATTCTCGATACACCGGGTCACGCGGACTTCGGTTCTGAAGTTGAACGTGTCCTTCGTTCGATTGACTGTGTGCTTCTTGTTGTTGATGCACAAGAGGGGCCTATGCCACAGACACGTTTCGTACTTAAGAAGTCACTTGAGCTTGGTATCAAGCCTATTGTTGTTATTAATAAGATTGATAAGCCTGCAGCAGACGCTACACGTGTTCACGATGAAGTCTTTGAACTCTTTATGGAACTTGGTGCTAATGAAGAACAGCTCGACTTTACAACAGTGTATGCAATTGGACGAGAGGGTGTTGCAATGAAAGAACTTACCGATGAGAAGAAGGATCTTACTCCACTTCTTGATATCATTCTTGAAAAGGTTCCTAAGGCAACAGGAGATATCAATAACCCATTCAAGGCGCAGGTGTTCAACCTCGCATATGATAACTTCCTTGGACGTATGGCTATTGCTCGTATCTATGATGGAGTAGCTAAAGTTGGAGAAGAAATAACGGTTAAGAAGCCAACTGGTGAGACACGTAAAGGAAAGATTACTAAGATGTATACATTCAATGGTATCGCTCGTGTTGATGCAGAAACAGCAGAAGCGGGGGACATCGCAATGATTGCAGGATTTTCTGATATTTTCATTGGTGAGACCTTTGTAAAAAATGCTGACCAAAAAGCGATGGAAGCTATTCATATTGACGAGCCAACAATTGCTCTTAACTTCCTCGTTAACGACTCTCCATTTGCTGGTAAAGAAGGAAAGTTTGTTACCGGTCGTCAGATTCGTGACCGTCTTGAGAAGGAGCTTGAAATTAACGTTGGACTTCGTGTAGACTTCGATACCGACAAGTATCTTGTGTATGGTCGTGGAGAGCTTCACATTGGTGTTCTTCTAGAGACAATGCGACGTGAAGGCTATGAACTTCAAGTGTCTCAACCACAGGTTATTTTCCATGAGAATAATGGTGTTAAAGAGGAACCATATGAAGAGCTTGTTATTGATGTGCCAGTAGAGTCATCAGGTGTTGTCATGGAGAAGCTTGGACGACGAAAAGCTATGATTACTGACATGTCAGAAAAGAATGGCATCAACCGTATTAAGGCAGAAATCCCAACTCGGGGTCTTCTCGGATACCGTGGAGAATTTGTAATTGATACTAAAGGACTTGGTATTTTATCTGCTCGTTACCTCAAGTTTGCACCATATGCTGGTGAAATTGTACGAAGACTTGTTGGTTCTATGACATCAATGGCAGCAGGGAAGTCTCTTGCGTTCTCATTGTGGAATCTTCAGGATCGTGGTGTTATCTATATTCTTCCTACAACAGAAGTGTACGAAGGTATGGTGATTGGAAATACATCAAAGGGTGAAGAAATGATGGTTAACCCAACAAAGGGTAAGCAGCTTTCTAACATGCGTTCGTCCGGTGCTGACGAAGCAATTACTCTTGTTCCTGCATGGGAGATCAGTATTGAAAGAGGTCTTGAAATCATGAACGCTGATGAATATCTTGAAGTAACACCGAAGTCAGTGCGACTACGAAAGCAACTGTTGACTGAATCAGAGCGTTCACGTTCTGGAAGAAAGTCATAGTGAAATAGCAATTAGCGTTTAGCTATTGGCCTTTGGCCAACCACGATGAAAAAACAAAAAATACAAAAGCGAGCACATAGTTCTCATACTGTTGTAAAAAAGGGTAATACAACTATTCGAACTATTGTTTTCGTTATTCTTCTTGTTGTGCTATTCTTTTCGAGCATGTACGGTTTTAAATGTTTAGCAACCAAAGTGTGTGATTCCGTTATTGTCGATAAGTTTGTTCGCCACGATATGATTATTCTAATGCCCAAAGGTGCGCTTGAGGCAGAAGTTGCTGACACGAAGGCGTCTCGCGAACTCGGTCTTTCCGGTCGAAAGCAGATGGGTGATGATGAGGGAATGCTTTTTATTTTTGATGTGCCTGGTAGATATGGATGGTGGACAAAAGATATGAATTTTGCGGTAGACATTGTTTGGATAGATCAAAATGGTATTGTTGTGAACATTGAACGTAATATATCTCCTGATTCATATCCAAAAACATTCATGAATGCGTCTCCTGCAAGTTACGTGCTAGAAATGAAAACTGGAACCAGTGAAAAGATGGGGTTATATTTGGGGTCACGCGTAAAGTTTACTAATTAGCATCCGCCACATATACCTCTATAACTATTGTAGTGTTTACGATAAGAGTACAAATTGAAATATAATAATTAAAATATATTGGACAGGATAAAAAAGGTAAAACAAGTACTTATTCCCTTCGCCTTTTTTGTTTGAGTATAGAAAGATAAAAAGGAGGGCAATTAATCCATATTTTTCCATTGTTGAATCTAAGTAGATAAATGAAAGATCCTTGTGCTGTTGCATCTCAGTAACAAAAACAAGGAGTGGTAATATCAGAAGTAATACTGTTTGGGAAATGGTTGTCATTATTTTATTGTTAAAGAAAATATAAAAACAAACGACAGATAGAACACCGGCAGCTCCGTAATCACTATGTAGAAGAATTGCAGCAAAACAACATGATGCAATTATTGGTATCCATAGTAATTTATTTTCTGTTTTTTTAATGCCGTAAATTGCAAGTAGTCCAAAAAAAAGTGTAAAAACAACATTGAAATAAAGAATCGGTGATCCGATCTTGTGATTTGCAATAGCAAACGGTATTTGGGAGATGAGCGCAAGGTAGAATAAACGAGTAAGGTATTTTTGTAGGTTACTTGTATGGTACGCTCCATTTGCTATTAGCCACGCAAACAAAGGAAAAGCAATCCTCCCAATTATTCTTAGTGCAATAAACTGAGGAAAAAAGAATAATCCAATATGGTCAATCACCATTGTTGCGATTGCAATATTTTTTATTTGAAATGATGTCATGTGAGATTATACTGATTGATCGTGTTTATAGTATGCATCATGCGTATATATTTAGAAAGTGTATGGAAATGGCTACTTTGATTTAAGTATATTACAAAGTATTTCCCAGGTAATGTCCTTGTTTTTTGTCTGTATATGTTGTATTGTTACAACTGTTCTACTGGGTAATCGCCCTTACCATCTTAAATGCGGTGTCGAGGGAGGAAAGTCCGAACACACCCTTTAATGCTTCGCATTAAGCGCGGAATATCGCTGAATGAACGCGGAACTACGCGGAAGAAATGCTTTCAAGGTATTTCCTTCCGCGACAGTCAGCGTCTGGTCCGCGAATGTCTGCGTTTGATGCGGAGCATTGGAGAAGCGTAGCGGGTAACGCCCGTCGTGAGCAATCATAGAGGTGCGAGCAGTGACGCCTGGCGCGAAAGCTTAAGGCTCCATAGCAATATGGATGATGTGTATGGCAACATACAATTGAAACGGCTAAATCCTTACGTGTGTGCAAGACCGTGCTTGTAGCAATACAAGAGTGTCGCTAGAGCGTAGTGGTAACGCTACGCCCAGATACATGATTACACAGTGTCAGTAATGACACAGACAGAATTCGGCTTATAGGTAGAACAAATATAAAAGAACGGCGCCTTACGGCGCCGTTCTTTTGCAGCTCCGCCTCCAACTCTCTTCCCGTGCTGATACGTACTTTTTTTGGTAATATGAGTAGATAATGATTTTTAAGAATTCCGTACTCCTTGGTGTCTTCAGTTTTCTCTCCGTACTCTTAGGAATTTTTCGAGACAGACTACTCGCAACGCATGTTGGTGTTGGCCCCATTCTTGATATCTATAACGCTTCATTTCGTCTCCCGGACTTTATCTATGCTATGTCACTAGCGTTTGTTACAGCAGGGACAGTGGTTCCATTTCTAACTATTGAAGATAAGCATGGTAATGTAATTGACGCACGACATAAGCTCTCCTCGATATCACTCTTTTTTGCAGGAACTATTTCACTGCTTGCTATCGTTGTTGCCGTAACACTTCCACTCTATGCACACTTTGTCGTTCCTGGGTTTACTGAGGAACAGGTCACTACATTTATTTCAGTAACACGGCTTATGCTGATACAGCCAATTCTGATTGGACTCACATCACTCATTTCTTGTTTTGCACAGTTACGGAACCATTTCATTATCTATGGTATAGCACCCCTTGGGTATTCACTTGGTATTATTTCAGGAATTGTTTTTCTTTATCCGTTGTATGGCGTTCATGGGCTTATTTATGGTGTACTCATTGGGGCACTCTTTTCATTCTGTATTCAGTTGTTCTCCCTTCGTAAAGCAAAGATGATGCAAATCTTTCCGTACTTCTCATGGAATGATGTTAAGGAACTTGTCATGCTTGGTTTTCCAAGAACTGGAGTGAATGTGCTTACTCAGTCCAGAGTAATGTTCTTCACAGCATTTGCAACAACACTTGGTCCTGGAGTATTGTCGAGTTATCTCTTCGCACAAAGAATCACTGACGCCGTTACTCAGATTATTCAACAGAGTGTCACGACAGCAAGTATTCCAATTTTATCCAAGGAATTCATTGAAAGAAGAATACCAGAATACAAAAAAGTAGTAAAGAAGTATGTGCTTATTCTTGGAGGTATCGGTCTTGCTGCTTCAGTAACCATCCTCTTCCTTAAAGATATCATTATTAACTTACTGTACGGAGCAACTGAAGCTCATGCAACAATCTCTTTCTTTTTGATGGGATTCTTGGTTGCCTTGCCACTTCATATGATGATAGGTTTCTTTTCTATTGGTTTGTATTCCGCAAAAGATACAAAAAGTGTTTTGTACTCTAACCTCATTTCTACTCTCGTTGCTGTTTTTGCTTGCTATTTGACACAACCACTTGGAAACATAAGTCTCGTCTATGGGGTGATAGCAATGTCTATTTCAAACTTCGTAGTTATTTCACTTTTGTATACTAGGAAAAAGATGATGTAGATAATGGTTATAGATTATTTCTTACGCAAAAGTCGCAGAGAAAGAAAACAAATTACTATAAATAGAAATACGATTATTAGCAACATTATGCCGACGGGGCCAGATGAATAAAATATTTCTGAAGGTGTTGGTGGTATGACACCATATGGTACTGCACAAGCTAATAATGAGCTTGGATAAAAAAATGAGAGAAGTAAGTATTTTTTCATAGTGTTGTTGGTGAATAAAGTATATCATTAAACTTTATATTTTAGTCTTTTTCGTGTAGTATGGGTGTACATATGGAAATTCGTAACTTCTCAATTATTGCGCACATTGATCATGGAAAGTCTACTCTTGCAGATAGGCTTCTTGAGGTTACCTCAACCGTTGATAAGCGTCACATGAAGGAGCAGGTGCTTGATAGTATGGAACTTGAACGTGAACGTGGTATTACCATCAAGATGACTCCGGTGCGTATGGAGTATATTTCAAAAAAAGATGGCAAGAGTTACATTCTTAACCTTATCGACACTCCAGGGCATATCGACTTCTCCTATGAAGTATCACGTGCACTTCAGGCAGTGGAAGGGACGCTTCTCCTTGTGGACTCAACACAAGGAATTCAGGCACAGACACTAACGACACTTGAAATGGCCAAGAACTCAGGGCTTACCATTATTCCTGTGATGACGAAGATTGATAGTCCGCTTGCTAGGCAGGATGATGTGCGAGATGAGATTATCGAACTCCTTGGATGTGAAGAAAAAGATATTCTTGCGGTGTCAGGGAAGACTGGTGAAGGAGTGAAAGAACTTATCGAAGAAATTATCCAGAAAGTTCCAGCACCAAAGAGTGAATTTGGTGATGAGAATTCATCGCAGGCTCGTGCGCTTATCTTTGACTTCGAATACAGTAATCACATGGGAGTGATTCTCTATGCACGTGTACTAGACGGAAGTGTGAAGGCAGGGGATACACTTCTCTTTACGCAGTCGAATCATAAATTTATCATTCGTGAAGTGGGAACATTTTCTCCAGAGAAGAAAGAGTGTGCGATTGTAAAAGCTGGAGAGATTGGGTACATCGTTACTGGTATCAAAGAACCAGGTATTGCTCGTGTTGGAGATACGGTGACAACACAGTCACGCCCTCTTCCTGCGTTCCCTGGATATGCTGAGCCAGTGCCGATTGTGTTTGCGTCTATCTATCCTGAATCTCAAGATGAGTTCGATGATTTACGTAGTTCACTCTCTAAGCTTAAGCTTTCCGACTCATCACTTACCTTCGAAGAAGAGTCCTCAGGTGCTCTTGGGCGAGGCTTCCGTTGTGGGTTCCTTGGTATGCTTCACTTGGAGATTGTTACTGAGCGCCTAAGGCGAGAATTTGACCAAGAGCTTGTGGTAACAACGCCATCTATTACCTATGAAGTAACACTAAAAAATGGCGAAACAGAGATGGTCTATACCCCAATACATTTCCCTGACCATGGACAGTATGTTTCTGTTCGTGAGCCGTGGATTATTCTTACGATAATTACCCCTCATGATTATGTGAGTCCTTTGATGCAACTATTTCCGCCACATGAAGCAACAGTGCTTGACCTTGCTGACTGGGGACATGACAGAGTGAGAATCAAGGTCAACATGCCACTTCGTGAACTTATGCGTAACTTTTTCAATGAAGTAAAGTCAGCCTCAAGTGGCTATGCTTCTATTGTGTATGAACCAGGTGAGATGCGAGATGCAAGTGTTACACGGCTTGATGTGTATGTTGCAGAAGAACGCGTGACTGCCTTTTCTCGTGTGATTCCTGAGTACAGAGCACGTGAAGAATCAGAGGAAGTTGTGGAGAAGCTCGAGAAGATTCTTCCGACAGAAATGTTCCGTGTGAAGATACAAGCGTATGTTCATGGAAGAATTGTTGCTTCACGTTCTATTGCACCGATGAAGAAGGATGTGACAGGATATATGTACGGAGGGGATATTACTCGTAAGATGAAGCTGCGCGAGAAACAGAAGCGAGGTAAGGATAGAATGGAGCGAGACGGTAAGGTACATATTTCTCATGACACGTTCTTGAGTATGATGAAACCGGGGGAGAAATAGCTTACGCAGACAGTGCAGAAGAAGGCAGACTACGCAGACCAATACCAATAGTGTGGTAGATGTTCATTCTGTTAGGTTTTAAAATTATGTGAGTATATAAATGGTATACTTTTCGCATGCAACTTTTCTCAATAATAAAAGATTCTGATATTTTTGAAAACCCTACACCAGAGCCACTTGAGTATACAATTCGACCTACCGCGAAAGGATTTGTTTTTGACAGCGATGGTAATATTGCACTTCTTGCTATTCGTGAAGGGTATGGTTTACCTGGTGGTGGCGTAGAGACTGGTGAAACTTTTGAGGAGGCTTTTGTTCGTGAGTGTCAGGAAGAGATAGGCTGTGATGTTGAAATAATTTCTATTATTGGAAGTGCTGAACAGTATCGCGCAAAGGATGCTAAGAAATATATGTTTGTTTATTTTGTTGCCAAAGTTGTTGGAGAAAAAGGAACACCTACAACATCTCAAAATGATGAGCATGGGATAGAAATTGTTTGGTTTTCAAAAGAAAAAACTAAAGATGTTCTTGAAAAACAGTTGCAAGAGATTCCTGAGAGTGAATATGTTCGTTGGTTTAATTTTCGCACACATCTTTCTGCTTTTAAGAAATTTCTTGAAATGAAGTAGGGGGTAAGAGATACAAAAGAGCGGCGCCGTAGGCGCCGCTCTTTTGTATCTCGTCTGCGTTGGTCTGCTTAAGTCTGTGAGGTCTGCTCTAGATTACTGGAAGAGTGCAATCAGTGAGAATCCAAGCATTCCAACGATTACGAGAATTGAAACACCTGCCCAAATTCTTTCAACGGTCTTTCTATTTTTTGAATTAAATATCATATTATGTGTGGCTTCAGTCTCTTTCTGAGACCGTGGTACACTCTATACTACCAAAGCTATGCGGGAATATCAACAGAAACACATGATTCGCACCCTTGTCTATTCAAGGGTGACGCTTGTTATTCTTTTTCTCCTTATTGTACTTCTTCTTCGTTCCATTATGGAGCTTAATGTGAAGCGTGCGGATGTGGCAAAGCTGCGTGATGATTCCCAGAAAGAACGAGATGGCCTGCAGTTGAAAGTTGAAAAAGCACAGAAAGAAACGGATCTCATAGGGACACAAAGAGGATTCGAGGCATATGTTCGTACGACATATCCTGTGGTGAAGAAAGGGGAAGGGGTGATTGTTATCTACGACGATAACAAAACACCGGTGAGTACGGTGCGGACCAAGGTGACATTTTTGGAACAGGTGAGTATCTGGTGGACCGATTTTTTCAAATAGACTAGGTCCTTTTGAAGATAATTTCTTTTTTCTCATGAGATTTTGTATACTGATCTGTATATGGACACACAAGCAACAAACACAGTAACAAAAAAAGTTGAAATTTATAGTACAAGTACCTGTCACTTTTGTCATTTGGCAAAGGACTGGCTTACAGCAAAGAACATTCCATTCACTGATTACAACGTTGGAGAGGATATGGCTCGTCGTAAGGAGATGGTGGAGATTACTGGTCAGCTCGGCGTACCTGTTATTAAGATTGAGGATGATGTTATGATTGGTTTCAATCAGGAACAAATGGCAAAGCTTCTTGGGGTAGCGGAATAGGGAGGAGAAGAAGACATTAAGATACTAAGACTTTAAGACGGGAAAATAGACCACAAACAACAATCTGCACATGTTCGTGCAGATTGTTTTTTATTTGAGGTTTAAGATGATTCGAATTGTATAATTCAAGAACTGTGTATATGTATCTACACTCTTTCTGCAGATGTGATATATATACAGATATGGGGAAACCTAAAATACATGAAGATATTGTTGACACGATTAGATCTTTGAGAAAATCTGGTGCATCAATAAAAGAAATTGTTAAGAAGTTAAAACTCGGAACAGGTACCGTAAGTAAATATTCTAAAGATATTATATTGAGTAATGATGCTAGAATTATCTTGGAATCGAAAAAGTACCCGGCAAAAAGAGTATCAAATGAAGAGAAAGAAAAGGCAATGTTTAATGCCAGTTCAATCATTCAAACTCTAGATACCAGAGATATCTTCCTTATATTGAGCGCTCTTTATTGGGGTGAGGGGACGAAGAAAGAATTAAATCTTATCAATGGAGACCCTGAACTTATCTCCTTTTTTGTTAAAGGATTATTGTCTCTTGGTGTTGAGCGAAATAGGATAAAAATATCAATTCGGTATTACGCTGGTCAAAATAGAAAACAATTAGTTGCATTTTGGCTTAATAAACTTGCATTAGAATCAATAAATGTAGTAGGATTTGAAAGAGTGGAAAGCAAAATGACGTTGCATAAGTTGCAATATGGTATGTGCAGAGTTAGAGTAGAAAAAAGCTCGTACTACCATAAGCTTGTCACAAGTGCTATACATATACTATCGCTCTCGTAGTTCAATGGATAGAACAGAAGCGTCCTAAGCTTTTGATGTGGGTTCGATTCCTGCCGAGGGCACAACCATGTGAGACCGACCGAAGTCCTTTAAATCTCTTTTAGGGTCATATTCCCCGCCAGCTTGCTGCGGAAAGTTTTTGCATTGACCTCGATACCTCGTCAGCTTGCTGCGAGGTAGTTCATTA
>JAYTBQ010000052.1:0-29142 GCA_043736905.1 Minisyncoccota bacterium | reverse complement strand
CCGAAGGGCGCACCCACTGTGTACTATCCATTATTGTTTACGTGTATCAAATAGCAACTCCACCTTAGTATTAGCCTTTTGTATTCTTTTATCTGGCCCATTAACTACAATACTTAACATCTTTGTGCCGTAACTATTTTCCTTCGGATGCATGGCGAGAATTCGTCCACCAAGTGGTGTTGTTGGAAGACCGTTTAAAAACCATGTATAGGTTGGGTCCTTCCCTTTGTCTTGTCGTGATACATAAAAAGGTTCAAGCATGAGGGTGAAGTCGGCAACTGCCTCGAATCTTTTTTCGACAAGCTGTGTTGTGATTGGGCCAAGAATTTGGTCATATTGGTAGAGCATTGGCATGATAGGATGAGAATATATTGTAATAGTTTTTTCTCCTCTATTACCAAGAGGGCTACGGACAACCACTTTTACTTCATTTTTACTACTAAGAAAATCAAGACGAATCAGTGCCGATTGCTTACCAAGACCAGAGGCCCCTTTGAAGATGGTATCGTTGACTGACCAGATAAATGAAAGAGATGATGGAGGTACAACTTTTCCGTTATCACTAATCTGAGGAAAGGCGCTCACCTGAACAAGAGCTCCATCTGATGGAAGTGATCTTCCTTCATACATAAGTGGAACATAGCTCCTCGGAGACTCATAGAGAAGAAGTACAGATGATGGTGTAATGGTAATAGTTTGCTCAATTGAACTACCATCTGCGGTTTCTGCTAGAACAGAAACATCAGTACTCTCCCCAACAGACCCAGTCTTTACAACAAGAACACGTTCCCCCATTCCTTTAAGGACAACCTTTCCATTAATGGTCCATGTAACAATCGCTGTATTAGCATCAAAGGAATAACTTTCAAGTCGAAGCGATACCGTACTCTTAGGAGCTGGGTTTTCTGGAGTGAGCGCTACCGTCGCTTGTACTTCTGCATACAGAAAAGCAGGAAAAAACGAGAGTGAAAGAACCAAACTGATAATATATTTTTTTATAGTTTTCATACGCCTTTGGATTGTTCTACCTCGTCTTTCATTTCTTGTATTTTAAGAAGTTGTGATGGATCGCTAGTGATTATCTGATCTTCTGTATATGAAGCTACTACCTTAAGGGCTACATGCTTAAGTCCAGCAAAGAAGATACCCTCTCCTACACCGGACTCAAGAAGTAGAAACTTTTCTTCGTTGGTTAAGTTAAATGTTTTTTGAACAGAATCAATTGACGTTGGTGATTGTTTCAACAATATCTGAATAGATGAGTTAGTGATAATAGGAAGACCATATGGCGACTTAAGGAAATCACCAACATCTTGTGTGATGGTTGCAAGACCAAGATAATACTTTCGTCCACGCTTAGCAAGACTAAAGAGGAACGATGCTGTGTCATCATTCTTCATCATAATCCATGCCTCGTCCACAACCAGAAGTCTCTTTCTGAGATTCTTTCTAACAGCATTCCATATGAAGTGAGTAACAATGTACATCGCAACCGGCTTGAGTTCATCTTCCATATCACGAATAGAGAAACAGACAAGCTTCTTATTGATATCAACATTAGAAGGTTGATTGATAAACCCAGACCATGTTCCTCTGGTGTATTTTGAAATTCTTTGAACAAGACTTTCAGAGCCATCAATACCCGAAAGAACTGTCTCGAAATCAGAGAGTAGTGGTGGTTCCAGGTTAGTAAAGTCACTATCCCCATTAATATCCTTCAAGGCGTAGGTCTCAGTAATGGCTTGATCGATGATAGCATCTTCTTCTGGAGTGAGACCTCCCAGCATCACACGGAATAGTCCTACCAGATTCACAATGTTGGAACGAAGAACTTCAGAAGGTGATTCATCTTGTGTTGGGTGTGGAAGGTCAAATGGGTTAATGTGGTGTTCTCCAACGAGAGAAATATCAAAGTATCGCCCCCCTACTGACTCTGCCAAGAATTCATACTCACGTTCGGGGTCAATGATAATAACTTCGGTATCAAACATTAGTGTTCTTAAAATCTCTAGCTTGGTAAAATAACTTTTACCAGATCCAGATTTTGCAAAAATAATTGAATTGTAATTCTCAAGTGAGAAACGATCAAAGAGAATGAGGCTTCCATTGTGACGGTTGAGTCCATACAAAATACCTCTATCAGACGAGAGATCAAAGGAAACAAATGGGAAGAATGATGAAAGTGGAGATGTATTAATCTTATTCTTTATTTGAAGAATATCTTGACCTATAGGAAGTGTTGAAATAAAACCAACGTCTTGCTGAAAGAGTGATGGCTTAACGTAGACAAGTTTACCTTCAAGAATATTGCGAATTTCATTTTCTACTTTATCAATTTCTTCATTAGTCTTTCCATATAGTGATATATAGAGTGATACTTCAAACATCTTTTCTTGTGCTTGTGTTAGACCATCACGAAGGTCCTCGAGATCTTGGTAGGCAACATCAAGTGTTGGATCGCGAACGAGCCCCTTTTCATCACGCGTCATTATCTGACTCTGGACCTCAGCAACCTTTCTCTGAAATGATTTCATAACCTCTCCTGTGTTGAGTGGAACAATATGAATAGCAATATCAAACACTTTATCTAAGTTAATGACTGGACTTAGCCAATTATCGGTAAGGTATCTTGGGTATGAGATGACAAAGAATGATCGTATGATGGTTGTTCCAAGGTTAAGTGCTTTTGGTTGTACCTCAAGTGCACTCGGTGCAATAATATCTCGAAGTTGCATTTCCGCAATTTTATACACCTGCTCAGGAGGAATTGCTGTAGCAAATGTTGGTAATGGCTGTGCAGCTGGTGCCTTTTTGTTAAGAAAATCGAAAAGTCCCATATAATTTATTTATTCATCTTTGGAGCGCTATGATCTGCGTCTCCCGGATTAAAAAGTTTATAAAATAATTCAATCACCTCTTCTGTTCCAAGTCGTTGAGCGCGTAATCCGAAACGGCTCACTCCTTGGATAACGGTGGCAACACGTTGATCTAGTTGGATACGTGCGGTATCAAACTCATCTATCTTCTGTTGAGCATTGGAAGATTTTCCAAATGCCATAAGAGAGGATGCTCCGCCAGTCTTGGTATCTTCATTGAAGTATGGAATCGTAATAAAAAAGTGCTTGGTCATAATGTCACTCTCTTCAGTGAATTTGGTAATGAAGCCCATGTATTCATGAATTTGAATTTTCAGCAGATCTTCTTTTACTTGAGTACTCCTTTCTTGAAGTAATTCAAGATATGGTTTGATGTTGAGTTTTCGAGATTGAATAAAAAATTCTACAGAAAAATCAAGTGAGTTGAGAAAGTTTTGAAATTGAGAAAGCACGGCCTGCTGCTCATCTTCACTTTTAAGTCCCAAGTTAAGTGAATTAGTAAGTAAAACGGCACGAAGTTCCCCTGTCTTTAAAATAACAAAGCCGTCACGCACTCTTTCTATTGGAACGAACTCCTGTGTTGCTAATCCTTTTGCCATACGTGTCTCTAGTATACATGAGAAAGAATGTAATCACTTTCCTTTCTTAACAGTTTCTAGAAATTAATACGTAGAGCGTTACCTAAAGTTCTCTATCCTTTTCTTCGTTGCTCTCGTACACATCAAGACCAAGTGAGAGGTCATGAATACGGTCTCTGTTAGTTTTTGCAATAATAATTTCCTTCTGAGTTGCTGCAACGACTTGATCAACAGAAGTCTGACCCTTCTCTGCTACTGGTTGTCTCCACGTGTAGATTTTTGCACCCGTGTAATATGAAAAAGCACTTTCTAAAATATCGCCAAAGGATCTATTATTAAACTTAACAAAGGCGAGCGCAAGAAAGAGTGAAGCAACTGGAATAATGATGAGTACAGCAAGGAATTTAATTGGAACAAATGTCCAAATAAGAAATGATAATCCTCCTGCGCCAACAACATACCCGAACTGCTTAAGGGTAAGAGGACCGAAGACCTTGTCTTCTACATCAATGAATTGAGGGACTCTGAATTGCATGATTGTAGTATAACAGAAGAGAGGGCACAGACAACAGACTGCTTCGCTGACAGAAATAAAGACTAGAAGAGATTAAGACATGCAACAGCAAGACAATAAGAGGTTAAGATAGAAAGACAGACAATCACAAGACTAGAAAGATGACAAGAGTTAAGACAAAGAATTAAAAGTCTTCAAGTCTTCAAGTCTTCAAGTCTTATTGTCCTAGTCTCTTGCAACTTCTTACACTTCTCGATATGGATCAACATTATACCTCGTAGGTGGAATACTGAACGTTGCTTTGTTGACTGATGTGTCTGCCGTCTCCCTCCCCTTTTCTCCAAAAAGGAAACTCTTAAGTGCAATCTTGGAATCAAGACTATTATCCTCCTCTTGTTTCTTAAGGGAAGCAATCTGTTCTTGAATATGACTTAATCTGGAACTGATTTCATCATCATTTGGAATAGTATCAAGGACTTGGAGTTGTTCAAGAAGCTGGGCTCTCGATCCTGGTGTGATGACCATGGCAGGCTTCTTCAGAATAGGAGTACCCTGATTCTTCTCCAGACCTGATTCTCTCTTGGTAGTGTCGAGAAGTTCCTTTCGCAATTCTTCCTTGGTCTTGGAACCTTGGAACTCGAGGACTTTCACCGCTCCTTGTGACTTGGAGAAGAGTGTTATCCCCCCCTTCTTGAGAATCCCTTGGTCAAGGTCTGTTGCGACCGCCAAGAGATCGTCCTCACGTATATGCGCAACTTCTTGTAGAGCTTGCGCTCCATCTTCTGGCAGAATGGCCCCGATAAGAAGGAATGATATGACGTTAGAGAGGGAGGTCTGAGATGTTGGAGAGATGGAATACTTCTTCACAATTGCATCTGTTGCTTGGTCGACATCGCCGTTGGCGAAAAGATCCTGAATATTATCAGGAGCATTATCGAATAGCTCGTCGGTATTTTTTGCAATGTAGGAAGGTGTGTCCATAGATAGTTATGCAACTTGGGCTACGTGTGGGTCATTTGATGGTGACTGCGGTGTAGGTCTTGCTGCTCCAGCGGGTGAAGAAGGAGGTGTTGGTGGAACTTGGTTTTGTGCAGGTACTGTTGTGGCAGATGTGCCTGAGGAAGCCATACCTTGTTGTGCTTGAGCAGAAGCCTGTGTCAGCTTTGCCTTTCTTTTTGCTGCAAATCGTTCAGATGCACTGGCTGTATTTAGATTGAGACTAAATTGATCAGCCTTAATCTGAGATGACTGTTGTTTAATTTCTGCAGTAAGATATTTATTTTCTAATGCTTTAAAATCTGCAAGCATTTCAGTCTCATCCTTAAGATTATCTTGCCTCCTTTTTTCAACAGCAGCAACTTCTTCAGCAGGGGGTGCTATTTTTACTGATCTTCCATTTGAGTCAAGAATGGACGAATCTTTTTCCAGTGATTTTAATTCATCATCATATTTTTTGTTGATAGTTTGAATATTTTGATTTGATGCTTTAATCATTGTTTGAGTATGTCTAAGCTGTTCCTCTTTTTCTTGAACAGTCCAATCCCTCCCTTCAGCTATCTTCTTGAGTCGTTCTGCTCGCAAATCTTTTCCAGTGCTTGCACTACCAGGTATTTCAAAGTCAACACTTGGGTTATCTGGCAACTCAAAATCAACACTGCCATTTGTATCTTTTGGAATGTAGGTTCCGTTTAATTTTGCTTGTACAGCAGTGTTAACCTCATCAGATTGATCACTAAGATATTTATTTGCATCATTTTCACTAATAACTTTTTTTCTATTGTATGTTGACAGTACTGCATCAATCTGCTTTTCAAATGCTGCCTGTTCTGAACGCTTCTCTTCTTTAATTGTTTTAATCGTTTGTAAGAGTGATTGTGCCTGAGCTCCCATAAGATTAGGATCGGTAATCTTAAGATCCCTGAGTTCTTTTTGGAGATGGTTAAGAAAATCTTCCTTTGCTTGCTCTGGAGTACCTGACATCTTATTGTCTCGCAGATATTCCTTGTTGATTTTTTTGTACTCAGTAACATCTTGTGCGCTTTTTGCTTTGTTATCATCAATGATTTTCTTCTGCTCCTCTTTCTCTTTATCACCAAGAGCATCGCGAGTCTTCTTCTGTTCCTTGGTCATGAAGCGAGTACCGCCAAGAAGGGTACCTCCTGCTGTTTGAATAAAACGATTTTTTGATGCTTGACCTGCTTCATCGACATCTCCTTTTCTGTTAAGTAATGTACCATCTTTTGCATAAACATCTCGCTCGTGACGGGTAGTAATTCTCGCACCTCGTTCCATGGTATCTTTTCTCTTTGCTTCTACTGCTTGATCATAGCCGAGCTTACTTCCCATTCCCATACCCATGCCTATCTTGTTCATCTTACCTGCAACAACGGTTGAGTTACGGAGGTCAAAGGTGCTCTTAGCAACTGAGTTGGTGAGGTCATACGCACGTTTTCCGATGAAGGTGTCCTGATTTCGTTCCATCCATTTACTGTCGCGCATCCTGCTCGCTGCAGCACCCATTGTGCCGCGTGCAAGTAAGCCTGCTCCGCCAGTTGCCACACCAAGACCGAAGCCCCCAACCTTACCCATTGCATTGGTGCCGTAGTTCCCTATCTCACCTGCGATGCTCTTGGTAACCTTGAGCATAATATGTAGCATGATAAGCATCATGGTGAGATTGAAGAATTCTGCGATGGCACCAATATTTGCCCCACCCATTGCCATTGATGCAGCCGCAAAGACATCAAGGAACTTAAGGGTGAGAGCAAGCATAATCATAAAAACGGGCCCAACCGCCAACTGCTCAAAGAATATTTTACGAAGTTCCTTGGCCTTCTCCCCAAGCATAGGAAGCACACTGTCAATAAGAAGAAATGGTGATGCAACGATAATAAAGACAAGTGATACCGTACGCATAATCATAATCCCTGTTGCCATAAGAAATACATATGCGGTATAGAGAACAAAGGCAACTACCAAGAGAGATCCCGGGATACTCTTCGTGTCTTTTACAAGACTCCCTGTTGATCCTGATATGTCAACAGTACTTGCCACTAATCCTTGCAGTTTAAGGCTATCCATAATCTTACCACCCGCAGAATTGGTCATCGAGGTTGCCGATGCAGTGAGGGCGTCATTTCCCACAGCACTTGCGTATATCTTAAGTGAGACGATGTTAGAAATATCAACTGCTGTGCGAGCGAGTGGATAGGAGAAGTTAACAAAGAGTGCGAAGATTACTACCCACGGAATATATTTCTCGAACTTCTCTGGGTCACGTCCAAGAATATATAAGAAGCCCAAGTAGAGGCCGACGAAGACGATAAGTAGTGAGAGAATCTGGCGGATAATAATCCATATCGGATAGAGTGTGTCCGGTGCCCACTTCGAAAAGTTAAGTATTCCTATTTGAATGGAATAGTTAAACACGTTGGCAGCCGCCCATAGCAAGAATCCAGCGATTTCGAGAAAGACATTTTTTATAATCCAAGTTACTCCTTCTGTTATACAAGCAGTTAAATTCATTGAACCGAACACACCAAAGGAACATTGTTCTGCTGTTTTTACGAAAGCGCCCTGTATTAACACATTCTTGTTGGCGGCATTTTTCAAAATATCAGCAAGGGCTGAATCGGCCTGTGCCTGATCAATTGTCCCCTTTGCCAATCGGTCATTGATACCTGCTTGTTGTCTTAGAAGATTTACAACATTCTCATATGCAGTTAGTGTGTTTATGTAATCAGGTCTCGCTGTTCCAGGGAGTACTCTAGGAAGCCATCTGTCTAGTTCTGCTGCTCATGTTTCTTGTAAATAAGTTTGATACTTACCTAAAACTAAAATTTCAAGCTCTAATTTTGTTATAGTTATCTCATCATATGGAGTAAAATTTTTTGAGGCAAAAATTCCATCAGCTATAATTTTTAACTGATTTGAATACAAATTTGGAGGCTTGCCAGAGGTTAAATTAGGTATTGAACTTAGTGAATTAATTGTGTTGGTAATGATTGCATTAATATCAGCATTTGTTATTGCAGCGCTTGCCTTTTCTGGTGAAGAAAACCCACCAAAAATACTTATAGTAGCAACAAAAATAGTGACAAGGATCCATAGTCTTTTCATATATCTAGTGTAACATATGAGCAGAGAAGATAGACGGGGGAAGATGGGAAGACGTTAAGTCAGGAAGACAAAAAAAGAGAGAGAGGACGAAGATAGTAAAACAAGAAGGCAGAGGATATGAAGATAGTAAGACTAGAGGACTATAAAGAAAAAGAACACAGAAAGCAGGGCCTTACGGCCCTGCTTTCTGTGTTGTGTAATTTTTCTTCTAGTCGTAACCTCTTTTCGTTTTGCGCCCATCTTCTACGCCCCTCCCCCATAACAGTCAGATCCAACACACCCAGACCCTCCACCGTTACGACTTGCTCTGACCTGGTCACAGGTGTTCTTGTAATTAGTATACGTATCGACCTCATCCTTGCTTTGTGACTCAGCACTATTCTTTAAATATTCTCCCTCCCGTACCCCTGTCATTTGGAATTGAGGAAAACCTCCGTTATCAATCTCTACGGTGTAGTCATTGAAGATGGTACTTATCTCTTCCGTTGAGTTAGATGCCGCCATTTTACTTTGTGTGGTGGTAATAAGTGTTCTTGCTTCTGCAATCTTAGAGAGTTCTGGAACTATGACACTTTTTATGCCATTTATTCTCGTCTGTCTATTGGAATAATAGTTAGAAGCACTTGTGAATTGTGCATTAGATGATTCTATTATCCTATCTGTAACCAGAGAGTCGTAACATGACTACCTTCTGTCATGATACCTTGATATGCATTAAGGTCTGCAAGATATGCATTATCTATCCCTTCTAGCTCATTGAGACTATTGGTGTAGAAGGTAAATTGCTTTTGCATCGGATTTTGAATTTCTTTTTTTCGTATTGGATCTCCGATAAGATCTTTTGATGGTGGTGCACGCTTAGCAATAACAACAGATTTATTCACACCGGATGCCGCTACTTTTTTATTAAGTCCTGCTGTTAACTTGGTAAGAGCGAGACTTGTAATCAGAGATGTGAGACCTTCCCCTGTAAGGTTGGTAAGTCTGTCTAGTCCTGAGTTGGCTGCTGCTGTAAGGGCTCCCGCTATCTGTTCCCCTGGGGTTAGTGTTTCTTCCTTAAGACATTGAGCGTCTGACCCCTCCGGATCATCGCTCCACTGGACACATTTAGCCTGACTCACAGGGCCGGCACCAGCATAGATTTCGTTCTTGGCTGTTTCCTTGGCTTCAGCAGCTTTTTTCTCAGGAATATTTTTTGCAATCATTGATTTTGTATAGGCATTATCTCCACCTGTTACAGCAAGCCATGAATCCCACCCACCTAAGTCAGCCCCACCTCTATTGGTTGCAACTTGGTTATTAAGTTCCATTATCTTAGCCGCTGTTGCTGGGTCTGTATCAGCGTTACCTGTACATGCATAGTTGAAGAGTTCCGTCTTTCTGTTGGTAAGGTCAGCTATAGTAAAACTACCGTCATCATTTTCTACATCCTCAGTTGCAAGGGCTGTGAGGGCCTCATCGTTACAAAGATTGGACTGTATAATTCCAGGAATGTTAGATTTACTCAGTGCTTTGAGTTGAGCTACGACATCTTCACTATCCTTATATTGATCAACAAGGCTATTAAAAATACTATCACCGTAGATGCTGTCTGTAGGGAGGCCATCAAGTGCTATTTTTACTTGAATCATTCCTTGATTCTTAATAAACTTTTCTGGATTACTAATAATAAGAGGTTGGCCTTCGAACCCACCGTTAGCCCAGTTGATAATATCATTGGCAATTTGTTGCTGAGCTACGTTGATGAGCCCAGTTCCAATAGGTTTTATAATAGTATTGTTGAGCATGTCTGCGGTGGTACTGATTGAAGTATTAGCAACAGATACATTACCCACAAGATCACTTATTTGCTGTACAAGCTGTTGTGGAAATGTTGACGCAATCATTGCTGTAGCATGAGCGTGGTTACTTGTAGTAAGTTGAAAAACAAAAATAATGATAAGGTAAAAATATTTCATATGTTATGGTAAAGACGCACCTCCAGCAAGCGCATAGCCAGGGTCATTTTTGGTAAATGTAATTCCTTCTAGTGTGAGGTAGATTTGCATTGATGTAAACGATGAAATGAGCGACTTGACTGACGAAGCATATGTGCTAAGTGCAATTGATGCCCTCACTGGGTCTTCTTTTGCTTGTGACATGTTCCCTAGCGTATCTTTGTACTGTGAAATTCTATTAATAATAAGTAAATGGTAAGGTACGGCAGAGTTAGGAACTGACGTTGCAAGTAAATCCTTGATGACAAGCTCAAGATTGTTCTTTTTTACTACAAGAGAATCAAGCACTGAATCATCTTTATTGACATTATATGCCTCGATTATTGCGAGGTCATCTTTCGTCATCTTGTAACTCATTGCTCTCTTGGCAATTTTACCAAGAGCATTCCCATATGCTTTTCTTGATGCTGCTGACTCAGACTTGGCAATGGTGAGGTCGGACACCTCATAGGTCTTCATGATTATCTTGGCCTGCTCCCCTTCTATAAGAGTGCTTGCAAGTTCATCTTGCTGTTTGACAGTGAGAGTTCCATTCTTGCTTGCATATGCTGTTGCTGTGTAGACGTTTTTGGTAAAAGATGAGGTGAGATTATTAGGATCTGCCAGTCGAGCTTTTGCAGTTTCAGAAACAACAACCTTTTCAGCTTTTGCTTTCGTTGATGGATCCATATTGTCTACGAGAAGATCTTTCCAGTCGGGAAGACTATTTTGGTTTCTGTCTCCCTTAAGCGCGAGGAGTTCCTCGCCACTTGTGAGAATAAGTGGCGAGTGCTTTTTCTTCACCCCTACATACTTTGCAGGAACAACAAGAGACGCTCCGATTAGAAAGACAAGTACACCAACTACAACGAGAGCTTTCTTGGTGGTCATTTGATTTTTTTCCATACTTGGTATAAGTATATAGCAAGATGTGTTGCATACATAGATGGTTATAGAGGATAACTCTGGAAAAATAATACAAGACTTGGAAGAGTTTAAGATAGTATGATGATAAGACAAGGAAGAGCAAAGGAAATGAAATGAAGATGGAACGAACGAAAGATATGAAGATAATAAGATTTTAAGATGGGCGCTGGCCTTCGGCCCGCGTCCATTCTTGAGTCTTAAAAGTCTTAATGTCTTCTTGTCTTGTTTTTTACTATCTTTCTTCTAAAATCTATATGTCGCTCCATGTAATCCTACCGGAAGGGTCTGAATGATAGTACCATACGGTGAAATGATATACGATGGCGCTCCACTTGTACTTGTTATAACCGCTGTTCGCAGTTGCGCTGCAGCAATCTTGGTAAATGATCGTAAATGCATAACAAACCATGGGTTATTATGAAAGACGTTCAGGCGTGCCTGAAAGAAAACAATATCGGGGCGCTCTTTATGGAGTCCGTTAATCATGGAGTATGATAATATTTCTGAACAAATAAGTGTCCCTACTCGTGAACCATCTACTAAAATGCTCTTATTGGAATGTGTTGGGGTGAAGGTATGATATTTTTCGTAGGACACCATCTTCTCCCTACCAACAAAAGGTAAAATGATACCACGAAAAAGTGATGGCATGTATTCATTAAATGGTAGAAGAAAATCTTTCCCCCTCCCTACCTTCTTGTTCCCTCGTGGGTAATAAAAGAATGATATTGTTTTATAGCCATCCTTCGTTAGAATGGTATCGCCATCAATAAACACAGTCTTGCCAGACACCTCAGAAAGTGCACTTCGTTCCTTTTGTGAGAGATAAGAAATATACCGGCTATCCTCTGGGTATACAATGAAGGTTGATGACGCTTGTAGTAGCGAAAGCGTGAGAGTGTGAATTGCTTTAGATTGCTCTTTGAATCGAACAGAATAGTTGGTCTCATCTGGATCTTCGAAGTTGGTAGTAATAATACCTACAGATGTGTCATCATGTGGCATAGTTATAGGAACGAGGAAATGAACAGCAAGAAGACTGATAAAAATTCCCGCGAGGTGTAGTCGGTACTCCAAAAAATGTTTCTTTGAAAGAAGACAATAGACAAGATATCCTAGTATAAATGTAAGAGCAAACGTTCCTCCAAAATATGCAAATTCAATTAGTGGTGTTGTAGAAAGTGCATTTCCGATAGTTCCTCCTGTGTAATGAAGTGCAATGGTTGAATCATTGCCATAAAAAATAACAGAAAGTAGTAAAGATCTAAAAATTTCTGCCAGCACTAACGTGACAGCAAAGACAAACGGAAGAAATTCTTTTTTAATATAACTGTTGTGACTAAATACTACAACAGTAAAACATACACCTGATACTACTGCGACAATGAGGTGAACTATGATGATTCCCAGAATTTGAAGCAACCCCCCCTGCATCCATGTTATCGGGTAAAGAGTATACAACCATGAAAAGCTGTAGAAGTTAACAACAAAACCAAAGAGTGCCCAATGAAGGATAAACTTTCTTTTGGTGTGCAATACCTGAGACTTCAAAAGGAAATAATAGAGGAATCCTGCTACGACTAGCGTGTAGCTAATTTCGAGGAGATGTGTAACCATGAGATAAGTGTAACATCTTCTGCGCGGATTTTTTCAGAAAGACCCTCTTCTGTAAAAAGTCCAACAATGTCATCACTTTGAAATACTGCCTTAATATTAGAGATAGCAAACTTACGCTTATGAGCAAATGCTGCATGAATAAGCTTGAAAAACATTTCTTCATGAAGAGTGCTTTCGAAGTTCTTTTTTGAGATATTCTTAATCTGTAGCACTGCAGAATCAACGGTTGGAATCGGGAAGAAGCTCCCCTTGTTCACACGGTAGACAAGCTTGGGTTCCCCATAGGCTTTTACTGAAAGAGAAAGAAGTGATTCCTTGGCATCGCGAGCACAGACGCGAATGGCCACCTCCTTTTGAACAAGGACCACCATTGTAGATGGATGATTCTTGTGAGTAAGAAAGTGAGAGAGTATCGCACCAGTAATGTAATACGGGATGTTGGCGATGAGTTTGTACTTGGCAGGTTGTAAGAGGTGGTTTGTAGGTGATAGGTTGTAGGTGATAGGGTTAAATGTGAGGACATCACCTTCGATGAGGGTAAGGTGACCACTTTCTGTGTGCGATGAGAAGTTCTCAGAGAGTAACGGGAGTAATTCCCTGTCTTTTTCAAGGGCAACGACATGTGCCCCGGTGTCCAAAAGAGCCTTGGTGAGAAAGCCTTTTCCAGGACCAATCTCAAGAATCGTGTCAGACGGTACAACCTCACCAGCTTCCACAATAGCGAGACGAGCTGGAATTGAGGTTAAGAAATTTTGCCCGAGAGACTTTTTTGGAGAACGGTAGGTAGTATTCATTGTGGTTAGTATAATCTGTTTTTGTGAGAAGGGATATGTAATTTTGCAAAAAAAAACGGGCAGCATGCTGCCCGTTTCCGGTTCGACCAAGAAGTTCAGGACTTCTTGTTGGCCGCCTTCTGCTTGTCTGCCAAGACGGCGTCCTTGACACCCTTGGCGTGTGCATGGTCAACGGCGGTGCCCGCGACTTGCTTGGCACCCTTGACCTGGTCGATCAGGTGGTTCTTGGCAACACGCTCCTTGTGGACGGTCGTGTTGGCCAAGGCCAGCCTCTGCTCCAGCTCGGCCGTCCTGGCCTTCTCGGCGAGCAGTTCATTCGCCGTCTTGGTCTTGTCTTTGGCCAGTGCGGCGTTGACCGACGCCTGGTTGGACGCCTGTGCCTCGAGCTTCTCGATCTTGGCATTGGCCTGAACTAGATCGTCGCTGTCGCAGGCGGTGAGCCCAAGGGTTGCGGCGCAGATCAGGGTGATGGCAATGGTACGAAAGTTCATGTCAGGTCCTCCTCTTATGATAGACCTAGTTGATCACCTTGTTGTTCGCGGGATTGCTGCAACATAGATAATCACTATTGACTATATAATTCTACTCTTTTTATTATTTTTGTCAAGGCCGCACCTTTTTTGTATTCCTAACAGAGAGCAGGGCCGTAAGGCCCTGCTCTTATATTCTCTTTCTTTATAGTCTTCCAGTCTTGTAGTCTTAATCTCTTCTCTCTATATATACACCACCCCTCCCCCACCTTCTTTATAATAGAGATCTTGATGGTCTGCTATGTCATCGGATACATCATCAAGAAATTCGCTCGGTGCGTTAATCTGCTTTTGTCCGAAGATGGTACGAAGTTCCGCGTGAGAGAGATGAAGTTGTTTGCGAGCACGGGTAACTGCCACATAAAAAAGTCTGCGCTCCTCTTCCTCTTCTTCTTTACTCCTCTTACGGTTGCCAATATTTTTGTGAGGAAAAAGATCTTGTTCAAGACCAACTACAAAGACATGGTTAAACTCAAGTCCTTTACTTGCATGTACGGTCATCAGACGGACACCATTTTTTTCTTTAGTGTCGTTGTCTTGGTCAGACTTAAGTGCTGTTTCTTCCAAGAATTGTGTGAGTATTTCTGTTCCTGGTTTGCCGTCATATCGTACAGTGAGTGATACAAGTTCACGAGCATTTTCAAGGCGCTCCATATCTTCTGATCCGCCTTCCAACATTTCACGCTCCATACCGGAGTCTACGATAATCATCGAGATAACATGTGAGAGTGGTTCTGTATCAAGTGTTATAAGAACCTTATCGAGGAATTCAAACACTTCACCTATCTTAGATGCAGCTTTTGCTGGAAGTTCTTCATGTGCAAATAACTTCGCAACCGTTACCTTGCCTATTCCCCTCTTTGGTGTTTCAAGGACACGACGAAGATCTGCTTGTGATGCACGATTAAGTGCTGCACGAAGATAGCTCATAACGTCTTTGATTTCTTTGCGCTCAAAGAACTTGGTGCCAAGAAGGTTATAGGGAACATTTTCCTTAAGAAAACCTTCTTCTAGAATTCGTGATTGGAAGTTTGCTCGGTAAAGTACTGCAATATTCTCCGGATTCTCTCCGTCTGCAATGAGCACCTTACACGTTCGTGCAAGCTGTTGTGCCTCTGACTCCTCATCCCAGCACGGTGTTATGGTAATTTTATCCCCGTGTGACTGAGAAGTAAAAAGATTCTTTTCGGTGCGAACGGTATTTTTTTTGATAGTGGCGTTGGCAAGAGAAAGAATGTTGCCTGATGAACGATAGTTCTCTTCGAGAAGTACTGTGTAGGCACCCTTAAAATCTTTTTCAAAGTTGAGAATGTTACGAATGTTGGCGCCTCGCCAACTATAAATGTTCTGATCAGTATCACCAACTACACAGATATTATTAAGGAGAGGGTTCACAAGAAGCTTAACCAGAGCGTATTGTGCACCGTTAGTATCTTGGTACTCATCGATATGTATATATTTGAAGCGGTGTTGGTAGTAGTCTCGAATATCCTGATGCTCCTCTAACATATAGACGGCACGAACAATAAGATCATCGAAGTCAACAGCCTTCTGACGCTTAAGTTCCTCTTCATAGATTCTCCAGATGGATGCAATAATATCCATTTGTGCTGTCGCCACCTTTTGTTTGTATTGTGTCTGGTTGACGAAGTCACCTTTTTCACGGCTAATAATTGATCGAATTTTCGAAGGGTCGTTGATCTTTGGATCAAGACCGAGCTGTTCAACAGCGCGCTTGATAACAGAAAGTGAGTCTGCAGAATCGAGAATAGTTGGATGACGAAGAAGGCTGAGGCGGTCTGACTGTTCAGAAAGCATCATAAGACCAAGAGAGTGGAATGTCTTAATGACAGGTGTGTGATGGTATGGATTTTCCTTTTCAATGATGTGTTCCTCTTCCAATCTTCCTACGATACGTTCACGCATTTCTTTTGCTGCCTTATTTGTAAAGGTAACCGCAAGAATATTGCGAGGATCGGTACCTTTCTTAATAATGGTAATGATACGCTCTGTCAGTGTCTTGGTCTTCCCTGCTCCAGCTCCAGCAACAATGAGAAGTGGGCCTTCCGTATAGTCCGCGGCTTCTTGTTGGGCTGGATTGAGGGTAACTTTTCTGGTATTGTGATTGCCGGTATGAGAATCATTCATAGCTATGTAGTGTAGCACGAAGGGAAAAGATGAGGGCTCAAGAGTATAAGACACTAAGATTGCAAGACCATAAGACTTTAAGACTAGAAGTCTGTGAAATGAAGAGGTTGCATAAGAATGGTGGAGCCGTAAGGCTCCACCATTCTACGTCTTCCCGTCCTTACGTCTTAACCTCCTGTGCCACACTATTCTCCTGCCTTAAATGCGTCCGACACTTTCTTCCTTGCTTCTTGGAACACCTCTTCGTAATTAGGAAGTAGATGCTTAAGCGTGGTTGCATAAAATTCTTCCCCCATCGTTGCTGAGGCTTGTAGTGCTTCAAAATCTTTTTCGCCTATCAACTCATAGACATCAAAAAGAAATTGCTTCTGAATCGTCTTGGATACTTCGAGTAACATTTCCTCCCTATCTTCATCTTTGAGGTCTTGTAATCCGAAATCCTGCACGAGCTGATTGTATAGTTCTTTGAAGTCCATGGATTATTTTTTTGTTAGTTTAGCATGGTTAGCAGCTATTTTGTCTGCTTCGGCAATTGCGCTACGTGCATGCGTAAACATTGCATAGACGGTTATTTCAGGAGTTGTTCGTGGATGCTGGAAACCTTTTTCAACGTATGTATCCCCTTTGGCAGCCGCTCGTTCTGGGGCCTGTGTAACACTGATTACTTCTGCAAATTTATCAACGAGGTTACAGAGTTCTGCTTGCTGATCAGGTGTAAGACCTGCAACAGACGGTGATGTGAAAAGGTCAACTGTTTTTATATCTGATATTTTAGACAAGATAGATGGATTATTATTTGGAAGTGGATACGAGGAAACATACTTCTCGATAAGTGTTGGGAAGACATTACTTTGTTCATTTGTAAGATCATCTATGAATTTTTTATTCATTGGGATTGCTTCTACCATTTTACCAGTAACGTCTTTTGCCATGTAGTAATACTCTCTCCATGTCATTTCATTCTTAACCATATCACCGAGAGTTCTTGGTGCTTGGGCTTCTGTGGTTTGAGGAGCCTTGTCTTGCTTGTTATAGTAGTATGCTGTGCCCATTCCAATTGCAAGTGCCGAGGCTGCTAGAAGGAACTTGCCTCTATTGTTGGAATTATTCAGACGTGTCAACAAGAGAGCAAGAACATTCTTTTGCTTCTTCTCGTTTTCTAATGCGGTGTTTGGAGCATAGGGAACAGCTCCAAGAGCTGGAGGTTGCTGCGAAGAAATAGTATCTTCTGGATGTGTGTGATGAGGGAAGAAGATTGGGGATCTGTTTCCAACAACTGAGGTATCTCGCCCATCTTCATCACGTGGTCGCTCCTCTGCCTCCTTTTTCGTAAGATCGTTGGTCATGCCAGCTGCATGTAGTGGGGACGTGAGTGGGGAAGGTGTGTCCCTTGAGCCTGATATTGTCTCACCGGACTCTGTAACTGTTCCAGCAATCTCTGCATTAGTCATTGTTTTTTCCTTTTTGAATCGCATTTTGTCAGCTTTTTTTGCATTGTTATACGCATCACGTAGTGGTCCCTTCGGAAGGTCTCCTTCTTTACGGCCAATGTGTACAACCGTTGGATCAAAGGATGGTGAATAGTTAGACTTTGTATTTTGTAGGGTCTTTGTCAGAGCTTCCTTATCTCGTATTCTCTTGAGAAGCTCTTCATCTGGGATTTCTGTAATTGCCCTGATGTCATTACTATTTTGGGCAAGAGCAAGACCTATCTCATCTAATTGGGTATAATCAAGACTTTCAAAGCCACTAAAGTCATTCGTTGCAATTGCATTAACTAAAAGATTTCTTTCACGAGTATGTACTGATATCTCCTGGATGAGCTGAGAAAGTTTTCCTCTTGGAATTGATTCTTCCTCACTCAAAGCATTGTGTTTAATCTGCTTTTCAATTGCTGACTTCTCATCTTCTAGCTTCTTAATTTTCGCATTAATTTGTTCCAGTCTATTGTTATAATGTTCGGCATGTTCTTTTTCAATAACCTCTTTTGATGCCTCAAGATCTACTCTTTCTATATGAAGATTATTTAATCGCTCAGCAATAACTCGTCGTGATGGGTCGTAGTTAGGGTCACCAATAAGTCTTGGCTTGTGAGCAAAGATTTTTATATAGCGAGCAGGATTCTTGTCAAAGGTTGTAGCATGAAGTGTTTCAAGAGCGTCTTGGCTTTCATTGGTTCGTCTTGTATTCTCTGCTGCTTTATCTTGTGCATTAGTAACTTGCTTCGCGCGCCAATCATCCACAGACATTTGATTCGACTTGTCATTGTTGTACCCTGGAAGCATCACTATTCCCCCACTCTTACGCGGTGAGCGAAGAACTTTACCTCCGTAGATTTTGTTAAGCCTGTCTTCAGTAGTTGTTAGTAGTAACGTAGCGGTGGTGATGCTTGCATTGTATTCCTCAAGTAGAGTTTTTGTTAGAGAGATATCTTCTCCTAGAAGCGCTTCTTCTGCTTTGGTTTTTTTCTGTGAGAGTGACGTGAAGTGTCTATCAAGCATGCTTCGCTCAAGTTCTGACTGTATCTCAGGAAAAAGAATATCCTTTGCTTGTATCTGTGCAGTGTGCCGCTTGGATTCTTGTTCGAAAAGTAGCTTTGCTGCTTTTTGTTCATCTTCCAATCCTTTCTTTTTTACGGAGAGCTCCCCTTCTTTCTTCATCTTCTCATTCCATGCTTTGCCTGTCGCATCACATTCATTCCTAAAACGCAGAATAAGGGTTCTTGCAAGCTCTGTATCAGTGTTAAGCAGTGCTTGTATTATTTCATTTTTTGTAATAATAAGATCCTTATGTTCCGAAATCTTTCGGAGGGTTTCTCCGCCATTAAGAAAATCTGTGTACCATTTAAAAACAACATCAAATTCAGTTTTAAGAATTGTCCATGTTTGTTCATAAGGAAGAGGTTCTGGTACAGTGCTTCCTTCCCTTATGATTTTCCACACCTTGCTTGCAACAATACTTTGCTTTGGATTTGCTCTTATATCATCAGGAGCTATTGTCCTTGGCCATCCACCCCAGACATTAAGTGGTGGAGCTTTCTCAAGTCGAATTCGCTCCTCTTCAATCTCCTTCTCTTCATCACGAAGTGTCGTCTCATAGGCTTCGACTTTTGTAATGAAGTCATCAAGAGTACTTTTTTGAGGGTCTTTCAGTAATGTGTCTCTTGCTGCCTTTGCAAGAGCTTCTAGGTTGGTAAGAGTATCAATTCGTGTCTGGTCTTTTATTGACGGGGTAAGTGCCACTGCTTCTTTTGAAAGTCCTTTAAGGGTTGCAGACCATTCAACTGCTTCTATGAGAATAAAACGAAGTGCTGTTGTCTTCTTTTCTTCAATATCTGCAGCATCAATCTGTTCTTGCTTGCTTACCCTCTCCTCCTCTTCATTGATACGTACTGCGATAGCATTAAGATCTTTACCAAGATCTTCAATGGTATCAGTATTGGAAGATGGATTACTCGTAAGCCATGAAAGGGTTTGTAGAGATGCATTAATCGAGCCAAGAGTAGTGGGAAGTGCCCCTTTTTTCTTCTTAAGTCCATCGAGTCTTCCTTCGAGCGAAAGATATCGCCCAATAAGTGGGGTAAGTTCGGTGAGACGTTCCTGTTGTTTAATAAGCTCATCTCGCTTTTTTGCCTCATCATCTTTTAGCGCTAGCTCTCTTCTTGTAAGCTCTTCCTGAGTGGCGCGGGCACTTTCCTCCATGACTCTCTTCTCTTCTAAAGCGAGTTTACTTTCGAACACCTGTATTTTTTTGATAATATCAGCAACATCCTCATGAGTATTTTCGTCAATTGATTCAAGTTCTGTGGCTAGCAATCCAAGAGTCGCATCCTTCTTGGCTGAGGGGTCACGTGCAATGAGGATCTTCATTCTCTCAAGCGATGCCTTGATAAGAGGAATAATCTCAAGAATATTATTTTCGTAGTACTGGTCAGGGGTGACTAGATTTCCATTACTATTTATAGTCATACCTGCCCCTTTCGCTAACTTTCCAAGTTCTTCTATCTCTAGTTGCTCTTTACTTTTTCTCATTTCACTCCCACCAACGCGTGGGCCTTTTGGAGTACGGAGAACATCTTCTATGTTTGTTTTTGGAACTGATTTACCATAATTTGTAACAACAAAAGTTCCTGGATCTGATGGTTTTGTGGCTTTAAAACGTTCAAAAGGTGACCCTGCATGTGTGGGGACATCTACACCCTGAAAACTCACAACTGGTTCGTTGTGGTGTGGTGTTTGTTGAGAAAAATCTGGCTTCTTGTCGCTCATAGCTTTTTCTCAGTATACTTTATTTTACAAGTCTTTTGAGGCACTTCTCCACACAATGATGGACATTGTTTGATTGTTTTTGACCCGATTTTCTGCTATTATATACAAGCACTCTTCTTTTGAAGAACTTCTTGAAAGAGTTAGAGATGCGCTCGTATTTCTGATATTGTCTTTCGCACGGGAAAAGCTCCCATAAACCACACACGTATTTTAGTAGATACCAAAAAACACCTTATTCTGGTGGTACATATAGCGTTTGTCTGTGTCTTTGTTACTGGTATTGCCTACCCACTTAGCGTTCATGCTGGAGTGGCTACTTCTTTTGCTGGAAAAGTAAAAGCAATGTTCGCACCAGAAAAAATTGATAACCAACAAACACTTGCGACATCTCAGACAATGGCACTCTTTCAGCCTATTATTGTTGACGAAGATGTAACTAATGTAACTGACAGCACTTCCTCGTCTGATCAAGAGGCTCTTCAAGCTGTCTCTGGTCCACTACGTGTTTCTACTGAGGATGTTGACTTCCCAACCACTGACACGGTTAGTGTTTATGAAGTAAAGAAGGGTGACACAATTCAGGACGTTGCAAAGCTGTTCAATGTCTCAGTCAACACTATTGTGTGGGCAAACAATCTTAAGTCACGAACAATCACAAAAGGCGATACGCTTATTATTTTGCCCATCACAGGCATCAAACATAGTGTGAAGAAAGGAGACACTATCACTTCAATTGCACGAAAGTATAAGGCTGATGATCAAGATGTCGCAGTCTATAACGGCGTTGATGTTGGGGCGTCTCTTGCTATTGGTGATACTATCATTGTTCCCGATGGTGAAATACAAGTTGTTCAGGCACCTAAGTCTACCAAAGTGACATCAAAAATAAAACGGACTAAAATCCTTGATTCTTATACATATTCTGCACCTGGTGATTTTCTTATAAAGCCTGTTGCTGGAGGACGAAGAACACAAGGGGTTCATGGCCATAATGGTATCGATATCGCGGCGACACCAGGCACCCCTGTATTTGCTGCTGCTTCTGGAAAAGTAATTGTTGCAAAGATTGGTGGATACAATGGTGGATATGGAAACATGGTTATTATTACGCATGAAAAAGGCGTCCAGACCGTGTATGCTCACCTAAAAGATATTTATATTACATCTGGTCAGTCTGTTACACAAGGACAAGTGATTGGTGGGGTGGGTAATACTGGACGATCTACTGGGCCACATCTTCACTTCGAAGTCCGTGGTGCAAAGAATCCATTTTAGGGGCAGATTATAGGTTGTGGGGTATGGGTTGTAGCTTATAATTCAAAATGGTATGCAACGATAGAGTAATTTTTAATTAAGTTACTCTTTTTGCTATGCTCTACACTAAATGCTACCACCTACCACCTACCACCTACCACCTACCACCTACCACCTACCACCTACCACCTACCACCTACCTACACCCTGTCCTCATACAGCTTCGGTCTGTATTGAAATGCTTCCAGAATATCACCCTCACTAATAGTAGGTGACTCCCTATAATCAGCAATGGTTCTGGCGAGGCGCAGTACGCGATGATAGGCGCGCGGAGATAACATATAGGATGTTGCTAACTTTTTAATAAGAGCGAGTGGCTTCGCATCAAGAGCTGAATGGAGTGCAAGGTCTTTTGATTTCATGTCCTTATTTTTAGAAATTTTAGTTTCCCCTTTTTGAAGAAAACGATTCTTGGCAAATACTCTTGCGTTCTCAACTCTCCTTCTTACAAGATCACTTCCTTCCCCTTCGGACTTTTGTGAAAGTGTATCGTAGTCAATATGAAGTACCGGCACCCACATGTCGATACGGTCCATAATTGGACCTGATAATTTACGAGCATATCTATCAATGTCAGACGCTTTGCAGATACATCTCTTATGCTTGCTGCCATGATATCCGCACGGACAAGGATTCATGGAAGCGATAAGTGTGCACGATGCGGGGAAAGTAAATGACCCCTTGGCACGCGATACGGTGATATATCCTTCCTCAAGTGGTTCTCGTAATGACTCGATGGCACGTTTTTCAAACTCTGGAAACTCATCAAGAAAAAGAACACCAAGATGTGCAAGTGTGACCTCTCCAGGGCGTGGATTGGTCCCTCCTCCAACAAGTGAAACATGTGACGAAGTATGGTGAGGGCTCCGTAGTGGAGGGTGGGTAATGAGAGTACTGTCTTTACTGGTGAGTGAATGAATACGGGTGACTTCTATTGCTTCTTCTTTTGTTAATGATGGAAGGATTCCAGTGAACGCTCGTGCAAGCATGGTCTTGCCTGTTCCTGGTGGTCCATAGAGTGCAATATTGTGGCCACCGGCCGCTGCAATTTCGAGAGCTCTTTTTGCCATCTCTTGACCCTTTATTTCTTTAAAATCAAGAAAAGAATTTGGAGCTATGTATACCATTTTCCCTTCATCTTCTTTTTTTATCGTAACAATAGTATTATTGTTTTCGAGTGTCCCACCAAGATGAGTAATAACATCAGTAAGTGTTTTACATCCGTACACAGCTACCCCCTCAATGAGTGCCGCCTCTTTTCTGTTAGCATAAGGAACATACAGTGAGTGAACACCTTGCTGTTTTGCAAACTCCGAGATAACGAGGGCACCCTTCATCGGAAGAATGTCTCCCGTGAGTGATAGTTCTCCAACGAACCATCCGATATCAGTTGGAATAGTGAGTTGTTTCGATGCTACGAGATACGCAAGTGCAATAGGAAGATCAAAATGTGACCCCTCTTTTTTCTGGTTTGCCGGGCTGAGTGAGACTATTACTTTTTGATTCTCTGTCTTAGGATTCTTGGCTCCAATGTTTTTAAGAGCGGCAATAATTCTGTCTTTACTTTCATCAATTGCCTTGTCAGGGAGCCCAACAATTGAAAAAGAGTAAAGCCCTTTTCCAACATCAACTTCAACAGTTACTTTTTCTGCTTGAAGTCCAACAATGTGAGCACACGTTATGGTGGCAACACTCATTAGCGAAGTATATCACCCTTTAAGAGGAGAATCTTTTCTGGAGTGTTGGAAATAATTATTTTTTTATCTGCAATAAAAGCATAGACAATAATATGTGTTGAGGTCGTCCAGATACGCATATTCTGGTTATCGATAGTGATGTCTTTAAATGGCAGCAATTCTTGTGTTGAAATTATTTCTTTTTCCACGACAGGAGTCAAAGGGGTGCTTGAGGTTGCCTGAGGTACTGTCGAAAGGCTAGAAGAATAATTTTTTTTGTTTGGTGAAGTGGTTGCTGTGCTTGTACTTACTTGTGAAGTGGGTACTGGAATTTCTTTTTTTTCTGAAGCAACCTTCGATAAGGTCGATGTTCCTTGAGGAGGTATAATTTCAGGGAATAATCGAGCAAGTTCTTGAATGTAGGCTTCCTCATTCCTTGTCATGTATGCAAAGACTGGTGAGTATGCATTAATGGTAAGAATATATCCAGCGTCTTTTTTATCAATTTTTGTAACATATCTCCCTATCTCTTTTGCAAGTGTTGGGGATAGGAGTATTAATTCCTGAGTAATTTTTTCTGTAGTAATTTTTTCTGTACTGGAAATAGTGGCAGTGGGAAGACTTTGTTTTGATGATGGGAAGAAAAAATAAGCAACTCCTGCGAGAAGCAGAAAACATACAAGGAAGAACGGCCCAATAATAAAAATAAATGGAATATTTTTCTTAGGAAGCTGTGGTGCTTGTACCTCTGGTTTTTCTGTTGCTGCTGCAATCTGGGAAAGTGACGCCTCTTTGCGCCTGATTTCATCTGCGATATTTTGGGTGAACGTATCAACTTTAGGAAGCATATAGGTACTAGTGTAACAGAAAATCACACATGTTATTGTAATATGTGTGATTACTGTGAATAGTAGCTAGTATAAGCTTCTAATGACTTTTCAATATTAGATCTTAGTTTCAGGAGGGATGGTATCGCCACTGAAGATGCCGAGATCCTCATCTGAGAATTCTTTGCGCACAACTTTTTTTGTATGAGGCTTGGCTCTTTTTGCACCGCCTGTGCCGCTACTTCGCTGAGCTCTATACCCCATGAGATATTTTTCTGGATGATCGCACATATCGATAAAGTCTTCGCAGGCTTCACGAAGCTTCGTCGATGAGGATCTTCCAAAAGAAATAACTTCAACTTGAACACCGAAGTGTTCTTTAAGGAAGTTTACAAGAGGTACGAAATCCCCATCCCCTGTTGCTAAAACGATGGTATCTACTTTTGGAGCAAGACGGATTGCATCTACGGCAAGACCAACGTCCCAGTCGGCCTTTTTTGCGCCTCCATAAAATATTTGAAGATCTTTTGTCTTGGTTTCGATGCCGAGCTTAGTAAGTGCTTCGAAAAACTGAGTCTCGTCTCCTGCTTCTGTTGTAATAACATAAGCGATAGAGCGGATGAGTTTACGTTTTCCAAGAGCGCTTTCCATAATGGATCCGAAGTTAACTTTTGTATTATAAAGGTTTTTTGCACTATGATACAGGTTTTGAGTATCGATAAATACTGCGACACGCTGGTCGCTGTGTTTGATGACTGACATATTGAAGTGAGTGAATAACAGATGGCAGATTTTTGAAAAGCAAGAACCAGACGCATCTATTGTTATTTAAAATGAGAAACAAATTTATTAAAATATTGAGAAACTATAGTTAGTATACACCGATGCAACATTACCGCTATGGATAACGAGTCTTCAGGAAAAGAGGATGTTGGGTGAGAAGAGAAGAGCGGCGCCGTAGGCGCCGCTCTGTTCCCCTTCTCTTACTTAAGTCCGAGCTTGGTAACAAGTGCAGTATATCGCTTCTTGTTAGTTCCTTCGAGGTACTTAAGGTGTGATCTACGGTCTGCCACCATCTGGATAAGACCACGACGTGAGTGATTATCCTTTGCATGAACCTTGAGATGTCCTGTGAGTTCAGCAATTTTTTTACTCAAAATAGATACCTGAACTTCAGGAGATCCTGTGTCAGTTGCGTGAATTTGAACGTTTTTGATGGCTACAGCCTTTTTTCTTGAAGAAAGCATATGATTAGCGTATTGATTAACTATGAAATGTATTGTATCACATATTTCAAAAAATTGCAAGCCCTGCACTATTCAGATTTTCTTGTTGCAAAATTATCATATTCTACTAATTTTCTTAATATCGAATAAAGATAAGATGCTGGGAACATTTTTTGTTGCTTTACAAAATTCTGAGGTAGAGTAGGCTGTATATAGTGGTTCTGTCTACTCGTTTTTATGGATTATTTGAGGAAAAAAGCGTGAAAGCTTACAAAGTGATTAGAGAAAAGGTTTTACGTTTTACCACGTATTAAATGTCTTTATTGATAGGAGGGTGTCCATCTGATGTTTCAAAAATGGAGAATCGTGAACGGCACAATGGTTTGACCGCCGGGTTTTATGCAATGCTCGATTACGATCCTCCTTCAGGAATAAGAGGTCTTCTCTTCGCTTGTCTCATCTTTAGAAAAAATGGACAAATAGAAGATAGTCAGATTGAAGATCTTAAAAATATTGCAAAATGCTCCCTATCTCACGGAGAATATATTACGTGGCTGGGATTATTTACTGCTCGCCTTATAAAACATCGTGAGGCTTTGCAAGGATAGAATGGTCTAAATTTCTCAACCAACCCTACATCACACCAGATGTGGGGTTTTGTTCTTTTATTTTGCGACATTGGGATATACTACATAGTAGAATATAGAGCGCAGAAGATAGAGGTGTATACTTTCCTCTACTGTCTGTCATCGTAGCGGTCTGTTGTCTGTATTCTCTGTGCCCACCCTTACCTCCATGTCCCTCTTCACTCTCAAACAAGATTTTCTCCAATACATCGAAATAGAAAAAGGACGCTCTGCCCTCACTGTACGCAACTATGATCACTATCTGACACGCTTTCTTGATTTTGCAAAAGTAGAACTTCCGTCACAGATTACAGAACCAATGATGCGTGAGTATCGGGTGTTCCTCAATCGCTTCCAAGCACGCTCTCCTAAGAAAGGGCAAGCAATAGAGACACTTGATAAAAAAACACAGAACTATCACCTCATCGCCCTTCGTGCATTCTTTAAATATATTCGTAAGCAAGGCGTGCAAGGGTATGATCCAGAACGAATCGAGCTTGCAAAAACTGCTGACAGAGAGCTTGACCTCATATCAGAAAAAGAACTCAATAACCTTCTTAGTTCACCGGACACCAGTACCATTGGTGGCTTCCGCGACAAAGCAATCCTTGAGCTCTTCTTCTCAACGGGACTTCGTGTGTCTGAACTGTGTTCACTTGATAGAGACATAGATTTTTCTTCTGGTGAAATATCAATACGTGGTAAGGGTGGCAAGATTCGTGTGGTGTTTATCTCAGGCGCTGCGAATGCTGCTGTTAAGAGTTATATCAAGAATCGTGTTGATATTGATGAAGCGATGTTTATCGATCACTCCCCTCGCGCGCACTCACGCATGGTGAAGGAAGAGTCTGTCAGACTTACCCCACGAAGTGTGGAACGCATTGTACAGAAGTATGCAGAGCGTGCTGGTATTGCCAAGAAGTGCACTCCGCACGTGATACGTCACTCGTTTGCAACTGACCTTCTGTATAACGGAGCCGACCTTCGTACTGTACAGATGATGTTAGGACATGCCTCTATTGCAACAACACAAATCTATACCAATGTGACTAACAAGTTCCTCCGTGACCAGTACGAGAAATTCCACGGGAAGAAAAAGAGTGAGTAAGCCAAAATTTATTCGCAACCAATACCCTGTGGCATCAGCCCAGGGTTTCTTATTCCTTTAAAAACTCTCTGTATGTAACGAGGAAAGATACTATCTAAAAAATAGATGTTCGAAAAAAGAAGAATCCAAAAAATAGGATGATACCTATTGTAGGTAAAACAAACGGAGAAATAATAAATAGAATTCTTATATTTCTTGACTGTCTCTCAACAAAATCAGTACATAGCCAAACAATCTTTATGAAGGCAAGAAGCAATAGTGTAAAGAGTGCCCACCAATTCATAATTTTCTCCCCTGCTGTAAGGGATGTGGCTGCTCCTATATCCATTGTAACGTCATAGTTGTAGCTGCTCTTCTTGTCATAAAAGTAAACCATGCTCTTGGTAGGGATATTTGTATCCATATCATTACCTGTAAAATACGATATTGATTTGTTAGGAGGTGCAACTTCTTCTTCATATCTAATTGAGTCATCGGTGTGCTTGTTTTTATTTTCATCAGTACCAGAAAAATTTGTTGAAAGATTTTTCGCACGTACTGGCCTAAGAACAAGTATTGTAACTGCATGTTTATGTTCGCTGTTTGCATAGTTAACAGCTAATGGGAAAAATATATTTGGACTAGTAAAGTTTATATGAATATATTTCTTTTGACTTACTAAGAATGATTCATAGGGTACATGTGTGATAACAAAATTCATTTTCTGGTTTACATAACGAGAAAGTGTTTCTTCGTTATTTGGCGTTTTTGGAAGACCATTTTGCTCTAAGTAGTTAGTGAGACCTCTACCATCTTCTGCACTTACTATTTGCATTGTTATTCCTTCAGTAGCTGTTGTGCTGTAAGAGATTGTTACTCTGTCGTCCATATTGGTCGAAAGGCCTAAAGAAATACCAGGGATTGGAACACCTCCGCCTTGGCTTATTCCAAGAACTGAACTTGAGAAACCAAAAAAGAAAAGAAATGTTATTGGGATGGTTGTTAGAAATATTATCGAGGAAGAAATATATACTACTTTTTTGACACGATCAGAACTTGGTCTTTTTTTGATAGTGTTCCATACAATGTATCCAAGTGAAATGATGAGTGTCGCAGTGCTTACCACAAGAATGATTGGGAGGAATTTGTAAATAATTTCCCACATATCTGAGACAGCATTCTCTAGGATCGTCCAAGAGGTTATTTGTTTTCCTAGGTATGTGTTCGGTAAATTATCTTGAGTGATTTCCTTTACTTGAATTGTGGTTGGATCAGCAGGAAGAGGTGTAACGGTAAGAACAGCGCCACTCTGCATTGCAGCTGGTTTTTGTATTGTGAACCACATGTCTTCTTTACCGTTGTTGTAATCAACAATAGATGAGTGATCCATATCAGAAGTCATTTGCAAAAAATCACCCACCTGTGGTGCGATAAAAACCATTGCCCCGCAAGCAAACAGGCTAACCGGCGCAAGAAGAAAGAGAGACGCTATACATTTTTTAAGAGATAGTTTCATGGCTAAAGAACGCTGGGCTGACGCCACAGCGGATTAGACGCAATGCTTTGCATTGCTTTAGTCAAAGAGCGTAGCTCTTTGACCTGTATCAAGTTCTCCTTGGTTTGCAATATAACGTTTAATGATTTCTTGCCCCACTCCGACTGTGGAGACAAAATATCCTTCCGACCAAATACCGTCTGTGCCCCAGAAGTATTTGTTAAGTATGGGAAATGTTTTTTTCAGATTCTTTGCTGTATTTGATTTAAGGAGGCGGACTACAGAGTCTACGGACATTTGCGGTGGTATAGATATGAGGAGATGCACATGATCTTTATCATGATTAGCCTCCTTAACATAGATTGTTGGATAGTGGTGTGTTACTTCTAACAATTTCCCATACAAATGCTTCCAAAGTTCTGGTGTGATGACCGGATGTCGGTATTTGGTCGTCAGGATTACATGATAATCGCATAGATATACTGAGTGGCTCGTTCTTCTATACTCTTGTTTTGCAGACATACCACTATCGTATCATTACGAC
>JAYTBQ010000051.1:0-3572 GCA_043736905.1 Minisyncoccota bacterium | reverse complement strand
TCAATGCTTCAATAAGCTTTGCATTAGGGTTAACAATATCAACGAGGCGCTTATGAACACGCATTTCAAACTGTTCACGAGCATCTTTATAAATAAATGATGCGCGGTTAACAGTGTAACGCTTGATTTCTGTAGGAAGTGGAATTGGTCCAAGTATTACAGCCTCAAAACGTCGTGCTGTGTCTATAATCTGCTTAACTGAAGCATCAAGAACTTTACTTTCATATGCGCGGATGCGAATACGTAGCTTCTGAGTATCTTGTACTTTCGGCGCTTTCACAGATTTTTTTGTTGCTGTTGCTGTCATGCTTGTAAGGTGATTTAGGGGTCTATTCAAACGAATAGGAATAATTATGCGAGAATCTTTGTTACAACACCCGCTCCAACTGTCTTGCCTCCTTCACGGATAGCGAAACGTCCCTGCTCTTCAAGAGCGATTGGTGCGAGTAGCTTAACAGTAAACTTAATAGTGTCTCCTGGCATAACCATTTCTGTTCCTGCTGGAAGTGTAACTTCTCCTGTAACGTCAGTTGTACGTACATAGAACTGTGGCTTGTAACCATTAAGGAAAGGAGTGTGTCGTCCACCTTCTTCTTTCTTAAGGATGTACACTTCACATTCAAAGTCTGTGTGTGGCTTTACTGATCCAACCTTAGCAAGAACTTGTCCACGCATAATATCTTCTTTCTTGACACCACGGATAAGGATACCTGCGTTATCTCCAGCAACTCCTTCAGGAAGTGACTTGTTGAACATTTCGATACCAGTTACTGTAGTCTTAACAGTGTCCTTAAGTCCAACGATTTCGATTTCTTCGTTGATCTTAACAACTCCACGTTCAATACGTCCTGTTACCACAGTTCCTCGTCCTTCGATGGTGAAGATATCTTCAACAGGCATAAGGAAAGGCTTAGCAATATCACGCTCTGGTACTGGAATCCAAGTATCAAGTGCAGTCATAAGCTCAACAATCTTCTGTGCCCACTCGTCATTGATGTCAGTAGCAACTGAGGCCTTAAGACCTGAACCACGAATAACTGGTGTGTTTACACCATCAAAACCTTGCTTTGTAAGGAGTTCACGGATTTCTTCTTCAACAAGTTCGATCATATCTGGATCATCAACCATATCACACTTGTTAAGGAATACCACCATCTTAGGTACACCCACCTGCTTGGCTAGGAGGATGTGCTCACGAGTCTGAGGCATAGGACCATCAGTTGCAGCAACCACAAGGATAGCACCGTCCATTTGAGCGGCTCCTGTGATCATGTTCTTGATATAGTCAGCGTGACCTGGTGCATCAATGTGCGCATAGTGACGTGCTTTTGTCCAGTACTCAGAGTGAGAAAGAGAAATAGTAATACCTCGAGCCTTTTCTTCAGGGGCCTTATCAATATCATCAACACCTTTTGTCTTGATAGTAGGATCCATGAGGTGCAGTACATTAAGAATTCCTGCTGTAAGGGTAGTCTTTCCGTGGTCAACGTGACCAATTGTTCCTACGTTTACGTGTGGTTTTGAGCGATCAAAGTTTTCTGCTGCCATATGTTTTTGTTGGGTCTTGTCTCCCGTCTTCTACAGTACTGTAGAAGACGAGGATATTGGACTAAATTAAGTTATATAAATAAAAGAAACAAAATACTGCTACTACCTAGCCAAGCGAGTCTCTGTAGTGCTAAGTGAGTCTGGGTATAATATCACAAATTAAATAGATTTGCAAATAAATGATGAAGATAAACTCTAACAAGGTCTTATCCTTTGTTCTCACTTGAAGAGGGGCAGTAAAAAATTTATTTTATCACCCTATCTTTCACTAAATTACTCCTTCCATCCCTATTATTATAAAATTAGTTTCTTCTTGTGCCAGTATACATACTTGCTTTTCTTCAATAACTCTTGCCTGATCACCCTTTTTAAATAAAACTCCATTGATGTCAAGTGTTCCTGTTGTAACATATATAAATAATTTCCTCCCTTCGTCCAAAGTAGTTGTAAAAAACTTTTCCTTTTCAAGAACGCAAATATAAACAGTGGAGTAGGAATGTATAAGAATAGCGTCTCCCTTTGCTATTCCTGAAGCAACAGGTATAAGCTTATTCTTCTCTCTATTTGAAAAATTCTTTTGTGCGTACCGAGGAATTAATCCTAACTTTGCAGGCTGTAGCCATATCTGATAGAGATGTACAGAATCGTCTTTACTGTTCATTTCTGAATGCATCACCCCCCTTCCGGCAGACATGTATTGTACATCCCCTGCTTTTATTGTCTTTTTATTGCCAAGCGTATCCTCGTGAGTAAGTTCACCTTCAAGCACAATAGTGATAATTTCCATATCTCTATGTCCATGCTTACCGAAGCCATTATTGCCATCAATAGTATCATCATTAAAAACCCGAAGTAAACCAAAGTTCATATTCTCCGGGTCATAATAGTCAGCAAAGGAAAAAAGATGGTAACTAGAAAACCATCCGTGGTCTGCATGATACCTATTGTTTGCTTCAATCTTTTTGATCATCGTACTGTATACAGTATCATGCACATCACACAAAAAGCAAAACCACCGACACGCGATGGTTTTATACAACATAACAAACAAGAAGACTATCTAGAGCAACCAACGAACGTCCTTTCCTTCATTCCTAACTTCTCAGCAGGCCTGAACCTCGTAACCCAACAACATATACTAATAAATGTTGCATTGTATACAAGGCAGTGAAGTTCGACCGATTCAAGTATTTCCCCTTTCTAGATATAATTATGAAGAGAGATGAGGAGGGTGACGCTCATAATCACAAGCGTGATTGATCTTTTATACCCTTCAATGAGCCCGTAACGTTTTTCATGTTTAATTCCTGCATTTAGAAGTAGCTTATGAAAATTCACTTCTTCAGCAATCTCTTTTTTTCCTTCTAAGTAATAAAGAAGTGCACCTAAACAGAAGAATATGACGAGCAAATACCCTGCCCACCCCGGTAATGCTTTTCTAACTATGGAACCAACCATGTAGCCATTGACAGCAGGAAGTAGAACATACCACAGAGTAAAATTCATAAACACCTCGCAAAGAAAAAGTCTCCGCTTATTCTACACTACATATACAAAATAGCAATGCCGTTAACATGTCTATTAATTTTAAGTGAAAGTTGTAATCACAATAAAAAAAACGACACCCGTAGGTGCCGTTTGCTGACAGTGAATACTTTTATTGTGCCATAGATGAAATTCAAATTTCTTTAGTTTCTCCACACACGCCGCAAACAGAAAGTGAGATACCTAGGCTTGCAGTGGAAGTAAACCAAAAGTACCCCTGACCACAATGTCTTTTCCAAAGGAAACTCCGTCTTGTGCTTGTGTCTTCAAGCTTGACCTTATTTCTGAAGGATCTATCTCTAAGGAAATCGCCACCCCCTTTCTTAATACAATCAATATAAAAACCACGGACACGATTTGCAACCATTTCTGGAAGACCGCCAAGAGTGAAGTTGTGATGAAGACGGTCGAAGACCTGGTCACAAACTTGACTAAAACTAAGAATAGCTTCTGCTTCTTTACCCCAACGGGCAAGAAGA
>JAYTBQ010000050.1:0-3605 GCA_043736905.1 Minisyncoccota bacterium | reverse complement strand
AGCTCCAGCGTGACGAAGTGCAACCTTTGCTTCTACTTCTTTCTTGCTTCGTCCAAATCGGTAGCCTTTAGCTGCCTTTAGGACATTGCGACGATGCTTCATCGCTATTTTGCTTCGTTTTACTCGTGACATAGTTGGTTAATTAAATAAATAAATTTCGGTAACGCTTCTTATAGAAGACCTGGGAGGAAACGTGACTTTTCCTTTCCTGTCATTGCAAATTCCTGACCACGCTTACCAGCAAGTTGCTTTCGGCGAGGTGCTTTAGCGTTAAAGTGGTTAAGACCTGGCTTTCGGCCAATAATCTTACCGTTCTTTGTTATTTTTAGTCGCTTGAGGAATGATTTATTTGTCTTCATAAGAATTTCCAGTTATAGTTACCGTCTTTTCGATAGTTGGGCCATTATATCACGGATATTGTTAAGTATCAAGTCAAAGTAAGACCTTAAAAAGATAGTAAGAGAATAAGACCGCTTGACTTGAAGGATTGTCCTGTCCTTAAATCTCTTTTAGTGTCATATTCCCCGTCAGCTTGCTGCGAGGTAGGTCATTCTTACTTTCTTAGAAGTCTTTGATTTACTTTGCTTTCTCGATCACCACCATCATTGACTTAGGGATCTTCTTGAGAGGTTCTGCTATCTTGTATTCTGCAGGAATAACAGCAAGAATACGGTCCATACGCTCACGGAGGAACTTCTCGTCCATGTACTTGGTGCGTCCTTTGAGTTGAAGGTCAATCTTCACACGGTGGCCTTCGTTGATCCATTCTGCGGCTTTCTTGGCCTTAATCATGATGTCGTTCTCACTGATGGCAACACTGATCTGTACTGTCTTTGTTTCTGTTGTATGAGATTTTGCCTTAACTTCCTTAAGCTTCTTAGAAGTCTCATAGGTGAACTTTCCGTAGTCTGCAATACGTGCAACAGGGGGGTCAGCTTGAGGAGATACTTCGATAAGGTCAAGGTTAAGTGCCTTTGCTTTTGTAAGTGCCTCTTCTTTTGTAAGCACACCTAAGTTCTCTCCAGTAGAGCCAATTACTCGGAGTTTCAAAGCACGGATATTATTATTGATGTTTACTTTTTCTGCCAAGGGATGTTATTACCTCTATACTACCATTAAATAATGCTATAAAGCAATAATTGTTGCTTATTTCTTTTGAGGAAGGGGGAAGAAGGCGCTTGTTTTTTTCTTGTACACTTCCCATTCTGGAATGCCTTCCCATTTTTTCTCAAGCATTGGAACACCTGAGACATAGAGAAGGAGATAGGTGATAAGAAGTGGGGACATAAACACCATAAAGGATCCAGTCGCAACATAGGCAATAGAAGCAATACCGAACCACATCATTGATTCGCCGAAGTAGTTCGGATGGCGAGTGTATTTCCAAAGTCCTGTTTTCATAATCACTCCTTTATGGTGTGCTTTGTTTTTTATAAAGCGATCAAGTTGTCTGTCACCAATTGATTCAAAACAAAAGCCAATAATCCATAGGAAAAGACCAAAAAGAATTCCTGAAGTACTAACAAGATGATGTGACAGACTCAATGTAAAAGGGAGAAGGACAATACTTATAATAATTCCTTGTAGAATAAATATCTGAAGGTATGAACGTGCAAGGTAATATACATTGCCTTTTTTTTGCCATTCTTTTCTCCACAATGCGTACCTAAAGTCTTCTCCTTTGTTTCTGTTCTTGAGATAGATACGAGTAGAAAGCCTAGCACCCCATATTGTAATCAGAATAAAGAGAATGCTTGCATATGGTGATATTTGTATATCTCCAGGGAATAGTCTGATGAGTAAATATGCAGTTACGATGAATCCGAGTCCGTACGCAATATCAATAATACTATTATCTTTTTTGAACTGCGCAATAAAAAATATAAAGGTGGTAAATGAAAGTGCAAGAATAAGTGAGAGTATGTAGAGGGCAATAGAGAGCATATAATAAGTATACCAGGGAAGGGAAAAGGTAGGTGTGAATGAGAAGAGATATAAAAGAAATGTAGAAAACCCCTTCGCACACACGGTGCAAAGGGGTTGGTTGTCTATCCCGGTATATGGGATCGAGCGTACTCTTCAGCGATATCGATGACGCCGGTAAGGTATAGTTCACATTCCGAGTAAGGATGGTTCACGGAGAAGCGTTCGATTAGCTCTTTCGGTTCACAGATATCGTACCCGAACGTCCCAAGGCGATAGGTAATGCGGCAGGGAACTATGGTCTTACCTGTTGGAGAAAAGAACCAGTAAGGAATGCCGTCCTCATCTTTTAGTTCTGTGCAGATTGCTCATTGTTCTTTTTTGAGGAATCCTCCGCACGTTCCCGCAAAATCAGAAACGAGCAACATGTGAAGCGTCTTTACTGCAAGTTTCTTGAGTTCTGGGGTCCACTTGCGTTCAGGTCTTTTATTTTTCTTTCTAGTAACCATAGCCTTTTTGCTCCTCAGTTAAGGGCTGGGTGCATACAAACATATTTTTTGTATAATGTCAAATTGCTATTACCCGGATTCAAGAAATACTTGGACATCTTTCGTTCCTCATGGTCAGCTAAAAGCCATGACAGTAAGTCATGGTTTTTAGTTGATGTGGAGAAACTCGAGCACACTTCGAGCCAGAATTTGAAAAGTTAAAGATACTGTCGGAGTATATTATTGGATTTATTGAGTGGTTAAAGGAGGAGAATATTATTTTTTTTGGAAATTTAATATTTATTAGTGTTACTGTCATTATTACAGCAATTATACTAAAAACAATTGTGAGAAAAGTTAAAAGCATCTCCCGATAAGAATTAATTTTAAAAACTGCATTCACCGAACCAAAAATTGATATAACTCCAACAATGATACTTACCAAAGTTACTGTATTCCTTCACCGAAAGATAAAAAAATACCCCCTACGGAAAATGAGTATTGAATGTATAGTGTTAGATAACATTCCTTACCCCACGGAGTCCTTCGCTTCACTCAGGTCTCCTCTGGGTCCTACCAAAATATATAAAAATTCCCTAATGTTTTCACATTACGGAATTTTTATTATTTTGGTGGAGGTGGGCGGAGTCGAACCGCCGTGTAACAAGGTATGATGCACGAGTCTACTGTATATAGTTTGCTTCATATAGAATCTGCAAATTTGGCGACCTTTTACGTCAAAGCTATTTATTTTTTCGTCGACGTACTTGAACTAGCAAGTTCACGGCTTGGCCGAGAATACCTAGTCTTAATCCTTTAGTACGACTCCTTAAAAATAAATGCTTTTCCTTGAAGCTCATCCAAATTTGCAGATTCTATGTTTTCTTATTCATTATAGACAACAAACGAAAACAATGAATGTATAGCATGTTTCTTTCGAATGTGAAGCTATGCAACCTCACACTCTACTTCTGCTGTGATATTGCCCGTTCTCTTTCCGCAGATACGAAAAAGAAGAACACCAGATCGGCCTAAATTTAGGCGAATGCTGGAACTAGACCAAACGCGTAAGGCGAAGGAATAGCTTTGCCAGTTGTTTTTGCAACATGGGTACCTGAATGTTTACGAGTACTCAGGTGATCTCGATACAGCACATACATCATATTCTTATTATCGATGCCAAAGTACACCCCC
>JAYTBQ010000049.1:0-10333 GCA_043736905.1 Minisyncoccota bacterium | reverse complement strand
ATCATTACCAAGTAAGCAAAAAATATAGTTCCAAAACGATTAGAAAATCCTTCAAATAACATTTCAAATGTTATTTTTTCTCCGCGTGAAAGCCTCAGCATAACAAGAGCATATCCATACTTAAAAATAGGAGCAATAACAAAAGGGATAAGAAATAACTGTGACGGTACAATTTGTGTTAACAGTGTCGCTATAAAAAATAGCAATGTTATCTCAGCAGCAAAAATCCATTTCCCAGATAATGAATTTTTTGCATCTAATTTTAGTGATGATATTGTTTTGTGTGCTAGCATATACCAAAGTATATCAGATGTACCTTATACTAGTATGTTTCACAAGAATAAAAAAGATGCGTCGTAGTTCACTCCTCTAGTGAAACTTCTGACACAAAACATATAGCAACACATGTAATCATCAATAACAAAAGAAAAAACCCGATGACTGCCATCAGGTTTTTTCTACAAAGGAGGTACTTATGGTGTGACACCACCTCGCCAGAAGGATGAGTGAGACTCGTGTCACGTACGACTATGCAACATCTCACGAATCTAAGCCTACTATTATGATGTCATCATGAGCACCTATTGTCATTATTGTTTATGAATGTACGTAATACAAGTTTTGTAAACTTCACTTTGTGTGGATTATGTGGATAACTAAAAATGATTTCAACAATGAGACCTTAGTGTTAGCGGTGACACAACAATATACCGTTACAAGATTTACTATTCTAGTATCCCATCAAGATTAACATCATACAGCATCGCTTCTGTAACGAGGCGATAGTTATGAAGTTCCTCTTTTGTAAACCATAGTGCAACTTCACGATCATACGCTCCTTCTCCATCTGCTGGATCAGTACAGTGAATAAGATTACGCATACCTCGACTTCCATCAACATCGCAGAGATAGTATGAATCGATCGAGAAGTCTCCACGGATGGTTCCAGTATCAGCCGTTGCTGGCTCTGTTCCTCCAACAAGACGCTTCACAACAGCTTGGGCATTGTTACCTTCGATAACAAGTGACACAACCGGACCAGCGCACATGTAGTGCACCATGGCACGAATAATATCCTTACCGTATTCGATTGCTTCTTTATCAATAGTATGACCAAGAGACTTTTTATTCTCAAGAATTCTGACACCTTTCTTCTCGTACCATACGTCATCTTTATTGTAATGTTCCCAGAGTGTTTTTTCATCAACCATATTCATCTTCATTCCTACAATTTTAAGACCAATACGTTCGAAGCGCTTAATGATTTCACCTACAAGCCCACGCTGTACTGCGTCTGGCTTAAGAATGACGAATGTTCGTTCTTTTTTTGGATGTAATGCTTGTTGTGACATAGAAATATAATGATGTTTGGTTACTGTAATAATAAATAGCTACTGCGATTTGTATATGTCCATACTACCAAAAAAGCAAACATTTGCCAAAGGTAAACTTATCTTCTTAAAAAACTTCCTAAATACTATCCATCAACTTAGCTAAGTCTTGGCATGCTTGTGTCTTATTTTTATCATCCACACTCATACGAATATCTGCCAATAGAACAGCTATTTTTTTACGTTGCTATTCATCAGCCATACGAATAATATTTTCAATCTGTCCAATAGAAAGCCCTTCTGAATTAAGAGCAAGATCTAACATTTCTTTATTTTCTTTTGACAGTGTACTGAATCGCACAAACATACTCTCATCATCGAACCTGTTGATAATCTCAGTCTTTGCTAGAATATCTTTTTTGTGTTCTGGGTTCATATTCGATAAGTATACTGTAAAAAACAAATCCCACAAAAGAGGTCTATTTTCAAAGGTAAAGTTACGCTGCAACTACTTGTCGTGACTGCTCAGAATTCTCAACAACAGGCAACTGATTCATTTGTTGAACTACAGGCTGTTCTACTGCTGTAATATCAGCACTTGATTGCTGAATGACACTCTCTTGAAGATTATGTGATGGAACATTTGACGTCTGTGAATCAGTAGAGAGCAATGTTGGACTACCATATACAGATGAACCGAATCCAAGGTATGGCCAAAATATAAAAGGCATAAAAGTAAGTCCTATCGACACACCAATACCATGTCCAAAAACCTTCGCAATGGCATGATTAAGCATGAAACTCATTATCAGTAGTGGAATCATCCAGATAACAAAAATTATGGGAATCATAAATAATAGACCGTACCCTTCTATTCCCATTTTTGCTAACTCGGCAACAACACTATTCATGGAGCCACTTACATATAGAATAAGAAGAGCAAAAGGAACCCAGATAAAGGTCAATATAAAACCAAACAAAAATACCAAGGACTTTCCTCCAATCTTTACCATACAGTAAAGATTATAGAAAGGAACGATTACAGCCCATCCGGGGAAACCAGCTTTTTTGAACGTCACCCACATTCCAACAATCACAAGTAAATTAAAAATAGATGAGGAGCTACTAACGTATTTTAAAACTGAAGAAACGACATCTAGCAATGATTCCATAATATGTTATGTATAAATGAGTACCACTAAAGTATACACTGGAAAGAATAAATCATTAATCAATTGTCAGGTTATACATGTAGATACTGATATTACACTTTTTTTTGAAAACCAATTTCCTTAGAGACCATTCTTTAGTGGTTCCACTAGAGTATCTTTGTGGATTACACGCAGACACAAATATATGTAATGTGGTGAAGTTTATTACAATTCCACAACTTCAGGGAAAAGAAAACTAGATACAAGATTTATAAAATCATTTGTGCTCATTCCATTTGCAGTACTGGAGTGTAGATAGCTTTCAATAATAGCAGAAAGATTAGACCGCTCAATTGTACTTAAACGCATAACAGTCTTTCTTAAATAAAATTCTTCTGAACCAGATGGGACACCCCTTTCGGTTAACTTTTTTAAAATATTTTCTTGCACAAAAATGGAAAATTTTCCGGAGATCATTCCATATACATTAAGACATAAATCTTCAATATCAAACAATTCCTCTTGTCGACCCATTTGAGTAACCTCTTGATCAAAAATCCTCTTTTCATTATTTATACTATTACTTTCTAACATAATTTTAATTATATAATCTACAACAATGTCGATTAATAAGCTCTTTTAGCATACCTTGGCAAACCAGGGAAGAGAGTTCGCTCAAGCTCTTCTCCTGCGTCTCCTATTGTCGTTACTCCATTAACTGCGGGCTTGTCAACGCCATGAAGATCAAACCGCATGCTTGCAATAATTTCAGCCACTTTTGTTCTTTGAACCAAATTAAGCCCCTCGATCACTTCAAGCAGAGCAGCATCTTCTTGGCCGTTAGAAAAATCATTTATTACGCCATGTGTTCTTGCTTCAGACAACCCGCCATAGACAAAGCCGTTAATTGTCTTAAATTCTCCAGTTATTTTTTGAAGTCTCTCGAGAACTTTTGCAGGAGAATATCTTTCTGCAGACGACTCAACAAAATTAAGATCGACATCTACTATCTGATCAGGGTTTGACTGTTCTAATGATTTATTTGGTTCCATGACAAAAAGTATACTACTAACATGTAGATGTTACAACAAAAAAACCACAGTTTCCTATTGTCTAATCATACCTTCAATTTTTTTCTGATCACTCAATTTTTTTCTGATCACTAGCACTAAAACTAGAAAGTACACCAGAAAGATTTTCAACAGTCATGCCGCCCATATTTACTGCATTCATTAATATCTCTTGTGCCCGAATAACTTTTCTCCGAGCTTCATCTGCCTCAGCGTTAGGTTCGAGAGTAACATCAGGAATTTTAAAGTCTTGTAATAACCCCATCTAATAAGAAGCACTTTTTTTATTTCTGGTGAACTACTATTTGCCGGCGATTCTTGTTTAAATTGCATATATAATTAGTGCACCCCAACCAATATAACCTATACTAGTCTAGCTACTTAGCCAAGATTTTCTATAATCAGCTCAGTTGCTTCTAATACAATAGCAGGATCAAAGGTAATACCTTCATCTACTCTAGTAACAGCACCCATACCTAAATCTAGATATACCGTGTTTATTTTTCTTCCAAATTCAACTCTTTGCTCAACAGTAAGTGCTCTAAGCCTTATATTGATACCATTTTCCAAGTCTTCTCCAGATAGAAGATTTTTATCAGCTATTTTTAACTCGTTTCCTCTAGCAATAAGAGCTCCTTGTATTCTTGTTTTTGATATAATTTCTTGTAATCTTGAAGATATAAATTCTACAGTAAATCTTTCCACATCTCGCTCAAATAATGCTTGTCTTTTATCTACCATCTCTCTATTGTTATGTGGTGCTTCTTGCATATACAAAAAGTATACAACAGAAAATACCACAGTCAAACTGTGGTATTTTCTTTATCCCCTCAACGTGCACCTTGCTTAATGCGCAACGTATGGGAGAAGTCCCATGAAGCGAGAACGCTTGATTGCATTTGCAAGTGAACGCTGATTCTTAGCGGTAAGGCCAGTCTTGCGGCGATTGAGAATACGAGCATGTGGGTTCAAAAACTTAACGAGAATTTCTGTATCCTTGTAGTCGATGAACTTAATGTTGTTCTGATTGAAGTGATCTTGTTTTTTCATAATTGTTTGGCTTGTAGCTCTTAATAGCTACTAGCGATAAGCTGTTAAAACGGTATATCGTCTAAGTTAACATTTGTATCTCCATAGTCGATAGTATCGAGGTCTGGCGTTGACGCTGTCTTTGGCGTTACAGGATTCGGATTCCCCACGAACCCTTCGCTTGTAGGAGCACCAGCAGACTTAGGACCAAACTGTACTGCGTCTGCAATAATTTCAGTTCTGTATTTTTTCTCTCCAGTTGTCTTGTCATCCCATGAACGGGTTGATATGCGACCTTCGATCATAACACCTTGTCCCTTCTTAAGGTACTGTCCACTTGTCTCTGCTTGTCGCCCGAATACTACAATGTTGTGATATTCTACTTGTTCTTGTTTTGCGCCAGCTGCATCTTTGTAGATACGGTTAGTTGCTAAAGAAAAATTAGTTACCGCAGTGCCATTAGGAAGTGACTTCTGTTCTGGATCGCGTGTAAGATTGCCAAATAAAAATACTTTGTTGAGATACATAATGGTTAAGTGATAGGTTGTAGGGTTGGGTTATTGTAAAAGACAACTACAATACTATCCTACTATTTTACTATCTATTCTTTTACTTCGCTAGTAGCAACTTCTACAGAAGCTACGTCTACAGCGACAGGAGTAACTGCCACATCAGCATCTGCTGTTGTGTCAATATTCACATCGTCTTCATTGTCAACAAGCGTTTCTGCTTTAACAACAGGTGCGCGCTTTGTGTAAACAGTGTTCTCACGAACAGTTGCAACAACGAGGTAACGAACAACTTCCTCATCAAGCTTAATACCCTTTTCAAGGTCTTTCACTTTATCTCCAGAAAGTTCGAACTTGATCCATCCGAAGTATCCTTCATTAAAACGAACGTTCACATTGTTAACAACGCGAATCATTTCATAAGCAAGTTCACGCATATACGGAACTTCTTCTGAAATGAAGCTACCTCCTAGGGTAGCAATAGATTGCTTAAGTGCGTCAGCTTTTTTAAGCGCCGTTTCCTCATCTAGTTTGTTATCAAAGATGAAAGAGATTTCATAAACACGGTTATCTACTATGGTTTCATTTATTTCAGTCATAGGAGCGCATTATACCACTAAATTACAAAAAAGAGAAGACCCTGTCGCAATCGCTGCAACAGGGTCTTACTGGGCCCGCAAAAGGTTACACTTCCGTTTTGTAAAAGTAATCGGGCCGCTCATCCAACAGAATCTCGTCTGTCAAAGTTTCTCGCCTGATGTGCTCTTGAACATCAAGGACGAACCGAACTTCTTCCTCTCGTCCGAGATATATCGCGCAGATACGCTGTGCACTACCGGCGACGATTTCTTCCGTAACCATGAAGATTCGTTTGCTACCGGAAGTAACACGAAGATTCTTAAGGCCAGGGTCATTATTGCGGACAAAGAATTCTTGGCCAGCTACCACAAGTAACGTAAATCCTTTGTTCTCTGACGAACGACCAACATAGCTAATGTTTCCTCGACGGCCAATTTTCCCCCTGAAGGAGGACTTGGGGTTGTCCATGTGACATCTCCTTGGGTTAGAGTGCGGAACTGTTCACCTCCAATCCTACTCTTTTTCTCTACAACGTCAAGTCAAATATCCTCTTCGCGTTCTCAAGAAGCTGCGCCCTCACCTCTTCAAAGGGCTCATTTCTGAGCACTGCAATCTTAGCAACTATTTCCTGCACATACATTGGACTATTACGCTTACCTCTAAAAGGTGCGGGTGTCGCGTACGGACTATCTGTTTCTGCCTGTATCATCGTTATCGGAAGATACCGCACCACATCATCATAATCTTTAGTAAAGGTAATCACTCCAGAAAAACTCATCGTGAATCCAATATCAACAAAGCGTTTAGCGATATCAATATTCCCTACAAAGAAATGGGCATTCCCTCGCAACTTCGTGCCATATTCTTTCTTAGCATTTTCCAAAATGTGCAGCATATCTTCATACGCGTCCATGCTTCCTTTACTCGGCCGACCGTGTAGCATGAGCGGAAGGTTATGCTCACAAGCAAATCGCACCTGCTCTTCAAAAATTCCCTGCTGTCTATCAGCCTCAGCATCTTTATTGTGCGTCAAACCTTTTTCTTTAATGTCTCGTTCAAAAAAGTTCTCGATATAGTGATAGTCGAGCCCACATTCACCTATTGCAATAATTTTCCTATTCTCAAGTAGTAGTGTTGTAAACGCTTCTTGATTAAATTCTTCAGTAACATTATCCGCAGGATGTAGCCCTATGGTTGCGTACACATTATCATGCGCATGAGCAAGAGCAACAGCATTACCACTTTCATGAAGATCTGTCCCAACGGTGATTGTTGCAAGACCATACTCCTTCATTTCCTTAAGGAGCTCTTCTCGGTCGTCTTTAAACGCCGTATCATGAAGATGCGAATGGATGTCAATGAAAGCATAGCTATTTTTATTTGAATGACTCTTATCCATATATATTTATTTATGTACCATTGTATCACCTGCCGTTCCTACATATGTCTCTTGTATAATGTCATCTGTTAATTGCTTAAGGAGTATGATAATTTCAGGAAATAGCATGCCATACTTTTCTTCAATAGCTTCCGTCTGACTACCGTAATGACGCAATGTTTCTTCTTTTGAAATACCTTCATTTTTTAGGTATGCGCCATTATTTATTCTGTGCGTTAGCTTAGTCATTAGCTTATCAACAACTTTAACAAACCGCGCTTCATCTGTAGTGAGGGATTCATACTCTCGTATAGTCTTGGTAATCCAGGGATAAACACTATCTAATTCTTTTTCAATACGAAGAAGTGCCGAAGCTTCACGAACATCTTTTTCTTTTCTTTGTTCATGTGAAATATTAAAAGTATTAGTGTCCCCTGCATACACTTCAACTAGATCATGAACGAGAGCAAACTGTGCAATTTTTCCAATATCAAGAGCAGGGTATAACTTAGCCGCGAGAGAGCAAGCACAGAGCGAGACCATAACCGTATGGTCAGTATCTGACTCAGGGGTTACACCATCCTCATGGAGGGTTACCCTATTAACTCTCGCGAAGGTAAGCACCAATCTTCCAATATCGACGAGTCCTTGAGAGTTTTGGTTCATATCCCAGCATTAAGAAAGCCTAGAAAACAGAGCCTTCTCTGGCATTGTGTTACTAGTAACACACACCTTAATTGCGTCGCTCGTCTTAGGAATAAATGGCTGCAACAGTCCTGCAAGCGTATAGAGACGCATCCTCATCTCTTCAATGAGATTCTTACCAGTAACGAGGTCCACCTTAATCACTTTAAAAGGTTCTGTAATCTGGATATACCCATCGAGTGCATTCATCTCTTTCATCGCAACTTCGATTGCCTTCCTGGTGTCATATGACTCAATGGCCTGTACATATTCAACAGGGAAAACAAGCTCCTCTGGATGAGCACCACCCTCTAGATGCGTCGATGCCATCTTCATAATGCGGTTTGTAAGGTTGCCAATACCATTTGCTAGATGTGCTTGATAGCTCATCTTAATTGTTTCAAGTGACATACCACCATCTTCAAATGAAGAAATATCATGAAGTAGTACGAACCGAAGAACCTCCTCAGGAGAATCTGTCACATCTTTAAAAGATTCAATCACATCAAATGGATTGATAACATTACCGAGTGACTTACTCATTTTCTGACCATCTGCACCATTAATAAATCCGTCAATAATAATATGATGTGAGTTTGGTAGCCCAGCCGCCATAAGCATCGCTTGCCACATTGCGGATTGCTGACGAAGGTTATCTTTACCACAATACTGCACAGGCGATCCTTCTTTCCAGAATGAGAAGTCCTTCTCGTCAGTCCCCCACCCTAATGTTGAGATATAACTTGTTAATGCATCAAACCATACATACATAACATGTCGACCGTCATCCCCTTCATCACATGCGCCTTTTGGCACGGCAATTCCCCATGGCATTTTTTCTTGCAATCGAGAAATAGAAAAGTCTTCAAGACCACGTTCAACAAAAGCCTTTATCTCATTGAAACGAAAGTCAGGGATAACAAAATCAGGATGTCTATCATAAAAATCTAAGAGAGAGTCCTTGTGTCCCCTTCCAGAAAATTGCGACCATTTGAAAAAATAGTTTTCTTCATCAATGAGCTCTATCTCACGATTCGGATGGATGGGGCATTTTCCATTCTCAAGTTCACTATCTGTCTTGTTGAGTTCACATCCAACACAGTACTTCGCCTGATACTTCTTTTTATAAATATATCCGTTATCGTAGCAGCGCTTCCACATCTCTTTTGCAGCAGCAATATGCTTCTCATCAGTTGTTCGAATAAAATGAACATCATGTATGTTAAGTACTTTTGTTAGGTCCTTAAATTTTTCTGCATAGACATCAACATAAGCCTGTACATCTACCCCTTGCTTTACGGCATTCTCATAAATCTTCGCACCGTGTTCATCTGTTCCCGTATTAAAAAAGACATCATATCCCGTGAGACGCTTATATCTTGCAATGACGTCCGCACGAATAATTTCCATAGCAAAACCAACATGTGGATCTGAATTCACATATGGAAGTGTGGTCGTTATGTAAAACTTTTTTGAAATCTTACTCGACATTTGATTTTCTTTTTCGTACATCTTCTGCAAGCTCCATTAAGATTGACGCAAGTGGTACAGCGAGTAATACTCCCCAAATACCGGCAAGTTTCGCACCAATCACAATAGAAATAAGGACAACAACAGAAGGAACACCAACCATCTTATTCATCACTTTAGGATAGAGCACATGATTCTCAAGCTGACTAACAATAAAGTAGATAAGAGCAACAATTCCAAGAAGTGATGTTCCTCCGTGAGTCCATGCTATGAAAAGCGCAGGGATAGTTGCAATCGTGAGACCAACCATCGGAATAAGTTCTCCAATGAATGCAAGAATGGCAAGAAGTGTTGCATATGGCATACCCAAGATAAGCATTGGAATATAGATAAGAAGAGACACCAGAAGCGAAAGAAGGAGTTGTCCTTGCATCCAAAGACCAATCTTATGCTGTGCTCGTGACCAAAGATCAATCACATACGCCTCTTGGTGAGCAGGCACGAGGAGTCGTAAAAACTTCTGAACACCATGCTCTTCAAGAGCAAGGTAAAATGCAAGTACAAATGTTAAAACAAGATTAATCATCCCACTAACAACCACAGTTGTTGTTGCGAAGAAACCACTTGACCCAAAGAATGAGGTCTTGAGAATACTTAAAATCTGCCCTTTGGAAATATCCCGTGAGAGATCTTGTATTGCAATAGAAAGATCCTTGAATCCCATATCTCTTCCAAAGATTCGAACCGACTCAAGAATCTTAGGGAGATTCTTGAAGAAGAGCGCGATGTCATTTGCAAGTGGCGGAATAAACACAAGAACAATCACAGCAACAAGAATAAGTAACGTAAGGAAAATAGCTGTTACAGAAACAGTTCTAGGAATTCCCCATTTCTTCATCATTGTTACCGGCATTTCAACAGCAGAGGCAAGCACAACAGAAACAAGAAGAGCAACGACGAAGTCACTAATATAGAAAAGCCCAAAGAACAGAGTGATGAGTGATAAAATTCTTACAATTGTCCCCGAAGATATTGAGATGGTTGTTACGTCTTTCATGATTTCATTCTAGCATATCCTCCCCTAATTTAAAGGAAAAGTAACTTTCTTGAAATTCTAACGATTAACAACAAC
>JAYTBQ010000048.1:0-3678 GCA_043736905.1 Minisyncoccota bacterium | reverse complement strand
TACCTTTCGACCGCACTTTTTTATTCTTCCATACTATAGATAACTACATCATAATCTTATAACCTGCAGTACTGTCCCTTGTTATGTTATACAGAATTTTAGTATCCTTTTAATATGACACCAGCAATGATAGTGGTTCACAAAAAAGATTTTGCATCTCATCCGCTTCTTGCTCGATTACTTGAACTTCATAAAGTTCCAGAGACCATTCACATACACGGCACACTACCGGATGTAACGATAGATGAATACGGAAGGGCAACACCTCGCATCCTTACTGTCGTTGGGTCACGAAGACATACATCTTACGGCAAGCAGGCACTTTCGATGCTCGTATCATCACTTAAGGGATATGATGTCATTATTCTCTCTGGTCTTGCTTTTGGTATAGACGGCCTGGCTCACAAAGAAGCACTCACGAACAACCTTACTACCATCGCGATTCCAGGAAGTGGTCTTTCACCTTCTGTGCTCTATCCTAGCAGTCACCGACACCTTGCAAAGGATATTGTTACCTACGGCGGAGCGCTTATTTCTGAACTTGATGATATTACCCGTGCAGCACCATGGACATTTCCGCAGAGGAATCGGATTATGGCTGCACTCTCTGATGCACTACTTGTTATTGAAGCTGAAGAGAAGTCAGGCACACTCATCACAGCACGACTCGCGCTCGAACTTGGTAAAGATATTGGGGCTGTGCCTGGTGAAATATTCTCGGCAACATCATCCGGTACCAACACACTTATACATGAAGGTGCTTACCCTATAGCGTCATCGCTCGACCTTCTCAACTTACTTCATCTTTCTGAAAATACTACTGAACAAAAAATCGAAATTTCTTTTTCTCCTGAAGAAGCTGCACTATTAAAACTTCTCCGAGAGCCGCTTAACAAAGACACACTTTTTATACAATCCGGAATGTCATTTGAACTATTTCTTTCCGCATTTTCTTCACTTGAGATTAATGGAGCGATAGAAGAAATATTTGGCGAAGTGAGACGATTAGTGTAGTATCATCTGAGTAAGAGCACAGAAGATAGAGTGTAGAAAATAGATATCTCATATTGTGCGGGACAAGGCAGTACACAACGTGTATACTAGAAATTACTTCTGTTGTCTAATTTCTACCCTCTCAACCCTTTTCTTTTTACTCCATGAAATTACTTATTGTAGAAAGTCCTTCGAAGGCAAAAACAATTGCGAAATATTTAGACGGCGCGTACGAAGTACGCGCTTCTGTTGGTCATGTACGTGACCTTCCGAAGAGTAACAAGAAGGCTGTTGATATCGAAGGCGGATTCATTCCACATTATGAAGTCAGTCCAGGAAAAGAAAAAGTAATCGCAGATATTAAAGCACTCGCAAAGAAAGCAAACGAGGTGATTCTCGCAACCGACCCCGACCGTGAAGGAGAGGCAATTGCATGGCACGTAAAAGACGCCTGTCAGTTAGACGGCGCCAAGCGTGTCACCTTCCATGAAATCACCGAGAGTGCTATTAAGGAGGCACTCAAGCATCCACGAGAGATTGATATGAAGATGAAAGAAGCTCAGGAGGCTCGTCGAGTGCTCGACCGTCTTGTTGGCTATGACCTCTCTGGCGTCATCTGGAAAAAAGTTCGTTATGGTCTTTCTGCGGGCCGTGTTCAGTCACCAGCACTTCGTATTATCATGGAACGCGAACGAGAAATCAGAGCGTTCATTCCTGTTACCTACTTCGTCATTGCAGGAGAGTTCAAGACAATCGGCAGAATGAGAGAGAGTAAGACATACCCCCTCTTACTTGAGTGTGAAGTACAACCAGCGGTAAAAGATGAAGCGGAACGTATTGTAAAGGAAGGACGAGTCGGCAACTGGGAAGTTGTTAACGTTGAAAGTACAGAAGTATCACGTCAACCGAAGGCCCCTTTTACTACATCAACACTTCAACAAGCTGCATCGTCACGACTCGGTTACGCACCGTCACGTACTATGGGAATTGCACAGAAGCTGTACGAAAAAGGTCTCATCACCTACATGCGTACTGATAGTACGACACTCAGTACGCAAGCAGTGACAGAAATTTGTAGTGTTATCGAGAAGAATTACGGTGCTGATAAAGTACAGGTCAGGCAATACAAGACTAAGTCTAAGAACGCTCAAGAAGCCCATGAGGCAGTACGTCCAACACATGCAGGCACTCGTAATGGCGGAACAACTGATGATGAGAAGAGGTTGTACTCTCTTATTTGGGAACGAACTGTCTCAAGTCAAATGGTAGATGCCAAGATGAAGCGAAGTAAAGTTATTGCAAATATAACAACACAGTCAATTCCAAATTTTTCAGTAACTGGGTCTGTACTTCTTTCACCAGGATGGCTTGCCGTTGATCAAGACGCACGAGGAGACGATGTTATTCTTCCCGATCTTTCAAAAGGTGACCAACTCAACCTCACAACCTTACAATCTATTGAGAAGCAAACAGAGCCACCACATCGTTACACTGAAGCAGGACTTATCAAAGAACTTGAGAAGCGTGGTATCGGACGACCATCAACCTACGCCTCAATCCTTTCAACTATCGAAGCCAGAGGCTATGTCGACAAAGTTAACAAGTCTCTTCATCCAACCGACACTGGTGAAGTTGTTATTTCTTTCCTTGAGGAACATTTTGCACACTATATAAGTGACACGTTCACAGCTGAAATGGAAGACAAGCTTGACCTTATCTCCGAAGGTGAAGCTACATACCTAAAGACGCTCAAAGATTTTTATGGACCCTTCCATAAGGAGGTGCTATCGAAAGACGACCTCGAAAAAGCTACGAGTATGGGCGACGCACCTGAGGGAATGCAGTGCCCACTCTGTGATGCAAACATGGTTATCAAGCTAGCAAAAAATGGAAAGTTCTATTCATGTGTTCGCTATCCTGATTGTGTTGGTGCTCGAAAGATGGATGGTGATGTTATGGAAGGACCGAAGAAGCTTGGCAAGAAATGTCCTAAGTGTGAGAAAGGTGAACTCATGGAACGTGAAGGAAAGTACGGTAAGTTCATTGCCTGTGACAACTATCCGAAGTGTAAATATATAGAACAAGATGAAGAACTACGAAAAGCTAACTCAACAGGAGTCTCATGTAACAAGTGCAAGGATGGCTATATGGAAGAACGTAAGGGACGCTTCGGTGTTTTTTACTCATGTTCTAACTATCCCGATTGTAAACATATTGTGAAGACACGACCAACCGGTAACCGTTGTACGTATATAAAAGTTGACGGAACCAAGTGTGATGAACTGATGATGACAGGCACTAAGACCATTCCAGAAAGATGCTCTGATAAGACATGTCCGAATCATAACCCACATAAATTAGAAACAAAGAAGTAAAAGAAGAAATTCTTGCAAATCATACATTTAGATTCTATATTGTATGTATCTTTTATTTTAAGATTTTCATCGAATCAAACAGAATACTTTTCTACTGAAAAGTTTGCCAACGACACTGCGACTTTAATAAACCGAATACAGTTTAAAAAGTCGGGAGCTTCTGCCTCGCCTCAACGGCTCCAGCAAGTTGATTCTCATAAAAAACTTGAGGTAATGAACTACCTCGCAGCAAGCTGACGAGGTATCGAGGTCAATGCAAAAACTTTCCGCAGCAAGCTGGCGGGGAATATGACCCTAAAAGAGATTTAAA
>JAYTBQ010000047.1:0-10638 GCA_043736905.1 Minisyncoccota bacterium | reverse complement strand
AGGACTCATTAAATGGTAGACCAAGGAAGTGTATTGACTGGCAGTTCCCTAAAGATGTATTCTACAAATTAGTTGCATTAGATTCTAGAAACTAAGTTCTATTATATTATTTTTTAAAATCGAAAAAGACAAAAGCTCTTTAACTTTGACATAATGTGGGGAATTTGAGTCTTTAGTTGAATATAATATTCTATGTACCGCAAAACCTGACGACCCTTGAGTTGCGTTAACAATATACAATGGTACTCTTGGATCAATAGAAAGTTTTTTATATTTCTCAAGAATTTCTCTGAGAGATTTTGTAGTTACAACAACTGGACTAGAAACATAGTACTCAAAAACTGAAAGCAGTTTTTTTGTCTCGGGATCTAGTATCGCAAGTTTAAATATTTCTTCATCACTCTTCCAGTCTAAACAAAAAGACTCCTCAGGGTATATCTTGTCCAATAAAGAGTCTAGTAGTAATCTTTGAAGAGTGTACTCACTGGAAATAATTTCAGATTTCCTTTTTAATTTCAAAACAATACTTTTACACTCCTCAAGCAAGATATACTCTTTGGAAGAAAGCGGTTTGTTTAGATAGGGTCGTTTTGCAACCCAATAATCTATTAAATCACCCAATAATATAGAGACGACTGAATCATCTTCTTTTTTCCATATTAATCTTAGGCGATTTGCTTTTGATGTGCCATGTTTCTCATTCCCTGCAGCATAAATATCTATTTTTACACTTTCCAAAATAAATTCCTGAAAAGAAGAATCCCAAAAATCACACACGTAACCTTCTCTCATTTCTAAGAATGTTTCTAACTTAATTTTATCTATTTGAGTTAAAGATGACATTATTTTATTTCGCAAGAAATTGCTTTAGATACGAGGCATGGAGTGCGTGCGAGGAGACGTAGGCACTACTACGTTGACGAGCACGCGAGGCTCCATAACGAAGTAGGTGAAGTAATTTATTGTGAAATAATTACCAAGAAAGAGTTCCGCCTGTCTTATATTCAGTTACTCTCGTCTCGAAGAAATTCTTCTCCTTATTAAGATCGACGGCTTCTGACATCCAGGGAAATGGATTAGCTGATCCATACACTGCTTCTATTCCAACACGCGCGAGTCTTCTGTCAGCAATATGTTCGATATATTGTTTAAACCCTTCAGCGTTAAGTCCAAATATCCCTTTTGGAAATACATCAATTGCATACTGGTATTCAAGCTGGACAGCTTTCTTTACAAGAGCAACTATGCGTTCTACAAATACAGGAGTCCAAAGTTCTGACTGTTCCTGTTTAATAGTATTAATCATATCAATACCAAAATTCATATGAGTACTCTCATCACGCATAATGTACTGTATTTGCTCAGCTGATCCAACTAGTTTGTTTTGTCTCTGAAATCCGAAGATGACAGCAAACGATGAATAAAAGAAAATACCTTCAAGGATAAGTGAGAAGACACACATGTTTTCTAAAAACTTCTGGTCATTTTCAAATGTACCTGTTTTAAAATTTGGATCACAAATACCTTGATTAAAAGAAAGAATAAATTCTTCCTTATTATAAATTGCCTCTACTTCACGATACATGTTGAAAATCTCAGTTCCGTCTAGACCAAGCGATTCGACAATATATTGGTATGCCTGTGTATGCACAGCTTCTTCATACGCCTGGCGAAGAAGATACAGTCTAGCCTCGGGAGAACTGATATGTCTATAGAAAGCCAATACAAGATTATTTGCAGCTATTGAATCTGCTGTGGTAAAGAAACCAAGAACCATACGAAATGCGTGACGCTCATCATCAGAAAGGATATTTGGTGCTCGCCACTGCTCAATATCCGATTGCATACTTATCTCAGTTGGTAGCCAGTGATTAGCATTTCCAACATTGTACGCGTCCCAAGCAAATTTATGTTTGATTGGCCACAACTGTACAACATCGGCTCCTGCACCATTAATAATCTTTCTTTGATTAACATCTACACGTCCTGCGTTACGATCAATGATTGGTCGATGTCCTGGTTCTCCAAACGGAGGATTATTTCTACTGTCTACAATTTGTGCTGATGGCATATACTTTTGTTTATTACTATTTTAAAGAATTAAATGTATGGTTTTTTAAGAGTAGATACGTGAACTCTTTTGTTATCTTTATTCTACCACAATGGATGACTATCTATTGTGATAATTATTGTTCTTGTAATTATTGACATCCATCACAGGTTGCTTCTGGCATAACGGTAATCTTGTACTTCTGTTGTGGTTTCTGTGCCATAACAGCCTGCTCTGACTTCTTAGTATGTGTTGTTGTTACAAAAGAAGGAATTGGTGCTACCTCAGAACGAATAGACACTACTTCTTTTTCAACAAGCACTTGTACTGTTCCTTGATCTGGTATCGCCATTTGTGATGCTACAATACCTGATGAAAAACCTATCGCGCTTGCTTGAGCATCTGCACCAGCATCACGCTTATGTGTTGAACCGAACTCAGATGCATTAACAGTACTTTTCTCAACCTGAGAGGCACCGAGAGAGCGAAGGTAGTAAGTTGTCTTAAGACCAAGTGACCATGCATACTCGTAGATATTAGCAAGTTCACGACCTGAAGTCCCCGCGAAGTAAATGTTAAGTGACTGTGATTGATCAACCCATTTACCTCGATGCGCCGCAGACTTAATAATCCATGATGGATCAATCTGGAACACTTCCTTATACTTATCCTTAAGGCGTGCGGGAACCGCTGGAATATCTTTCACTGAACCATCGTTATATTTAAGAAGACCAATCATCTCAAAGTCCCAAAGATTAAGTGCTTTAAGATCGTTGACGAGGTATGGGTTCACAATAATGAACTCACCATTCATGTTGGACTTAACATAGATGTTCTTGTAGATAGGCTCGATGCAAGGAATAGATCCTACAATGTTAGAAATAGTTGCCGTTGGTGCCATGGCCATTGTGTTTGAATTACGCATGCCATACTGCTTTACTGATGCGCGCACAGGTGTCCAGTCGAGCTTACCTGCCTTTGAAACAGGAATCTCGACACCCCGACTCTTCTCAAGGAGAGCTATTGTATCCACTGGGAAAATATTTCTATCCCATTTACTTCCCTTATAACTTCCGTAGGTCCCTCGTTCACGTGCTAGTTCAGACGATGCAAGAATAGCATGATACGAAATAAGCTCCATAGACTCGTCAGCAAATAGAACAGCCTCTTCAGAGTCGAAGTTAATATCCATCATATAGAGTGCGTCATGGAAGCCCATGAGGCCAAGTCCAACTGGACGATGCTTCATGTTACTTCGTTCTGCCTCTACTGTTGGGTAGAAGTTAACATCAATAACATTATCGAGCATACGGATAGCTGTCTTGGTTGTTGCTGCAACAGCATCGACATCAAACTTACCATTTAGCATGAGTCGTTGATAGTTAAGAGACCCCAAGTTACACACAGCCGTCTCTTCGAGTGAGTTGTTAAGCGTAATTTCTGTACAAAGGTTAGAGTTATGGACAACACCTGCGTGGTCCTGAGGTGAGCGAATATTAGAAGGATCCTTCCATGTAATCCAAGGGTGACCTGTTTCGTACAACATGGTGACCATCTTACGCCAAAGATCACGTGCCTTTATCACCTTAGACACTTTTATAGTACCTTCCTTTGCCATCTTCTCATATCGCTCATAGTGCTTTTCAAAAACATCACCATACGTTTCTGCAAGTTCAGGCACTTCGTCTGGAGAGAACAGTGTCCAGTCAGCGTCTGTCTCTGCTCGCTTCATAAATAGGTCAGAAATCCAGAGTGCGGTATCCATATCATGTGTACGACGACGATCATCCCCAGTATTCTTACGAAGTTCCAAGAACTCATCAATATCATAATGCCAGTTCTCTATATAGACACATGTTGCTCCTCGTCTGCGTCCAGAGCGGTTAATTGCAACAGTAACATCGTTGGCAATCTTAAGGAACGGAACAAGACCGTTAGACTTAATACCTGACTTCTTCACAAGGGCACCGGAGGCTCTTACGGAAGTCCAGTTGGTTCCTATTCCTCCTGCCCACTTGGATAGCTGCGCATTGTCAGCATACACCTTGAAGATTGACTCAAGGGAGTCTCCAACAGTGTTAAGGTAACATGATGAAAGCTGAGGATGTTTTGTTCCAGAGTGGAAAAGTGTCGGTGAAGAAGGCACGAAGCGCAATGTTGACATCACCTCATAAAATTCGATAGCACGAGTTGTTCGATCGAGCTCCTTTTCAGCAAGCGCAATCCCCATCGCAATACGCATCCAGAAGCTCTGAATGTTTTCCATAATCTTTCCATCACCTTCAACATCACGAACAAGATATCGCTCATAGACCGTCTGTGAGCCGAGGTACATGAACAGTTCATCACGAGAGCGAACAAGCGCCTGTGACAGTCGAGGAAGGTCAAAGTTGACCATGCGAGTATCAAGTAATCCCTTTTCAACTCCTTTCTTGATACTTGCAGCAAATGAATCCCTATATTGTGTTTCGATATTCTTGTAGTTAAGTGATTCCCCAAGAAGGTCCTCATTAATCTGTGCAAGAATCATACGAGAAGCAACATATGAATAGACCGGGTCTTGCTCAATCATAGAACGAAGCGTCATAACAAGAGCCTTGCTGATTTCTCGTGTCGGCATCCCCTCGTAGACTTCGAGCTTAATCTGAGCAACAATCTGTTCAACATTAATCTCTTTTTCATAGCCACTAATAACATGTATGACGGACTTTCTAACTTTTTCAAGACTGAACTTCTCCTTTTTACCATTTTTCTTGGTAATGTAGAGCCCACCTTCTTCTACCTTTTCCAAAGTCTCAATCTTTTCTTCTTCTCGTTCTTTTGTTCGTTCGTAGCGATAAATGATGTATGCCTTCGCAACGTCAAAAAAACCAGCCCCCATGATGTGCTTTTCTACAAGGTCTTGTGTATGCTCCACTGTTGGTACATACCCCTCTCTTGTTATTGCTTCAAGTTCTAGCTCCTTCGCCACAAGCTCAGAAATATGCTTAGCGACAGGTGCCTTATCTTCTCTTGTTACACTGATGAATGCTTTCTTAACCGCTCTTTCTATCTTATTGCCATCAAAGGGAACCATCTCTCCATTTCGTTTCTTAATTATTTGTAGAATAGCCATACAAAACTCTTATATATTTACATCATTTGTTAATATATCAAGTGTACATGTACTTTCTTAAAAGCCATTATTTTTGTCTTTCACTTTGGTGTCAATAGTTACTATTGACGAGGGGTACTAAGCACACCTTAGACGAGCTTATTTCGTAAGGTCTTATGATATCCGATAGCAAATCGATGTGCTTCTGCGTTTGCTAAAAGTATATCCTTTTTATGGTAATCCACATGTACTTTATCCCCAAGAATGTCTTTTGGTTTATGGCGCTCATCTTTTACCACGGAGACACATGGGATAGATAGGCTGCATGAGGCGAGAATCTTCTCCGCGATTTGCTTATGCGCCTGCCCGCCATCAATAACAATAAGGTCGGGGTACCGCCATTCTGTATGTGTTAAGCGCCTAGTAAGAATTTGTCGTAGACCTTCATAGTCATCATTTATATATTCCTCTAACTTAAATTTTCTGTACTGATCTTTTTCTTTTTCACCATCTTCAATAACCACCATTACTCCCACTCTGGAAGTGCCTGAAATATGAGCAACATCGTATGCTTCAATTCTAAAGTTCTTGTCCTTAAAAGCCACAACAACATCTTCCTTTATAAGACTAATATCTTTAATATGATCCAGTGCAAAGATAGTATTCCTTGCTTTTGCAGCCTTTTCAAACAACTGTCTCTTAGTATATTCCTTCATATCTTTCTCGAGAGACTTCTTAATTTCTGTCTTTTTACCCTCGAAGAGCTTCCTTATATTTGCAATGTTTTTTCCATACTCTGTCTCTGATATCTGTCCTATACAGACACCTGGGCAGAGCTTAATCTGAGCATTGAAGCACGGTTTACTAGACCCAATTTCACAAGTGTCACAGTAGGGAAACATCCTTCGTATTATCTTCATTGCCTCACGTAACTGAGAAAGTGAAGCAAAAGGACCGTAGACAGCAAGAGCATCTTTCTTGGTAAATCTTTTCTCATAATCTCGTATTCTCATAGTAAGGACTCTCGGGAATACTTCCTTGGTAATGACCACGCAGGTAAAACTTTTGTTATCTTTTTCTTTGACGTTATACGGTGGATCATGTTTCTTGATAAAACTACTTTCAAGCAACAATGCTTCAAGCACGCTCTCTGTCCCCTGATGGGTAACCGTATGAGCAAGTGTCACCATCGAAACCAGGCGAAGACCTCTGGTCTCCATGAGGTCAGGACTGAAGTAACTTCTCACTCTATCCTTAAGTGATGTTGCCTTTCCTATATACAGAATATTTCCTTCACCGTCACGAAAAAAATATACCCCTGGGGTATCTGGCAGCATACAGTGGACAAGGTCTTGCTTTTTCATTCATTCTATTGTACAATATAATCTTGCCTTATTCAAACCAAAAACGAAAAGGTAAAAAGGAGCCAGAAAAGTTTGCTCATAAAAAGTAGACATGCCTGGTACAAAGTACATTAGAAAATAGGAGAGATCTATGCTTCAAGACCAACAAGAAAAACTGGTAGTTGCTCCGCAAGAGGGCAACAGCGTCATGGCGAATTTTCTCGCAATGGCACGACATCCACTCATCGCAAAGTTGAGAAAGCCAGGCACGGCGACACTTACTTTCCCAAAGAGGACTGGAGCTGTGAGGTTTCGCAAAGACGGAACCTATGGCCGATTGAACATGGTGCGAAGAGAGGACGGAACAGTCCTCATGACCAATGAGCATATCAAAATTATTGCGGAGGTCCATCAGGACACGCTGGTCAATATCGCCCGTGGACATCAAACAACGTTTGTGGTCCTGATAACAAGTGAAAAGGTGCAGGTTTCGCTTCACTGCGAAGATCTGAAGGTGTTCCTGAGAATGTCAGGCATCCTACCCAAAACTTAATCGTCTGCGAAAGCTGCAGGCACAAGAAGTCGCATACGTTGCGGCTTTTTTCATTTCTATTGTATAGTTTTGTTAGATTCTTTATCTGTAACAATAGAGTACTCGCTAACTTTACTTTGGCCTGACATAACAAAAGAGCTCCCGAAGGAGCTCTTTCTGACCATAATGATCTTTCATTATATTTTCTTTTCATACGGAGTAATCTTGCACAGATTCTTAAGTGTGCCGATATCTTGAATGAGCGACGTCCACTCCTTACTACCAACCTCAACACCCGGCAGATATTGCGCAACACTTTTTGCAAGACCACTCCTTCTCACAGGCTCACGGCATGACTTTAACATCTGCGTGAATTCTTGTATCACAACTTTTTTGTAATCAGCACATTTCTGCATATCCTCAGCATTACCCTGACAAGCAGAGGATATGCCAAGACACGACAAGAGGCAGAGTCCCACCAAAAGTTCTTTCATATTTACTCCACATGGTTAGCGTTTCGAAACAACACGTCAATGTGCATTATGCAACAACATCTTCCAAAAGTCAAACATTGTTCCCAATTATTACCACAGATTATTCCTTCCCTTTCTTCAACACCTTCTTAAGATACTGCCCTGTATAACTCTTCTCATTACTTGCCACCTGTTCTGGTGTACCCGTTGCCACAACCTTACCACCCCCAATACCTCCTTCTGGACCAATGTCGATAACATGGTCAGCACACTTTACAATATCAAGATTATGTTCAATAAGAACAACGGTATTACCTTTATCAACGAGTCGGTTAAGAATCTCAAGTAACTTTGCAATGTCTTCATAGTGAAGTCCAATTGATGGCTCGTCAAGAAGGTAAATAGTCTTCTCCACATGAGGTCGATAGAGCTCAGAAGAAATCTTTACACGCTGCGCTTCTCCACCAGAAAGTGTTGTTGCTGACTGTCCAAGTTCAAGATATGACAGTCCTACATCATTGAGTGTCTTAATACGATCGTGGATTGCTGGAATATCGTAGAAGAAAGTAAGAGCCTCTTCAACCGTCATACGAAGCACATCATAGATACTCTTCCCTTTCCATTTCACTTCTAGCGTCTCCTTCATGAAGCGCTTACCAAGACATACATCACATTCCACATAGACTGTTGGGAGGAAGTGCATCTCAACTGCAATCTCACCATTACCCTGACATGCTTCACAACGACCACCTTTCACATTAAAAGAAAAACGTGACGGCTTCCACCCTCGTATACGCGCCTCCTCAGATTCAGCAAAAAGATCACGAACGTGCGTCCATGCTCCAGTGTACGTAGCAGGGTTTGACCTTGGGGTACGACCAATAGCAGACTGATCTATCATCACCACTCGAGAGACATATTCAGTGCCAGTGAACGTCTCACAGTTAAAAATCTTCACTGTCCTATGACGACGTTCCAATCGTGCAAGTAAGTTCTTGTACAATATCTCATACATGAAGGAGCTCTTTCCAGACCCAGATACGCCAGTAATAACATTCATTTTACCGAGTGGAACATTTGCGGATAAATTTTTTATATTAAATACATTTCCTCCCGTCACCCGAAGTGTTCCCTTATCCGTCTGACGTCGCACTGGTACTGGAATACTCTTTTCACCACGAAGGTACGCAAGGGTAAGACTGCCTGACTTATTCTTAGGTGCAGTAAGTAACTCATCAAGGTATCCTGCAACCACAACTTCACCACCATGAACGCCTGCCTTAGGACCGATATCAACAAGGTAGTCCGATGCAAAGATAGTATCTTCATCATGTTCAACGATAATAATCGTATTACCAATATCTCGGAGGTGAGTCAGTGTTTTAATGAGACGGTCATTGTCACGTTGATGAAGGCCAATGGTCGGTTCATCAAGAACATAGAGAGCTCCTACAAGCTGACTCCCTAACTGGGAAGCGAGTCTAATACGCTGCGCTTCTCCACCAGAGAGCGTGTCAGCCTTACGATTAAGTGCCAAGTAATCAAGACCAACATCAAGCATAAAGACCAAGCGTGATTGGATCTCTTTGATAACAACAGAAGCAATTTCTTGTTCCTTCTTACTGAGCGGAATACGCGCAAAATATTCTTGTGCATCCTTAATTGAAAGCGCAACGATATCGACGATGTTAATTTTTTCTACATCGTCAAGATATACGTGTAGTGCTTCAGGTCGTAGTCGTTTACCGTTACAGTCTTCACATTCATCTAGCCCACCAAAGTACTTTGTACCAAGACCATTACAGGTTGGACATGCTCCGTACGGGGAGTTGAATGAAAAGAGACGAGGTTCAATTTCTGGAAATGAGAACCCACATGATGCACAGGAGAACTTGTTACTCATGATGGTCTTCTCTCCAAGAATTTCCACCTCAAGAAGCCCTCCTGACTCTTCAAGCGCTCGTTCAATTGCTTCTGCCAATCGCGTGAGTGCATCTTTCTCTGTCTGCTTGGTACGCAGTTCATCAAGAGCAATAGAATCAACGACAACAGAAATCTCGTGTTTCTTATTCTTCGAAAGAACTATCTGTTCACGAAGACTTTTACGTTCACCATCAACCACCGCTTCTGTATACCCCTTCCCAAGCATGTCATAGAGCATCTGGTAGTATTCTCCTTTTCGCCCACGCACAAGTGGAGATAAGATGTGTACTTCTGCATGAGAAAATTCAACCCCGAGCATTTCGGTCTTGATTGACGTATAATCAACACCCTTTACCTTATCTAAGATGAAGTGCATGATTTCTTCATTCGTTAATTTCTGTATCTTGGAACCACATTCCACACAGTATGGCTTACCAACACGAGCATAGAGCACTCGGAGATAGTCGTAGATCTCTGTAATAGTAGCAACAGTTGAACGAGGGTTACGCCCAGCAGATTTCTGATCAATTGAGATCGCAGGAGACAATCCAACAATTTCATCAACATCAGGCTTCTGAAGTTGTGTAAGGAACTGTCTGGCATATGCAGAAAGAGACTCTACATATCGTCGTTGCCCTTCTGCAAAGATTGTGTCAAATGCAAGAGAAGACTTCCCGGATCCAGAGAGACCAGTGAATACAATCATCTTATGGCGAGGCATCTCAACGGTAATATTCTTAAGGTTGTGAGTTCGTGCACCTTTGACGATGATTTTTTCTATATGTTCAATTTTCTTATTTTTCTCAATTTTTTTTGACATAAGACTAATTAGGTTGTAGGTGATAGTTTATAGAAAGGCAATTACTAAGAAACAACATGTCCAACATGATAATTGATGCAGTATACCATAATTGACAAACTATTTCAAAAGATGCGAAATACGTATAGAGTTTAATGATCATTTTTTCAACTTGACTTTTAAATATTAATATGTTATAATAAAATTGTTTATTTTATGTAGTTTCAATTCTTTTACATCGTAAAATCTGAAGGAAAAGATCATGAACGATACCATCGAAAAGAGTGACCGCTGCCTCGCGGGCGAAGAGTTCCGAGCAAATACGGATGAAAATTCTCTTTTGAATTGCAATTGTATTAGTATGAAATCCAATGCAAAAAAGAGCATCTTTTACACACCTTAAACAAAAGCATAGAGACAGAAT
>JAYTBQ010000046.1:0-3723 GCA_043736905.1 Minisyncoccota bacterium | reverse complement strand
GTTAAGTCTGCTCGTGTTGATAAGGGAGTTGTTATCAAGCGATGGATGCCTCGAGCTATGGGGCGAGCATTTCCAATTCATAAGCATACAAGTAAGGTTATTATCGAACTAGCACCAGTTGTTGTTAAGCCAGCTAAGGTAACAGCACAATAATTATATGACACACGTAGTACACCCATATTCACATAGACTTGGAATCATTCGCGACTGGAAGTCACGATGGTTCGGCAAGAATACTGCTCATTACGTAGATCATCTTCGTGCTGATGTTCTCGTACGTGCTTGGCTGACAAAGCGCCTTAAGGGGATGTATCTTTCTGTTATCGAAATGGAGAGAAGTGAGAAACAGTACCGTATCATGATACACACATCACGCCCAGGTATGATCATCGGCCGTGGTGGAGATGGTATCGAAAAGTTGCGCATTGCGCTTAGAAAGGAGATGCGACGTCTCAAGATTATTACTCCTCAAGATGTTAAACTTGATATAGTTGAAGTTTCAAATCCTGAAGCTGATGCTGCAATTGTTGCAGCGATGATCGTAGAAGGAATTGAAAAGCGTCTTCCTTTCCGACGTGTTCTTAAGACAACTGTTGAGAAGGTAATGGCTAATCGTGAAGTACAGGGGGCTCGTATTCAGGTATCAGGACGCCTTGGTGGAGCTGAAATGGCACGACGTGAACAGATTAAACGTGGTGGAATTCCTCTTCAGACACTTCGTGCTGATATTGACTTTGCTCGTGAACGTGCAAATATGACCTACGGTGTTATCGGTATCAAGGTATGGATATATCGAGGTATGAAGTTTGATAAAAAAGAAACTAAGTAATTAATTAAAAACGTATGTTATTCCCAAAGAAAGTAAAACACCGAAAATGGCAAACTGCTCGTCTCTCTGAGGCTAAGCTTGCACGTCCTGAGTCACGAGGTACAACTGTTGCGTTCGGATCATTTGGTCTTAAGGCTGAGACTCCTTCACGTGTGGCAGCTAATCAGATTGAAGCAGCTCGTCGTGCTATGCAGCGATCTGCGGGTAAGACAGCAAAGGTATGGATTCGTATTTTCCCTGACCGTCCAGTAACGCAGAAAGCAGCTGAAGTTCCTATGGGTAAAGGTAAAGGAGATCCAGACCGATATGTGTTTGAGGTTCGTCCGGGAAGAGTTCTTTTTGAAATCGATGGCGTTGATGAGACAGTTGCACGTGAGGCGCTCCGTAAAGCAGGGTGTAAACTTCCTGTTAAGACACGCATCGTTGCACGATAATCAATTTATTTATGAAAACAACAACACCAACAATTACACGAAAGAAGCTCACAGGAATTGTCGTATCTGACAAGATGGACAAGACTGTTGTCGTTAACGTTAACCGTTACGTAGCTCACAAGAAGTACGGTAAGTACTACAAAATCGACAAGCATTACAAAGCTCACGATGAAATGAATGAGTACAAGGTAGGGGACATGATCGTTATCGAGGAGTGTCGTCCACTTTCGAAGGATAAGCATTTTACTGTAATCGGTAAAAAGTAATTTAGTAAGCATTATTTAACAGAACCACTATGATACAAGCAGGAACAAATGTAATAATCACGGATAACTCAGGCGGAAAGCGCGGGAGAGTATTCAAGATTCTTGGAGGAAGTAAGCGTCGCTATGCTTCTATTGGAGATATGGTAGTGCTTTCTGTTAAAGTTGCTGAGCCTCGAAAGCAAACTAAAAAGAAGGATGTTGTCTACGCTGTTGTTGTGCGTACAACCAAGCAGGTTCGTCGTGAGGATGGGTCATATATTTCTTTTGATGATAACGCAGTTGTTATTGTTGATAAGAACAAGAAGGAACCTAAGGCAGGACGTGTCTTTGGACCAATTCCTCGAGAGCTTTCACTTACTGGTATTGATGGCTATAAGAAAATTGCATCACTTGCACCAGAAATTATTTAGCAGCTACTAGCTGGTAGCCATTAGCTATTAGCAACTACATACAAATTTTAATAACACATATATGCACGTAAAAAAAGGAGATAAAATAATAGTGATTGCAGGAAAAGACAAAGGAAAGTCATCTGTTGTAACACGCGTTCTTCGCGAGGAGAATCGTGTTGTTATTGAAGGGCTCAACATGGTGAAGAAGCACACTCGTCCAGCTAAGGCAGGGGAGAAGGGCGGCATCATTTCAATTGCGATGTCTATTCATGCTTCTAACGTTAAGTTAGCTGACAAGACTGCTAAGAAAGAAAAGCCAGCTCCAAAGAAGAAGTCAGCAAAGAAAGCTGAATAATATACAGTAAAAGCGCGACGCCTACGGCGTCGTGCTTTTACTTTTGCACAGATAAGAAGAACAGAGTAGGTGTATACTTATCTGATATGGAGAACGGACAATTACCTGATATTCCTGCATTTGCACGACAAATCTTTTCTGATGCTCTTAATAAAAGAGCATCAGACGTTCACATCGACCCTGGGATGGGGTTACTAAAGATTCGTTTTAGAGTCGATGGATCGCTCATGGACTATTCTGACTTTTCGATGACGTATCATGAGCAGTTAATGTCCCATCTTAAGATTCTTTCAGAGCTTGATACGACACAGACATACGTCCCTCAGGATGGTCATTTCTCTTTCAATTTTATGCAAGAGAATCAGCTAACACATGAGAGTTCTCCGCTTATTCTTGATATTAGAATATCAGTGTTTCCAACAATTTATGGGGATGCTGCAGTATTTCGTATCGCAAATTCCGTAACACATATTCTTGATCTTGAAAACTTAGGCATGAGCCCTTCTACGCTTCAAATAGTGCGTAAGATTATCAAGAAAAATAACGGCATGTTTCTTGTGACAGGGCCTGTTGGTTCTGGTAAAACTTCAGCACTCTATTCCGTGCTTAATGAAGTGATGGACTTCGATAAGAATGCAATTACCCTTGAAGATCCTGTAGAATTTCGCTTTGATAAAGTTCGACAAATTCAAATGAATCCAGACAAGGGGCTTACGTATGCCTCTGGAATGAAATCAATTCTGAGACAGGACCCAGATATTATTATGATTGGAGAGATACGAGATGCCGAGACTGCTGAGTATGCCGTGCGTGCCGCCCTTGTTGGCCGTATTGTTTTTTCAACGATTCATGCGAACTCAAGTATTGGAACCATCGCTCGACTGATTGATATGAAAATCGAAAAGAGTATGATTGCCTATGCCTTAAATGGTGTTATTGCAACACGTCTTGTTAAGAGGAATTGTGAGTCGTGTAAGGAAGAGTATGTCCCTTCACAGGAATATTTGGCATACTTTGGTATTACGTCAGATGGGTATCGTTTTTATCGTGGCGTTGGATGTAATGTCTGTGAGGGAAGGGGCTTCCTTGGAAGAATTGGTCTTTTCGAGGTGATTGAATTTGATACCACCCTTCGTTCTGCGATTGTCGAAGGCGCTTCCATGTCTCAGTTACAACAGTTGGCAGATGACAACGGTCTTAAGACGCTACGAGATGATGCCCTTGAAAAAATCCTCTCTGGGGTTATTGCTATCGAAAACGCTGTAACGGCAATTTAGGAGAGAAGTATCTTCTCAGGCACTGTGTAGTTACTACTAATCAAGCTTCCTATTGTTTAAGAATCACTATAAGATGAAAATTCTCTTTTGAATTGCAATTGTATTAGTATGAAATCCAATGCAAAAAAGAGCATCTTTTACACACCTTAAACAAAAGCATAGAGACAGAA
>JAYTBQ010000045.1:0-10894 GCA_043736905.1 Minisyncoccota bacterium | reverse complement strand
AAGCGCTTACGAGGTGTCGCTTGAAAGTGGTATCATTACGAAAGTTCCTCATTTATCAAAGAAGAAAGCGATTGCATTTCGGTAGGGAATTTACCAGTTTGTTATATTGACTTTTGTTGAATATTATGGTATCGTCTAAAGAGCTGTGGAATTATTTTTTGTTCTTATTTTCAAAACAACTTTGGAAGGATTACTTGTGGCCAAAACCAAAAAAGTACTCACCGTCACTCAGCAACACCATGGAGTGGTTGGTATTGAAGCAACAAGCACTGTTTCATTCCAAATGACTTCTATTTTCTTTGGATGTATGTTTACTACACATCTAACTGCAGTGAATTTCGGAAATAGTCCAAGTGACCTAGCTCAACTGATTCTTGAATTCGCAGCAGGTGGTGGGACTGAACCAACTCAACAGGAAATAGATGTAGTTTCTCAAGTAATTGTTAAAATACACGAGCGTACGAGAAACAGAGTGGACACACTTCCTCTGATGGTGACTCGAGTCATCGAAGGATGAGGGTGGAATCACAGAGCCGTCGCGCAAGCGACGGCCTTTTTTTATCTTTGTGCCAAGCATAACCCATCACTACCACCTACCACCTACCACCTACAACTTGTCCTTATCTATCCGGTGGCACCTCATAATAACTGATCAAGAACTTCACTAACTTAAAGAATGGGTCAGTCAATGTAGCGGACGCATACTCTGCACCCTTAGGGTAGGTATGGAACAAGAAAATAATATATTTAGGGTCATACGCAGGGAAGTATCCAAAGAATGAGTGAAGATACCTATCCTCATAGTATCCACCCCCTGGCTTTACCATTTGTGCTGTTCCTGTCTTGGCAGCAATTGCATAATGATCCATCTTATAGTCACCATTCTTAAGTGCAGTATCAACAACATGCACAAGCATACGCGATATTGTCTCACTAGCAACCGGGCTAATGACTTGATCACCGTCACCAAAATCCATTTTCTTTACATCACCATTCTGGTACACAATACTGTCGACAACATGAGGAGAGACAAGCTTACCTCCATTACCAAGAGCAGCGAGAGCACGAATTGTCTGTATAGGAGTGATAGCAATTCCTTGTCCGAAGCCTGCGGTTGCGCTATCAACAAGTACATTACTATCTAAGTTATCCGTAAGTCCTCCCGCTTCTGTTGGAAGATCTATTCCCGTCTCAAGACCGATGCCAAATTTTTTGAAATACGTTTGAAGTCTTTTCGTGCCTAGCTGTTCAACCAAAAAAACAATACCCATGTTGAGTGACTTATCCAGAATTGTCTGCATACTAGTTCCTGGTCCACGAGGCTTGCTGTCGAAGTTGCGCACCTTATATCCGTTAAGGTCTCGAAAACCAGTATCGTTATAGGTTGTTGTATCAACATCAATAACACCAGCATCAATAGCAGACGCCATAGTGATAGGTTTAATAATACTTCCCATTTCATACACCCCAGAAACATTTTGATTAGTAAAACTGTTGGAATCCTTTACTTGCGTAAATTCATTAGGGTTATAGGTTGGCAGGCTATCCATTGCTATGATTCTCCCTGTCTTTGGATCCATAATGATTCCACCAATAGTGTCTGACTTCCATGTCTCCTTAGTCTCTACCAACACTTGATGAAGTACACGTTCGGCTTCTGCATCAATAGTAAGCATAACATCACCCTCTTGCTTATCTGTGTTAGACACTATTGTTTTCTTAATATCTGTGAATAGCTCAGCGAAGAAGTTAACAGTAGTGTCACTACTGCGACGAGTAAGAACATCGTCATAATAGCGCTCCAGCCCATACTGCCCACGAACATGCACACCATCACTTCCAACAAAACCTACTACCTTAGCTCCAATTTCATCCTGAGGATACGATCGTTTATTATCTTTTACAAATGTCACCCCTTTCATATTATACTTTCTAAGAAGAATAATATCTTCTTGCGAAATATCCTTAGCAATTTCTTCATAAGGATCATTTGCTTTCGTCGCTTTTGCGAGAAAATCCTGCTCATCAATAGTAATCACTTCCTGTAATTGCGTGAGAATTTTTTTTGCGTTGGTTACCTGGGTTGGATCAACTGCAATTCTATAGGTAGTTCTGAGCTGTGCAGCTGGTACTGGAGTTCCTTTATAGCGAGAAAAATAAATATTGCCACGATCAAAATTAACCGGTATCTTAGAAACATATTGTTTATCTGCAATTGCTACATAATAATTATGCTTAATAACTTGAACATAAAAAGCTCTCCCGATAATAACGTGAGCAACGAAGAGCCAAATAAAAATAACTACATCGATACGATCCTTCGATCGCATCTCTTGGTCATTTGATAGAGCGGCATGCTTACTATTGTGCATAGAGCACCGTATAACTTGCTATGTCATCCTTTCTCACTGCAAATGTAGCTCCATCGACACGAGTAAAGCCAGCAGTATCTAAATCTTTTTCGGAGATAGATGCAACAATATTGCCATATTTTGTTTCTAAAGAACTTAACTCAGAGGAAAGATCTCGACTTGCAATAGTATTTTGCTTTCGCTCAATAACAGAAAAAACAAGAGAAAGAAGAATCACACAGTAGGTAAGAGCAAGAATACACAACACGCCAAACATTGTGTGCACAGCCTTCTCATAAAAATTTTTGTATATATATTGTAAGTTCATAATTCTCTAAATTCTTTCTACTGTGCGTAACTGAGCACTTCGTGACCGTGGATTCTCTTTTAATTCTTCATTTGTCGGAATGATTGCCTTTCTTGATATCATTCGTAACGTATCTTCATGTGCGCGCATACCATGCTTCACTATTCTGTCTTCGGTACTATGAAAAGTAATAATACATGCACGGCCGTTGGAAGCGAGAACATTTGGCAGTGCTTCCAAAAGGTCATTAATACTTCCAAGCTCATCGTTGGTTGCCATACGAAGTGCTTGGAATGTCTTTGTAGCAAAGTGCGTCTTGCGATGTCTATACATTGCAGGAACTGCAGAGGCAATAATATCGAGAAGTTGAAATGTTGTTGCAATTGGTGACTCTGCTCTCTTGGTAATGATTGCATGTGCAATTCTGCGAGAATATGTCTCATCAGAAAAACCAAAAAGGATATCGGCAATGGTTGATTCGCTCCAAAAGTTAACGATGTCATATGCAGTCGTAACACCTTCATCTGGCTTGGACTCAAAGGTCATAAGAAGTGGTTCATCAAATCTAAATGAGAACCCCCTCTTAGAATCATCGAGTTCTTGTGAAGAAAGGCCAAGGTCAGCTAAAATGCCATCAACATGTTCAATCTTTAGGTCGCTAAGAATTGAAGCAATATGACGAAAGTTCGAGTGAATATAATGAATCTTAGGTGACTTCTTAACCTTTTCGAGTACCTCACGTGCTTCTGTGAGAGCGTCTTGATCTAGGTCAATACAAATAAGAACACCATCTTCACCGATTACTTTTGCAATTTCGATGCTGTGCCCTGCACGGTTGGTTGTACAGTCAACATAGGTACCCCCTGGCTTAAGTTGCAAACCTTCTATTGATTCGTGTAAAAGTACAGGGATATGCATAAAGATAAATAATGACGTTAATCAGAAAAATGGTTGAGGGAGAATTACAGGACCCCTAGGTCGTTAAGCTTAGAAGCAAGTGCGTCTGCTTCACCATTTACTTTTGCGATATTTGATTCCCATGCTTTTTCATCCCAGAGTTCAAGGCGTGAGTACATTCCTGCAAGCACAACCTTCCCTTCAAGATGGGCAAACTCTTTAAGAGTGTCTGGTATCACGATTCGTCCTGCAGAATCAACATCAGTCTCGAAGGCATTACCTAAGATAAATCTATTGAAACTACGACTATCATGATTGCCAAATCCAGATTGCGACAATTTCTGTGCAACAATCTCCCACTCTTTAATTGGGAAAACAAATAGTGAATTATCTAGACCGTTAGTAACAACAACCTTTTTGCCAAGATCTGCACGCCATTTTGAAGGCAGTGTAAGTCTTTTTTTTGGATCGAGGTCGTGTGTGTACTTTCCGATAAGCATATCTGTATAAGTGTTGCGAATCTCCCACTTCGCCCCACTGACACCCATTATACCCCACTTTGTAGTAAAGCTACCAGTAATTTGTGGATAATACAAAAAACTCTCTATTTTAGAGAGAAAAGTAAACAAAAAGTGGCGTCTAGCGACGCCACTTCAATCAAAACCAACTAATCCATACTACACTTCTGCAATCTCAAGCATATTCTGCAGTGAAAAATACTGATGCACCTTTTGGACCCTCGCCCCTGATATTAGTAAAAGGTGCACTATCGGCAAACATTCCTGATGTGATGATGGATCTTGTATTTTCATTCGAAACACATCTACCCAGATTGACCTCAGAAAATCAATTTCAGTAATGTTATATCGAGCGTCTGGAATAACAGAACCATCTAGTAATGTAAGCCCTTCGAGGGAGCTCACTTTCCAAGCAGTTGCTCGAAGCAACATTTCCTCAAATGAGAGCGACCTTGGTGGACGACGAGCTTTTTTAATAAAGCTTATTTTCTTTTCCAACCCAATTCTATTTTTGAGCATTCTTCGAAACGTATCGAGGTCAACCCCCCCCCATTTTTTGAACGCTTCACAAACATCTGATGACGAAAGGAGTGCCAAAAAAAATGAATCCACAGAAAGATACTGCAGTCTCTCATCCCTTGCAGTCGATGACGCCTGCATATGAAGCTCAAACATTTTTTCAGTAAAATCAAGCATGGTATACACCCTTTCAAGAGTTGAATATTCCTGACCAGCAGGACTCATATAAAATCCTACTCTTTTCTACATAAACTATCAAGACTATTCACAAAAGAAAGGCTCAGTAATAGAAAATACCCCTCGAAAGGGGCATTTTGGGGACCTGTACGTCATTCTAGGCCGCACGAAGTCGACTTTTTAGCTCAGTAAGAGCCTTATCAGCATCCAAGGATACAGGATCATTCCTCTTGAGAGCAACACAGTTCGCACACCAAGAAATGAGCAGGTCTCGTAGCTGTTGACTACCAGGCACCTGACTACTTATTGATTCAAGTGTTAGGTCAATTTGAATTCCATTATGGAAAAGCTTATTAAGAAAACAGACCAGTGAATAAGAATTGATTTCTTCTTTTCCGTGAATTTTTCCCTCAACAAGATAAACGATTACAAGTGAAGAAATTTTTTCCAGAACCTCTACCGAGCCAACAATGGTGGATGGCTCCTGTTTACCGGTGAGCCAATTCGGCAGACCGAAATCAGATAATGGTAACTGCTCATACAAGATGGTCTTTTCAGTCATTTCAGGACTCCATGTTTGTTTACAGCAAATGTTGCACCCAGAATGGACACTACCATATATATTCAGTGATGTAAACAACAGCGATATAAAATGTGGCCAGTGGCTTCCTAGGCCACAAAGCCAAAAAGTCAAAACCACACCCTATTCATGTGATGAAGGTGTGGTTTTTAATTTTATATATCTTAGAATCTCAAGTGCCAGCATTCTTCTCAAGCTGAATCCAATCGTGGGAATGCAATACAAACTACGCAACTGAAACAATCGTATATTCAATATGACCCTTTGGTGCAAAGACGGTAACATTATCCCCTTTCTTCTTACCAAGGAGAACTTCACCAAGTGGCGACTCATTTGAAATTTTACCTGATACTGGATCTGCCTCTTCACTTCCAACTACTGCGAATGTCCTCTCCTCTTTATCACCTTTCTTAAGAACAGTCACCGTTGATCCAACAGTAACCGTACTTGATGTATGTGAGTCATCCATGATGACGGCATTCTTCAAAATTTGTTCGATATGAACAATACGATCCTCACAGTTTGCCTGATCCTCACGAGCCTGATGGTACTCAGCATTTTCTGAGAGGTCACCAAGGGACTTCGCATATTCAAGTGCATCAGCAATTTCCTTGCGACGAACCGTCATAAGCGTCTTCAGCTCATTTTCTAATAGTGTTTTCTTTTCAAGTGTTAAATATTCCATAATTTATTGTGTGAAGCATTATACCACAAACAAGCGTCATTCGTTATATTGACAAATATTGTAAGTATTGTAAAAAACAAACCACGAGACTTTCATCATCGCGGTCAGACATCTGAATATGGCCGTCAAAAAATTTCACTTGTAGTAATCTCAGACTACACCAGTTAACGTCAGCCGAGGCAAAAATGAGATGAGGTGTACTTGGGTGCAAAGTGAAGAATATTTTTACAAAAGAACGAGCAAGTCGTTCATTTTTGCCTCGGTGTTCTACTTGGTATAGTCAGTGTTGTCCCTCATCCACTCTAAGGTTTCTCGCATCGCGAACACCGCACCGAACGGATTATGTCTGTCTCCCTTTTCCATAATTACCACGAATGCATACTTAGGATTCTCATATGGGAAGTACCCACTTATCCATGAGTTCACTAACTGCTTACTAACGCCTAGCTCTGCTGTACCAGATTTTGCCGCAACAGTAACCCCACGAATATCCAAACCTTTTCCTGTTCCCTTCTTACCCTCAACAGCAAGGCGCATTCCTTCTTGAATTACTTGTAATTTATTATGATCAAGATTAATCGATGTACTTGCTGTAACAGAGCGTAATAAAACATGTGGCTGAACTAAGTAGCCACCATTAGCAAGCGCGGCAACACCACGAACAAGCTCAAGAGGCGTCACCTGAAAACCATATTGCCCAATTGATGAATGATATGTATTTCCTAACAACCAATCTTCATTGAAGACTTTTTTCTTCCACTCTGGCGATGGGACAAGGCCAAAATCTTCCCCAGGCAAATCAATACCAGTCGTGGAAGCAAAACCAAATTTTTTTGCATACTGATTAAGTCTCGCAATACCTAGTCCTTTCTGATCCTTATACCCTCCCCCTATCTGATAAAAATATTCATCAGATGATTCTGCGATTGCACTTCGCATGTCAACATACCCATGAGCTTTCCAGTCTTTAAAAATAGTGTCTGGTCCATCATATTTATTTTTGATAACCAACTGTCCTGAACTATAAATATTCTGCTCAGGGGTAATAATATTTTCAGCAAGTGCTGCATATGCAAAAAAAGGCTTCACTGTTGACCCTGGAGTAAAAAGCCCGCCTACCGTTCGATTGATAAATTTGCCGCGCTTATCTAGGAGATCTTCAGTAACTTGATTCCTTTCCTCTTTCGTAACTGCATTAGTAATAATATTGTTGTTGTATTCAGGGTAGTTAGTGAGGGCTAGAATTTCACCAGTTCGTACATCCATGATAACACCAGCACCTCCAGTAAATCCAACCTTGCGAGCGAGTGAATCCATTCGCTCGTATAGCTTCGCCTGAACACCTTTATCAATAGTAAGCAAAAGATTCTCTCCATGAGTTGGATACACAACAACGTTTTGTGACTCTATCTCGTGAAGTGCTGTTACTTCTATAATTCTTTCACCCTTTGCCCCAGCAAGCTCAGTTTGGTACTGCTTTTCGACACCATCTTTACCAAGATATTCATCTTGCCAAAAAACCCCCATCTGATCTTTCTTAGGATAACTTACATAGCCTAAGATATGTGCAAACCCTTTATCAGCTGTATAGATACGATTAGGAATATCATCTGTTACTTTTTTTAGCTCTGTTGATGTACTCACATCGTAGATTGAATTCCATGCAAGTAGTTCGCCATTTCTGTCTGAAATAGTCCCTCGTAGAGCAAAAAGTGGTAACTTCTTGAGACGGTTATTGTCAGCTTTTTCTTTATACACATCACCTTGCGTAACTTGCATTGCAAACAGGCGATAGGAAAAACCAAGAATAAGAAAAAAGGAGAGTGCAATTGTTATATAAAAAACGTTTTTACCAAGAGGTCTTTCAAGCTGCCCCTGCATCTGATCGACATTAAGCAGAGAAAGATTCTGTGAATCAATAAAAACATCTTCAGGGTCGATTTCAAACAATGAGGAACGTCTAACGCGATGATTTAATAAACGGCGAAATACATTCATATGTTACTACTATACCACAAACAATCATGACAAGAATTGGGAATGTTACAACACTAAAAGTGATGTCTAAAAGAAAAGCTAGTCCAAGCGCAAGCCATATCAGTAAAGACTTTGTAATATATTTATTTTTACGGTTGTACATAAAATATCGATGACTTTATTGGATTATAGGCACCTTCGACAAACACATGCCATGACGTATCTTGATTATTATTAGCAACTTGTTTAACTGTACCGAGAATAATTTCCTGATTGCTTCTGAGTAGTACTTTTTCACCAACAGTAACTGGAGTATCCCGCACAATATCGGCTAAATAGTACCCACCTCTTCCAATAAGTGATAATGTAATTGACGAAGAAGATGTTACACCTTCAGTTGCGACGCCTGATGATGTATACAGAAGACATAAAGAGGATGATGCATACACATCTTTAATTGAACACACTGCTTGGTTACCTCGCACATACACGATATCACCCACTTCGATTCCTTCACTGAACCCTTTTGATAATAGTATTGTCGAGTAAAGACTGGTACGATCCTTCATTATTGGGTATGCAACTATTGGACGTTTCTCATGTATTTTACTCGAAGAAGCAACCTCTTGGTACAAGGAGTACTGTCTGAGTAAAAAATCTTTTTCTGCGACCTGATTTTCTAGACGTTCAATTTCCATTTCAAGATCTTTCTCTCGTGCAACAAGACTCTTGTGTGAGACGACATAGGTATGAAAAAATTCTGGAAACACAGAAAAGGACTGTCCAGCATTCCCAATACCAAGCACTGCCGGCTCAAAGAATGTATATGACCCTTTTTTAATTACGGACCACATGAGGACCACTGCCAAAAATAGCACAACGTAGACACCGTATACCCAATACTGTTTTCTTTTTTTTGATTTACCTGAAAGATATGTCATCGGTATTTTCTATTAATACATCTTTGTAGAGTTCAATATCCTCTAAGATTATTCCTGTTCCTCGTGCAACTGCAGTGAGTGGATCATCCGCAACAGTAATAGGAACCTTAAGTTGCATCTCAAGAAGCTGTGGAAGATTCCTGATAAGGGCACCGCCTCCTGCAACAGTGATTCCTTTTTGCATAATATCTGACAAGACTTCAGGAGGTGTTGTCTCAAGCACTTCACGAATAACATCAACGAGCTGAGCAATGGACGAGTACATCGCTTCTCGAATATCAACGTCTGTAATCACCGCTTCACGTGGGAGACCGGTAACAAGGTCACGTCCTTTGACACTCATTTCCATCCCTTCTTCATCTGGGAGCGCTGACCCTATAGTCATCTTGATATGTTCTCCTGTTTTTTCTCCAATCAACATCTTGAACTCATCACGCATGTAATTGATGATATCGCCCGTCAATTTATCACCAGCAACTTTAAGACTCTTCGCACGAACAACTCCAGATAGAGCAATAACCGCAATGTCTGTGGTCCCTCCACCAATATCGACGATCATACTTCCAATAGGCTCATGAATCGGCATATGAACACCAATTGCTGCGGCCATTGGCTCTTCTACAATATAGACACTACTTGCTCCAGCTGACTTAGCTGCATCATACACCGCGCGCATTTCAACATTAGTAATTCCTACTGGGATACCAATCACAACACGAGGACGAAAAACTTTTCTATCAACATCATTAGCCTTGTTGATGAGGTAGCTAAGCATCTCTTCTGTTACTTCATAATCAGAAATGACCCCATCAACAAGAGGTCGTACAATACGAATATGTGCTGGTGTTCTTCCCATCATATTCTTAGCTTCTAACCCGACAGCAACAACACGACTTGTCTTGGTGTTGAGTGCGACAACAGAAGGTTCATTGATGACGATTCCTCTTCCACGAAGATACACAAGGGTGTTTGCTGTTCCAAGATCAATACCAATATCATTAGAAAAATGCCGAAGGAATCGTTTAGCCATGAATGCATTCTAGCATTTTTATTACGTTAGCAAACTATGGACAACACCGAATTGGAATTGTAGAAAATTACCACACGAAAGAAACCTTAATTTTGCTTCTTCCATTCATACAACGTTACAGCAACTGCGTTTGAAGCGTTCAGTGATTCACATAATGGGTCAATAGGAATAGAGATCTTAAAATCACAATGCTCAAGTGTTTTTTTGTGAATTCCATACCCCTCACTTCCAATGACTACAACTGAAGGACTATCAAATGACACCGCAGTGAGTGAGGTATCTCCATTTCCTGTAAGCCCATATATCCAAAATCCTTTTTCTTTAAGTTTCAAAAGTACAGTATTGATATTACCAATTCGTACAATTGGAACAGCAAAGACCATGCCCGCTGATGACTTGATAACAGTGCCAGTAATCTGTGTCTGTTCATGCTCTGGAATAAGAACAGCAGTAGCTCCAAATGCACACGCACTGCGAATAATCGCTCCTACATTATGTGGATCTTGAAGTTCATCAAGAATGACAAATACAGGTCGTTCTTTTTTTCCAGCAAGTACCAGCGCTTCATCAAATGATGTATACAGTGTTTTATCATTAAGAGATGCAACAATACCTTGATGAACCGCACTTTTCCCTACCATGCTTTCAATCTCAGAAGAAGTAATGACAGTATACGGAAGCTTATTACTCTGAACGATGCTCATTATTTCTGGATCTGCCACAGATGTCTTAGTAAGAAATAATTGTTCAATAGGAGAAACACCTTTTCGTTTAGAAAAAAGAATTGCTTCTTGAAGTGGATTTTTGCCGTGTAGATATGTTTTTGATGCCATGATACTAGACAGTATAGCAAATATATGTCGTTTTGAGAAGGTCTCTATTTTTGAGGCGAAAGGGCGCGGCCGTTGGCCG
>JAYTBQ010000044.1:0-11095 GCA_043736905.1 Minisyncoccota bacterium | reverse complement strand
GACTCATTAAATGGTAGACCAAGGAAGTGTATTGACTGGCAGTTCCCTAAAGATGTATTCTACAAATTAGTTGCATTAGATTCTAGAAACTAAGATGTTATAAGTATACCAATATTATTTTTTATTACAGGCTTTACATAACCCAAAGAATTCAAGGGAATGGGAATTAATAATAGAGAAATTCTTTGAGGACCTAAGAGCTTCTTTTTGAAGATTTGTTTGTTTGCAGTGCTTAATATCTTCTATTCTCCCACAGTTCTCACACACAATGTGATGATGATGGTGATCATTGTGAAGGAATTCATAATATGTAGCACTGTCTTGAAGGTTAACTTTTGTTATAATCTTTGATTTTGCAAAATCTTCGAGAGCTCGATATAGAGTCACCTTGTCCATTTTATGAGTCATTTCTTTTTGGATATCACTAGCGGTGAGGGGTTTCTTTGAATGACTTAGAAATGTAAGGAGCGCCATCCTTGCTGGAGTAATTCTATATCCATGTTCATGCAATAGTTCTTCAAATGAAGCAGTATCTTTAGATTTCATAGTTGCATTAGTATATCATTAACGCAACTCTATTGCAATAATTATTAATCTGCGGTAGTATATAAATGCAACTATATTGCGTTATATGAAAATAGCATTTGTCGGAAAAGGAGGGAGTGGAAAAAGCTCCGTATCATGGCTTGCAGTAAAAACCCTAGAAGACATGGGTTCTACTGTCTTAGCTATTGATGCTGATCACAATATGGACCTTACGAGTAACTTAGGGCTTGATCCGGAGACGACAATTCTTATGCACAAGACAGACAAGGCTTTCATGGAAGAGGTTGGGTTAGCAGAAGATAAGCAATGGTCAAGAATCATTACAGAAGCAGAAAGAAAGCTCCCAACTTTTACTCTTTCACCATCTGATGCATACACACAATCAATTAGCGTCAATGTTTCAAGCACAGTATCTCTTGTAAATGTCGGGTTAGGATCACCAGATGTTCTCTTTAGTGATAAGTGTGCTCACGGTCTTTCTGGTCCTCTTAAATATTATCTTGGATTACTTGATGAAAAAGATAATTGGGTAGTGGTAGACAGCGTTGCTGGAGCTGACATGATTAACTACGGACTCTATAGTGGAATTGATGCTGTCATTGGTGTAGTGGAACCACACAGAAATAGTGTGAAAGTTTTTGAACAGATTAACGATATTTGCAGGAAGACAATGATTCCTTATTATGCCATTATTAACAAGCCAACCAAGAATGAGTTTTATGATTCATTTGTCAAAAACTATCAGAACAAAATTCTTGGTGAAATTCCGTTCGATACAAATATCATGGCATATGATTTTTCTTTTGTTGAAGATATAACAAAAGATGCAATGAGAGCTATCCTATCTCGAGTAAAGTCATTAAGTAAACGTGGCAACCTAGCAAGCATGCAAGCTTTTCAAGAAGTGAAGAAATCAAGGTTATAATTATCCTTACACATATCCCCATAAGTCATTATTTGTATGGATATGTGTGAGGAGTAATCCTCGCAAATGCCAGTTCTTTTCAACAGACCAAGAAAGGTCAGCATCATGTGTGCACTAAACGACGGCAACCACTTCTTCCGCCCCATGTCAAAGCATGATGTGGTGCAGGTTGTGAGTGCTTACCCAAAAGTCGAAGCAAGACTCATTCACGACCTCTTCACTGCGATGATTGATCACAACACGGTTCGTCCAGCGGTGATTCTCGTCATTCTGGAAGGCGTCAATCGGCTTGAGCTCGGACTCTTTGGTAATAGTTCTTACGGGGCGACTTTTGCCTACAGCGCACTCCAGATCCGTGACGATGGCGACGGCAACATCTTCCACCGTTACCAAGACCCCATCATGGCTCACATCCATGACGCCATGCTTCAATTTGCCCTCGCAGAGCGCAACATGAAGTTAGTGCAAGCTGTTCTCATCTCTCATGGCTATAACCTTGCTCACTTCTGTGACTGTGGCTGTGGCATTACGCGAGACGGTGACGACTACATGGATAGCGACGAGTATAAGGCGGTGAACTACGTTCGTTCGTATGGTGAATCAATTGGTGCTCCGGTACACACCATCGCCACGATTGATGAGCTCCCGCTTGCTCTTACCGATATGCACCAGCACGAGGTTGATGGATACAAACGGGTGTGGGAAATTCTCCAAGCGCTACCCACTCATCCTTTCGATGGAAGTCATGAACTTTCGCAGGCCTTCGTCTATATCAACAACATGAAAGGAGGCCTCTGTGCCAAAAGCGACAATCGTCAAAGTGAGCACGCAATGGGGGCCACGGTTTCGGCTGCAAGTCACGCTCCCTGAACAGATATTGAACGTGCGTATTCATGCGTGCAAAGATTGCGACTTTATCGAGTGGAGTAGAGAGGGTGGTGAAGTTGTTGCGGAGACAGAGCTTAGTGACGAGTTTGTCGAAGGGTTGTCTTCTGCAGTTAGAAACAGCCAAAACAGATGCTTGCCTGAACTTATCCCAGAGGGCTTGAAAGCCCTAGGGGGATATAGTGAAGGAAACAAGCTTTTCAAAGAAATGAAGTAGCTTTGATCCATTCAAACCGCCACGTCGTGGCGGTTTCCTTTTAACAAAAAAGAGAAGAGATCAAAATCATCAGTTGCTTTTTATGGACTTTTTAGTGTTATGGGGACACTCTCAGAAATTATTTCCCATCTATATTTTACGTGACAGATTAGACGATAGATTATGGGAGAAACAATTTTTTATATCTTCATTCATAATTCATAAATACTATTACGGACTGAAGCAGAGCAGCGGAGAATTCTTTCGATCTAAAACCTATTCGTAATAGTGTTGTTCTTAAGTATATTCTGGCTGTCACATAAGGAAGATAATTGAAAACAATGGTATTCACAGAAAAATGTTCTAGCGTAGAAGAAAAAACAGTAGAGTCATGCAAACAGTGCTTATAACTACCAAAAAAAAACGATAAACATGCTATAGTTAGAAGTAATTTATTATGAGTCGCCATAATTCCTTTTCAAAAATTTCAACAGCACGTACCTTCTTTCTCCTTTTTTTCTTGTGTACTGTGTCGGTGTTTGGTTGGAATATATATACGGAAAACGATATTTCAAAAAGAGTTTATAAAGCTGGATCTGACGATATGGATCTTGCTAGCGCAACAACAACTGTGTTAATTCCTAAGCTAGACACAGTTCTCTATGATAAAAAAATGCTTCAACTGGCAAATCTTCCACCACTACGAGTCCACGCTTCGTCGTCTACTTCAACATTATTAATCCCCGCTACCTCAAGTGCACTTTGGCCAGTTAAGTCAGTGTATCCTCATTATGGAGCACTGCTACCATTTAATCGGATTGTTGCATACTATGGTAATTTTTATTCAACGAGGATGGGTGTCTTGGGGGAGTATAAAGAGGAGGAATTGTTGCCAAAATTAAAAGGTGAAGTGGTACGTTGGGAAAAAGCTGACCCTAGTACTCCTGTTATTCCTGCAATTCATTATATTGCAGCTGTTGCTCAAGCAGATAAAGGCAAAGATGGTGATTACTTGGCTCGTATGCCAGATAGTGAAATCGATAAAGCTATAGCGCTTGCTAAAAAAATAAATGGAATTGTTTTTTTAGATATTCAATTTGGTCATAGCACAGTGGAGGCGGAAGTGTTAGCACTGAAAAAGTATCTTATGATGCCGGAAGTCCATCTTGGACTTGATCCAGAATTTGCTATGAAAGAAAAGAAAAAGCCAGGAGATTATATTGGTACACTAGACGCAGTTGAGATTAATCAAGCCGCAAAAATCCTAGCTGATATCGTTAAAGAGAATAATCTTCCACCAAAAATTCTAATTGTGCATAGATTTACAGAAGCCATGGTGACTAATTATAAAAACATACAACCACTTCCTGAAGTACAAGTCATTATAGAAATGGACGGTTGGGGAAGTCCTCAGCTAAAAAAGGCAACCTATGAACATGTCATCTATGATGAGCCTGTTCAGTTCAGTGGAATAAAACTATTTTATAAAAATGACCTTCGTAAGCCTAGTACGCGCATGTTAACTACCGAAGAAATTCTTGATTTACAGCCACAGCCAAGTTATATCCAGTATCAGTAATAGACTTAGCTAAGAAAGTAGAAATTATTTTTCAAGTACCTGAAGTAGATTTGTATTAAATAAATCACGCCCTTCAAGATGTGGCATATGTCCAACTCCTTCTAGTGTGGTGACTGTAGCATCTTTAGAAAGTAATTGTAACTTCGCCCAGTTACTTATTGGCGCAATGGTATCCTTATCGCCCCACAGTACACGTACAGGAATTTTGATAGTTTGTAGTGTAAGGTCATCACGTACAAGACTGGTTTCATCAAAGAATTCTTGGAACCATTCACCGTAAGCATGATTTACTCCTTTTTTATTAAAAGGGAGAACAGTCATAGCAAGTTGTGAAGAAATATCAGCATCTTTTTTGTACATAAATGATAGAAGTATTTTTTGTGCAAGCAAAGTGTTGTTCACAAATAAAGAAAGAAGAGGATCACGTAATAATGACACTGAAAAAAGGTTGCCAATAAACCCTACCCCTTTATCTTTTTTTATTTCATAGTCTAGTACTGGTGCAATAAAAATAAGTTTTTTTGACGGGTATGATGAAGCTATTTGAAGTGCAATTTTTGAATTAAAACTATGTCCAACAATAATTGGGCTAACAATAGTAAGTTGTGTCATAAGTTTTATAATTCTAGCCGCTTGTGCTTCCTTTCTGTAGTCTTGATTTTTTGGTATTGATGTCCAACCAAAAGGCGGAATATCAAGAGCAATAACGTAGTATCCTTGTTCTGCTAAAAATTGGGAATTTTTCTCCCAAATAAATGCATTTGCTCCGGTGCCATGAAGAAGAATGATTGGCTGATGTGTCGGGTCTCCGTAGGTAAGATATGTCATTGTCTCACCATCAACCACTATACTTTTAAGAGATGGAGGTATTGTAAAAGGGTGTACGTATTCTTTGTACAATGTATAAGAATAACCGAGTATGATAACAATGGAAATAGTTCCAAAAATTACGGTAACTCCTTTTATAAAAATATTTCTTATGATTTGTTGCATATTTGTAGCATATGATATGGAGTATATCAAAAAGAATAACTTAGTAGTGTTTTTAGGTATCCTTTGCTATGCTTCTACATATGAAAGTATCAAAATATATAGCAGTATTCTTAACAGCACTTTTTATTGGCATTGTTACCATTGAACGTTTCCCCGGAGTGCTTACACCGACGGATATTCCTTTTGAGTGGTTAATGTTTGGTCTTTTTAAAATCTCACTCCTTGATGATATTACGCATGGTATCTCAGGTATCTTAGGTTTAGCTGCATTACTTGGTGGTTACAAATGGACAACAAAATGGCTGATGTTAATCGGAGGATATTATTCACTTGATGCTACGTTCTTTATTGTTAACGGTTTTGCTACAGGGCAACCAATTATTGAGAACATTTTATTAAATGGACCACATATCGGTATTACTGTACTTGTTATTATTGCACTCTATTGTTCTGTAAAAAGAATTGAACTTAAACAGTAGATTGTTTAGTATGAAATCTTCTCATAAAAAATTTACAGGAAAAGGTGAGCTGTGGAAGTCCTTTAATAAGAACGTAACACCAGCTAAGATAATTATAGGATTTCTAGTAACTATTTTTGTTGTTGGTATAGTTTCTTTTTTGTATGTCATAGTTGCTACTCGTGGCAATCCTATTCCAAGTAAAGAAGCAAGAGAGAAGAATAATACAACATCTAGCATTGTCACCGATGTTACGGAACTGTATCCTGTTACTGTTAAAGGGATAATTGTTCCTCATACAATTGAAGAGATCGTAAAAGCAGTCAAAGAGTATGATCATGTTTCAGTTGGTGGTGGAAGAAATAGTATGGGAGGTCAAACAGCAAGTGAGAGGGCTGTTCAGATTGACATGCGGTCATTTAATAAAATCCTTTCATTCTCAACAACAACGAAAGAGATAACAGTACAGGCAGGCATTAGATGGAGAGACATACAAGATCATATAGATCCCTATAATCTTTCTGTAAAAATAATGCAGACCTATAGCAACTTCACAGTTGGAGGGTCGCTCTCAGTTAATGTTCATGGTAGATATATCGGACTTGGTCCAATCATTCTTAGTGTTAAAGGTTTTACCATTGTGCTTGCTGATGGAAGTATTGTACATGCAACTCCAAATGATCATGCGGATATTTTTTATAGTGCTATTGGAGGTATGGGTGGAATAGGGGTAATTACTGATGTAACACTTTCGCTTTCTGATAATGTTAATGTTGAAAGATCTCCGGTACTTATGAAGACAGGTGAGTATTATGATTATTTCAAAACTACAATTCGTAATGATCCTAATGTTATATTTCATAATGGAGATATGTATCCGCCGGAGTTTGAACATGTTCGTGCGGTTAGTTGGGTAGAAACAGATAAAACACCAACAACAATAGATCGACTTATTCCACGACGTCAAGATTACTGGAAAGAACGTGGTGCATGGGTGATCATGAGTGAATGGCCACAAGGGAGATGGATTAGGGAGCATATTATAGATCCGCTCCTTTATCGTGGGGATCAGCCAGTTCACACACGTAACTATGAAGCCAGCTATGATGTAGCTGAACTTGAACCAGAAAGTAGAAAAGAAAGTAGTTATGTGCTCCAAGAATATTTTGTTCCCGTAGAGCGCTTTGATGAATGGGTGCCTATGATGAAAAAAGTATTTACTGATAATAATGTTAATGTTATTAATGTTTCTATTCGTCATGCACTTCCTGATACAGGTGCTAAGCTTGCTTGGGCACGAAAAGAAAGTTTTGCATTTGTTGTGTATTATAAGCAGGGTACTTCAGATAAAGATAGAGCACATGTTGCTACGTGGACACGAGAAATGATTGATCAAGTGATTCGTGTTGGTGGAGCGTATTATCTGCCGTACCAACCTCATGCAACTGATGATCAGTTCCATGCTGCGTACCCAAGCGCAATAGAATATTTTGAAATTAAAAAAGCATACGATCCAACGGATAAGTTTACTAACAAATTATGGGACAAGTACTACAGTGAAGAAAAACTAGAAACATATAAGGCACGTAATGAAGTGCTACACGTTGCAAGCACAACAAGCGAGTATCTTCGCCCGTATGATAATGCATATCTTTCTATACCAGAGTGGTTTATCGTTTATAACTCGGCAGAGTATGCACGAGCACTCACTAATGCTAAGCCGTCTTCTTTTAGTTATTTTACCGCGATACAAGAATATTGGAATCAGTACAAAAGAGTGCAACAACTTACGAAAGAGTCAGTACATGATACCAGTAATTACACGTCTGTCTTGCGAGTTATTGGGGTGAGCTATTCCGTAGAGCTTGCGATTAAGGGGGTATACGAAAATACTATTGGTAAAGTAACTGAATGGCTTAGTGACGGGAAATTGATTCATGAAGAAAAAGTTGTAGCTCAGATGAATCATGATTATGCAGAATTTATTTATGATTATCCGTGGTATGATTTTCCATACGGAAATTACCTTAGTCTTTTATGGTTACAAAGTAATGATACAAACCTCACCCTTGGTCAGTATATAAGAAAAATTGAGCGTCTCATCTATCTTTCTCTTGAGATTGAGATAAAGGTAATCTATTCAAAGTTGATTGCGTATGCTACTCATCAAACATTTGGAGTTCAAGATGATGTTGTATATGCAATTATTTCAAGAGATGGAGGAAAGACAAAAGAACTTTTATCAGCACCACATTATCAGCCATTTACAAAGGCGCTTTTGAGCGCAATGAATGAAGCCTTCACTCAAGGAAATGATTTTCGTGTACTCGATATTTCAGGGAATCAAAGAATAACGTTTAGTTTTTTGATATCAAAGGATGGCGTCTCATTAGACAAGACTACAGAGTTATTCAGAAATCAGGAAAAGTTTTTTAAAGAAGGCGACGTTCTTGTTGTAAAGGATAGGGTTCACGCTGAGGTGCGTGTTGTTGATATTTTTTCGATATATAAAGAATGCAAGGATAGAGGGATTATTATTGACCATTTCTATGATTACTAGTAAGGAATGCTGTGAAAAGAGTAAGTATATGTAATTATTCTAGTAATACCCTGCTCATATAAAATACTGGTATACTTCAGGAGATACATGTACTGTACATTTTACAAAAGAACATATTCGAAACTATTTTGATGCAGGAATAGCAATCATAATAGCAGGTATTCTTGCTGGGTATGTACCACTAACTGAAGGGTCTGTCCTTCAAGGGGGTATAGATGTGCTGATGATCCTGAATGCGCTTCGGGCGTTATAATATTTTAACTATTTCACGACTATTTTTTAATAGTTGGACAATGTATACTTATACCATGAATCAACTTACTGAAGAAGAAATGCATGTCATTATTGATAAAGGTACAGAAGCACCATTTGTGGGTGAGTATGTTAACACTACCGCTACTGGAGTCTATATTTGTCGTCAATGCGAAGGACCACTTTATTCTTCGACATATAAATTTGAATCCTCATGTGGCTGGCCAAGCTTTGATAATGAAATAGAAGGAGCCATTCACAAGAGTCTTGATGAGGATGGTGTTCGTACTGAGATAACGTGTGCACGCTGTGGTGGCCATCTTGGACACCTCTTTATTGGTGAGCATCTAACTGACAATGATATACGTCATTGTGTTAACTCAGTCTCCCTTAGATTTATAGAAGGGGTGTAGGTATTGCGGCATAAGTTTATGCTCATGTTATTTGAGCACTTACTGCTATACTGGTACTATTATGCTTAGCGTCAACAATGTATCAAAATATTTCGGTGAAAAAAAAGCAGTGAATAATGTAAGTTTTACTATTAATCAAGGAGAAATTTTCTCTCTCATTGGACCAAATAGTTCTGGCAAAACAACGCTTGTAAAAAGTATTATTGGTTTACTTCAAATGTCTGAAGGAACAATTACTGTTGGTGGTAACGACGTACTCACCCATCCAGAGAAGGCAAAATCTCTGATCGGATATATTCCAGATGAACCATCCATCTGGCCGTACATGACAGGTGAAGAGTTTCTATACTTTACACAAGCACTTTTTGGAGTTAAAGAAAAGACACGAGAAAAAGAATTACCGAAACTTCTTGAAACTCTTCACCTTAAAGGACTTGAAAAACAAGCTTTTGAAGAGTATTCTCGAGGCAATAAACAGAAGTTTAGTATCACATCCGCAATGGCACATCACCCTAAGCTTCTTCTCATTGATGAGCCGATTGTTGGCCTTGATCCAACTGGGGCTGAGATTGCCAAGAATATGTTTGTTGATTTTGCAAAGAAGGGCGGAGCAGTACTCCTCGTTACTCATACGCTTCCTGTTGCTGAAGAGATTTCTGATAGAATTGGTTTTCTTAAAAATGGTTCTCTTATAGCAATGGGGACACTCGCTGAATTGCGTGTTCAGGCAGAACTTCCAGATGATGCAAGACTTGAAGATATCTATAAAAAATTTGTTTAACTTGTCATTACAATGCTCTCACTTTTTTTACGGTTTGAAATAAAGAAATTCATAAGTTTTTTCAAAACAAGAACACTTGCAAAGCTTATTACAAGCGCACTCTTTCTTATCATTTTTGTTGGTGTTGGCATTGGAATCTATGGATTTTTTCTTGGAGGACTACGGTATATTAACGTAAATATAGAGCCAGAAATACAACTACCTCTCACACTTTTTATTTATGAAGTATTCTTAGTAGTTCTTGGTGGGATTATTGTGTTTAGTAGTCTTGTGTCTGGTATTTTTACGCTATTTCGTAATGAGAAAAATAATTGGCTCATAGCAACGCCTGGGTATAGAATGTTCCCGCATGTTGTTCTTATTAAAAGCTTCCTTACGTCACTGTGGCCGTTGTTTATTATGTTCTTGCCGGCGATTCTTGCATTTAATAAAATCTATCATGTAGGCTTCGTAAGTCTATGTTTGATATTTGTTTCGGTTCTTCTTTTTTCGGTCATGCTTACAACATTAACAGTGCTAATCCTTGTACTTAGTAGTCATGGTTACTATCTTTTTTCTCGTAAAGGTTTATCGTTTACCTTTTCTCTTAAGGGTTTAGTTTCTGGAATTATAGTAGCTATTGTAGGTATTCTCTTTCTTGTCTGGAAAAATATACGATCAATTGACTTAGTGAGTATATTTAAAGCAGATCAGGTTGACGTAGATGTTAGCGTGTCTACTATTGCTTCACATTTTCATTTTTTGCCGACGCATCCATTTGCGTATGAGCTTGCTATGCTTCAGGCTGGGAGAGTAGGAGAAGCGTATTTTTATTTTGGGTGTACTGCTATTCTCGCACTTATTGTTATTGCTATCTGGATAAAAGTTTCTCATCTTTTCTACCCCTCATGGCAGAAATTTCAAGAAGGGAATTATCACATTACACAAGGAGAGCAAAGAGGTTTATTTGGTGGGGTGACGTATCATTTTAACGGGGGTACAACGATGGCTCTTCTTAAAAAGGAAATTCTCATTTCTACAAGAAACATGAAAGGTGTCCTATGGTTCTTCTTCTTGACCTCTATCTGGCTCGCTCAGATTGGAACCAATGTTATCTTAAGTCACAATATTCAAAAGTATCAACCTGATATTACTCAGAAGCTCGCTATTCTCCAAGCATTGCAATTTATTATAGCAATTTATTTTATCTGTTCTTTTACGTTACGATTTGCTTTTCCTTCGTTTAGTACAGAAAAAAAGACAGCCTGGATTCTAGGCGGTGCCCCACTTAATTTTAGAAAAATATTTATTGGAAAGTATTTGTTCTATACTTCATTCTTTACGTTTGTTGGTCTTATTATGAGTTCAGTTAACGCACGAGTGCTTAACCTTGATCTTGTACCTGCGATTCACCCCGTTTCACTTTTTGTTGTCACGGTTATCTTTGTTGTCACGCTTGGTCTAGTGCTAGGCGTTGTGTTTCCAAGTACTGATTCAGATGATCCAGAAGTTATTAGTACAAGTATGC
>JAYTBQ010000043.1:0-32394 GCA_043736905.1 Minisyncoccota bacterium | reverse complement strand
ACTCTTGTTTTGCAGACATACCACTATCGTATCATTACGACGGAGAACTTGATACAGGGACTCACTCCATCTCACGGGCTTACGCCACGGAAGGATTTACGCGGACTAAAAATACCCCAACATTGAAGTTGGGGTATTTTTAGTTTTGTGCGAGCTAGTGGATGAAGTGAGAACTGGAATAGTAAAAGCACACCAACTAAGGTGTGCTTGAGAAAGTGAAAAGAACATTACTCTTTGTACCAGACTTTCAATGGTGGGGTAGCGACGAGACTAGATCCGTGACGTAAGATTAAATCTTGTGCAAGCAATCTCATATCAAGTAGCACTGAGTTTGGGTACCATAACTCAGTACCATCCACGAACTCTTTTCTCATGCCGACAATAACGCACGAACTTATTGAATATTCAAGATATGAGATAAGTTTGCTGTCCCCTTCTGTTTGAGAGCCATCTGTCCACACATCTTTTGTCGGACAAAATGAAATCTCTCTTGGGAAAACACTCAGCCCGGTATTTTCGTCACCAAGAAAAATGTGATCCCATTTATTAGTCAGCAAAAGCTCCCAAAGGAACTTGTTCGCAAGAGCAACAGCAGTCGGCCTACGAGCGGTAGTTACATTATTCATGATTTCTCTCCGTAAAGGACAAGTTACGTCATATGGCGTACAGCGCATAGACGACACATCAACCACTGATATGTAATAATACACTACAATAAAAAATAAATATTATCAATCATATCAACTGGGACTTGGTCACAAAGTCTATTTTTGATTACAAAAATATAAGACTTCGCGACCCCTATTCAAATCCCAGCGTACAGCGCGCAGGCGCTGTACTTCTCTCCGATGCAGAAACTAAAAATACCCCAACATTGAAGTTGGGGTATTTTTAGTTTTGCGCGGTCGATGGGATTTGAACCCACGACCCCTGCCGTGACAGGGCAGTGCTCTAACCAGCTGAGCTACGACCGCATATTGATTTTATTCCAGCAAGATTGTTCTTGCTTGTCACGTTAAATACATACTCAAGTATATACTTATATGGAACATTGTACCATAATTCTAATATCTTTCAAGCGCCAACTTTATCCGATAATAATTATAAAAAGGCGTGATACACTGATGCAACTGTGTGCATTTTCTATTTTTACTAATCAACATCTCACAAGCATTATATGGCTCAATCATTTTCCCCAAAAAACTATTTCAAAAAGATATACTCTCATGAGGTGCTTACTGAGTACTACAAGCGCCATGAGATAACAGCTATCTTTGAGATTGTGGAATCCACGCCAAGAAAGAACGTGGTTGGTATGTTCATGGATTTTTATAATTCACTGTCTATTGAACAGAAATTTGAAATAGAAAAAGAGCTCGCACTCGTTAATAGTATCTCTACAAAATACTCTCCAGCGCTTTTTAGTTCACTGCTCAAAGAAAAGAAGATTGCAGAAGAAAAGCAGATTGAGTATACGTCAGATCACGATGGCGCGCTCTATCACTACATGTTTAACAGAGAAGTATTTGATGAGGTCCTATTCTTCCATGATTTCTATAGTTCTCGAGGATATATGCTCTATGAAGCAAAAGAGGTTCCACTAGCAGATGCAGACTTTGCAAGCACTGAGCTTATGCGTGAGTTCATACGAATCGCAAACAAAGAAGATAATGCTACTGAGTGCGACTTTGTGCACAAGACATTAGATGGACTTCTGTATCTCACCATGACATTTGACGGAGCGTCCATCCTCACCGCAAAGCGAGATTCGACAACAGGCGAAATAGATAAGACATCAACGACAAGGAGAAATGAAGTTGTAAAAATTGTCTATCTTCCAAGCGACAAAGAGGTGCTCATCTCGTATACGGGTGGTAAATATGAGAAACTCATATTCCTTGATACGTTCTTACGTATTGTGTGTAAGAGTGGTTATGAAGGGAAAGTTGAGTCGTTTAATCTTTCATCATTTAAAGACGAGACGTTTGATTTTACAAAGACAAATAAAGGTGTACCACTTCTTACATGGAAAATTAAGTCGGCAACACTTTCTTTTGGTAATGAAAAAACAAAGAAGCGGATGAAGCTAACACTTCCAAGCTCAGTACAGGAATATGGACTCACTCCACTTCATGGAACACTAGATGAACTAGGAATTTCAAAACAGTTACAGGAATACAGTGTGGAGAATGTTACCCTCAGCTTCTCTTTTACTAACTCACAGAAGCCTGATAAGAGCCTACAGGCACAGTGTTCAATTTCTCTTACAAAGTCATCGCTCTGCCCCCTATTTCCGTATGACAGAATGGCACGCACACTTCTCAAGCTCGCTCATATTGAGCAAGGATTCGTAGAACCAGCAAAGAAAGAAAAGGATGATGTTGCAAAGAAATGGGAGGTATAGGGGGCAGCAATTAGCAATTAGCTTTTAGCTTTTAGGAAAGCAGATTTTTATTTGAGTTATTTTGATTATCTAACCAACAAATCCAGCTGGTGGGAATGCGCCCGGAAAATTACTTTTTAGAATTGCCAAGATACCAATAAATGGAAGTGATACGATTATTGGAATAATAAAACCAAGTACATAACGAGGAAAAATTGAAAGAAACTTTTTCTCCTTATCTTTACGAAAACTCATTATAGAAGGTGCAATAATGATGGCATACGTAAACATTGTTGGTAAGACAAGGGTCATACCTGCTATAGGATTACCTATTATTTTGAGTCCAATACTTTCTGCAAAAAGTCCAAATAGTCCAACGAGGACAAAAACTTCTTTTCTTGTATACATGAATTTACTTAGTAAGTAATACCAAGCGATAATAAACCCGGGAAGAGCAAGAAGGTTAAATGCTAAAAATTGAGCAATTCCCTTAAGCAGAAATAAAAAGTCACGAGAGGTTGCCAGATGCATAGAAATACCTGCAAGTACTTCTTCTGCAATAATCATAATAATACCAAGAGAAAGAAACTTAATAAATCCACCACAATTCCAAGATGAAAGATACTCCTCTATCTGTATACGATACTTCCAAAGTATTGTTCCAACCCCACCAACCCATACAACATAATAAAGTGCAAGGAAATGCCGTGCATCAATAGAAATCAACGTTAGAAATATTAATGAAATTACTAAAAGAATGAGTACTGTCTTTTGCATGTGATTATTGTGTAAAATGATACGTTTGTATACTTTGAAGTATACCATCAAAGAATTATGAAGAATATGATATACCCTTGTATGCACTATTTGGTGTCGGCGGGTGGAATTGAACCACCGGCCTCATCTTTATGAGTGATGTGCTCTAACCAACTGAGCTACGCCGACATATATTATTCTTACGAAATAAAAAATTACTCTTATTTTATAATTTGTTTAACTTTCGCTTGCTAGTCCAAGATATGGTTCTCCTGAATCATCTCCAGATGTCCTTCGAAGTGAATCCGCAGATTCATGTCTTGGACCCAAGCTTCTTGAGCTACGCTAACGAATATATCAAATACTACTATATATTTGATATAATTTCAATGCAAAGAAGATGGAATTTTGAAAAAATATTGTGTAATCATCGAAATTATGGTACTATATGTTGACGTTTGAAAGAACAAAGCAAATTCAAATAGATAGCGGGGTGGAGTAGAGGTAACTCACAAGAAGCTTTATAGCTCACATAACCTCCGAGGTTTACTAGTCCTCGTAAAAAAATTAGATAGTCATATATAGCGGGGTAGAGTAGAGGTAACTCACGAGGCTCATAACCTCGGGACATAGGTTCGATTCCTGTCCCCGCAACAAGTAAAGAAAAACTAGCACTGTATTCAGTTGCTAGTTTTTCTTTACTTGTCTCCATCAGAAGCACAGGCATATAGCTCCCAATATCAGTTTTTCTTTCTCTTTTCATCCAAAGTAACAGACGAGTTCAGAAGTATCGCAGTAATCAGCTTCTGCTTCCTTTGAAGGGAAAGACCGTGATGCACAGATACTCGTACATTGATGTGATGGAAGTGCCCTTCAATTGAATTAGAAGTCTTTGAAATACGAGAATCAGATTCATAGGTAAACAAGTGAGGAAAAAGGTTGTAGAGAGAATTAAAAGCTCGCAGTAGTTCTCTGTGTACAAGCCAACTGTCGCCAGTGATGATGCTGATAGCTTTTTCATTAAGAAACTCCCAATACATTTCTTTGTACTTAATAACTCTAGTTCGTAGTTCATTCTTGTTTGTTGTATGTAAAGTTCCTGCTATAGCAAGGAGCACTTTCCCAGCTTCAAGGATTGGAAACTTTGTCGTTCCCCGGATGATAATTCTCTCCATGTGTACTAAACACATCTGAAACCTGATATCTTTAAATACATTACGTATTAAGGGTAATCCATCTGCTGTGACACCTTTGATTACGTACCCAAGCGAAGTGAGATAGTCTTTACCTTCTTTGTATACATTATACGTTTCTACCTCACAGAACTTCCACCAAATATTCTCCTTGTTTTCCTCATCTCTGAACACAACAAGACAAAACGCATTAGGTGTACCAGTTTCTCCAAAGTATGTACCGTCTACTACGAGATAGATAACTCTAGGGTTATGTACTTTCTTTTCTAATACGTACTCATCAAATATCGTTTGTAAAGTTCTATGGCGAATATGATGTGATTCTGATAGTTCCTTAAATGTCTGTTTATGGAACACGAAAGAACAAAAAATCTCTTCCTTTGGAAGAGATTTTTTGTTTGCTTGAAAATATTGTAAACATTCCTTACATTTCCACTTTTGTATTCCTTGTTGGAATCCTTGTTTTGTTACTTTTAAAGACTCGCAAAATACACACTTTTTACTATTCATACGTTTGAACACCGTTTAAGCTATGTGGTGTATGGGTAGTTTAGCAAAGTAGCTGATATTGGGAGCTATATAGCGAAGCCACATGACCTGCGTCAGGTGTCGAAGATGGGGTCGCGGAGCATCTTCGACGAACAAAGAGAGGAGGAGCTCCGTGACAGATTCCTGTCCCCGCAACAAGTAAAAGAACATGAGCGACACCGAAGGTGTCGCTCATGTTCTTTTACTTTGCACTAAGTTCCATGTCCTGTCTTCCTTCCCTATCTAATTGCCTTCAGGTCTCTCAATACTGACTCATAGAGCATGAATGTTCGTTTTGCCTCTCGTTCTGTTAATTCAAAATTTGACCCTTCGTGTGCGATTCTATTACGTACCTTATGAGCATCCCATGCTAGATCGATTGTTTTAAAACTTGCCCCTTTGAGTTTTTCGCCGACACCATCCCCGCTGTACCCTTTTTCAGTAAGCACTTCAAGAAGGACGTTATCTGCCTCCATTATTCCAATTCTCCACAGAGCTTCACTCTGACTTGTCATATACCCTTGAATCACTGCAAATTTTGGATGATCCATAAAATCTTTCGAAGACGGAGTGTACATTGTGCCCGTTGAGGAAACTGCAAGTCCAGATATCCCCGCTGGCATATCTGGAGCATGTGTGCCATCTTTGATTACATGTCCTTGAGAAGCACCATGGTCATCACCATGATCGAATTGATGCTCATAATGATTGAGACCTTCAAGGAAAATAACAAACCACTTCGTTGCAATGTAGACAAGGAAAAACATTATAACGAGAATGAAGATTGAGACTATGTTGGTGAAAAGATCAAGAACAGGATTTTGAATAGAAAAATGAATAGCATCCGTTGTTTTAGAAATATCAAGTGGGGCAATTTGGCCAATGTTTGAAGGATCAAGAGGATATGTGTCCATATTATCCCCAATACTGTCACCATCGGTATCCTTAATATCAATCTTGGTTCCAAGAATTTTTTCTATAATATCACTAACACCATCTCCGTCAGCATCTTTTCCAATTGACGACACTTCTGAGTTGGCAGGAGATTCATCACGCCCATCAAGAACAAGGTCTCCATCTGAATCGCTATTAAGAGTATCTGTCCCCTGCATCAACTCTTGTCCATCTAGGACACCGTCACTATCGGAGTCCGGATTGGTAGCACTCATTCCATGCTGAGTCTCGTAGCTACCGGGAACACCGTCTTTATCTGCATCTTTTGGACCAATACCAAAAGTATCGCGAACATGATCAAGAAAAGTATAATCAGCTTCGTATCGTTCCTTGAGCTCGGCCTTTGTAAGATTGTCACTATCAAAAGGCCTCGAATCTGAGACATCAGGAACTCCATCCCCATCGCTGTCACGAAGTCGTATCCCCATTGATTCAAGAGTCCTTTGCCAAAGTGATACTTGTATATCTGCAGGCGGTACTGTGGCATTTGCTTGTGCAACATAATTATCAAACCACCCTCTATCACGCAAACCATCCCAATCTCTCCCTTCATGCTCTTTTAAATATCCTGCTTTATTGCTTCGTAACAGTGTAAAAAGCCACGTATACTTTATCCAAAGCAATACGTCATACACTCTATTAAAAACATAATCAAGGGAAAGAGAGTACATAAAGAGTAGATTATAGCCCTTGGCTTTTATTCAAAAAATAGACTAAAGCAAAAGATAAAAAAGGCTTACAATACTACCCCTAATAGTACCACAAAAACACAGCGCGCTTTTGTGTATTACCTTTATAACGACAACCCATTCTCAAACTCCTTTCCTATAGCAAACAAAATATCTTCTCGTCCGTGTGCTGCTATAAATTGAATACCCAGAGGAAGTTTCGCTTCTGTTACTCCAGAGGGGATGGAAATTGCCGGAACACCCACAATGTTAACAGGAACGGTAAAGATATCTGCGAGATACATAGCAAGAGGGTCTGATGATTTTTCACCAAGAGCAAAAGCTGGGACCGGAGAGGTTGGTGTTACGATTGCATCAATGTCATTAAAAATTGCCGCAAACTCTTTTTTGAGCATTGCACGTACAATGTTTGCTTTATTATAGTATGCATCATAATATCCTGAAGAAAGAACATACGTTCCGAGCAAAATTCTACGACGCACCTCAGGACCAAAGCCACTTGTTCGAGATTCGAAATAGCTTCGTATACTTGTTTCACCTGGATGTGATAGTCCATATCTAATACCATCATAGCGAGCTAAGTTACTGGATACTTCAGCGAACATAACAACATAGTACACGGAGAGGGCTTTTTCAAGCTGGCTGATGGTAATGTCTTGTATGGTGTACCCTAATTTTTTAAGAACCGCAAGCGAGTCTTCAAAGTTAGCAAGAACTTCTTTATCAATACCATCTTGGCTGACAAACGAACGAGGAACACCGATCACTTTCTTGTTTGAAGGTTTATCCTTAGTGCGAATTACTTCCGGTAAAGATGTGCTGTCTAGCGGGTCATATCCAGTAATAATAGAATAGACATCCTCTACATCTTCAACAGTATTACCAAATGGTCCAATTTGATCAAGAGAACTTCCCATCGCCATGAGCCCGTAACGAGAGATGTCTCCATAGGTAGTCTTAAGCCCAACAATTCCACAAAACGATGCAGGCTGACGAATTGAACCGCCAGTGTCTGACCCAAGTGATACAGGCACACCACCATACGCAACAACAGCTGCAGAACCGCCGGATGATCCCCCTGCTACTTTTGTTATATCATGTGGATTCTTTGTTGGTCCGTATGCTGAATTTTCTGTGGACCCACCCATTGCAAATTCATCCATGTTTGCACGACCAAGTAAAATAGCGCCAGCAGCTTTTAACTTCTTCACCACTGTTGCGTCGTATGTGCCAGTGTAATGCTCGAGAATTTTTGAACCACCAGTCGCAATCTCACCATTAACAATAATATTATCCTTAAGGACAATTGGGATACCGGTGAGTACAGTTGCTGTACCATCAGTAAACATTTTTTTTGCCAACTCAATCTGGGAGGTAATAAGCGAATCAGAATACATTCCAAGAAGAGCATGAACATTCGATTCCTTTTCTTTAATGGTAGCTTTTGAGACATCAACAAGTGCCTCAATGGTTGCTGTGCCGTTTTTCAATGCTTCATGTAGTTGTCGTAGAGTTTTTTGTTTCATATAGTATATGTAGCTTGATGAAGCCTATTTAAGGACCTGAATTACTTCAACATATCCATCCTTAACAGCTGGAGATTCTCTAAGAAGTGCCTCGGTTGAGGAACCGGTGCTATGAGTAATAACATCCTCACGGACAACATTAAAAAAATCTTCTTCACCTAAAACTACTTCACCCTCCACTTCATTTATTTCTGAGACATAGCCAAGAATTGCTTGCATATCATGAAGCATTTTTTGTTTTTCTGATGGATTAATATCAATTCGAGCAAGTCGAGAAAGATTGTCGATGTCCTGTTCTGTGAAGTTCATCTGACTATTCTATCATGAAATGTAGGATGTAAAAAATGGTTTTATATTACAAATTTTTCCTTTGATACTCCATATAATAATATAGGCAATTTTTTCTTTTTAAACTTTTCAACGAAAAAGACAGCATATTCGCCTGCTGGCGAATTACTTCCTTCTCGGACCGTCGTCCTGCGAAGAGCTTTTTCTTATGAAAAGTCTGGTGTCTTGTGATGCAGAGTGGACGCTTCGTGCCGCCACTGTATTTTTATCACAATAATTTCAATCACAAAAAAAGAAAAACACACCAGCGGCCTACTGGTGTGTCGTGCAAGGAAACGAATTCCTCAAATTTTCAGCATTCAGATTTGTTTGATTTTTTCTAAGCACCATCCGATGCGTGCGTCCACACATGCAGACGATAGTACCTTCCTGCTCACACTTCTCATTATCCTAGACCTTGAAGGCTCCAGAACGTAAGAAATGCTGCTGATGAGCCTGTATTATAGAACAATTTTGCGATTTTGTATTTACTAAGAATCTTCCGCACAAGCCCATCATCGTCATCACGATGAACTCATGCTTCTTCCCCACAGGGGAGGCTCCCACTTTCGAGCAACGTTAATCCGATACTCAGCTATTTCACTATACTCCTTTTATTATTTTTGTCAAGTCCTCCTCGGAAATAATTTTAACTTCAAAGGTTTCAGCATCCATTCGTTTACCGCCACCTCCTTCTCCTGCTAATAAATAATTTGTCTTACTTGAGACACTAGAGGACACTTTACCTCCATGAAGTTCAATAAGATCCTTTGCATCATCACGTGACATAGAAGAAAAAGACCCAGTAATGACAAATGTTAAGCCACTCAGAGCAACACCTTGTGACTTTGTTTCAGATGTAATAGTTATTTGCTGTAAAAGTTCATTGATAAGGGTTGCGTTTTTTGCGTCAGCAAAAAACGCAACAAGACTCTCAGCAACTTTTTCACCAACACCATCCACTTGAGAGAGTTCTTCATATGATGAAGTGGTGACATACTTAAGAGTGCCAAAATGCTTAGCAAGATCTTTTGCTGTTGTTTCTCCAACATGACGAATTCCAAGTGCATACAAAAAACGATGAAGCGGAACAGTCCGTGAAGCATTAATTGACTCAATGAGATTATCTGCAGACTTTTCTCCGAACCCCTCAAGTGGTGATATATCTTCTTTCTTAAGAAGATATATCGACGTGTAATCACTGATAAATCCTAACTCTCTAAGTTCTTCCACAATTCTATCCCCCATTCCTTCAATATTCACACCCTTCTTGGATACAAAATGAATGAGTCCCTCGAGATGCTTAGCAGGGCAGTCATTATTTTTACAATAAAGCGCAGCAGATACATCCTTTCCCATCTGTTCTTTGGAAAGCATTGAGTTACACTCAGGGCAATGCGTAGGCATGATAAACTTCTTCGCATTCTTTGGACGAAGATCTTTAAACACATCAAAAATTTCTGGTATAACATCCCCCGCTTTTCGTAAACTTACCGTGTCACCAACACGTACATCAAGCCTATTGATTTCTTCCTCGTTATGAAGCGTTGCCCGCTTTACCCGTGACCCAGCAAGAAGTACTGGCTCAAGCTCTGCAACTGGAGTAACAGCTCCTGTACGACCAACCTGACAGGTGATAGCAAGAAGTTTTGTAGCAGCTTCTTCTGCAGGAAATTTGTAAGCAATGCCACCACGTGGTGACTTTGCTGTATACCCAAGTTCATCCCATAAGATGCGTTCATTAATTTTTACAACAAGACCATCAATTCCATATTCTTCTTTATCGCGCTTATTTGTCCACGTGTCATAAAATGACTGGACATCATTAAGTAAAGTACAGACATGATGATCTTTGTTTACTAAAAAACCATACCGAGAGAGCGTATCTAATTCTTCTTTCTGAGATGAATAGTTACCTCCTTCGATATCATATGCAAAAACCTGTAAGTTACGCGACGACACCACACGAGTATCAAGTTGCCGCAACGTGCCAGCTGCAAGATTACGAGTGTTAGCATATAGAGGCAGTCCATCTTTTGTTCGCTCTTCATTAAGAGTAATTAAATCTTGCTTTCTCATCCATGCTTCTCCAATGACAGTAATCGAAACTTTTTCGGAAAGAATAAGCGGGATACTTCGAATTGTTTTTATATTTTCAGTAATATCTTCACCCACTTCACCGTCCCCTCTTGTTGCTCCACGAACAAAAAACCCATCTTTATACGTAAGAATAATCTTAAGTCCATCAATTTTAAGTTCTGCTATATATGTTGGTACTGTACTAATCCCTTTCTTCTTGAGCAGTGTCCTGTTTCTCTCTTCCCATTCAGAAAGTTCTTCATAATTAAAAACATTATCAAAGCTCCATTGTCGTATTTCATGTTTTACTTTTACAAACTTATCCAGAACTACCCCACCAATACGAAGAGTGGGTGATAATTTAGAATATGATTCCGGAACTTGCTTCTCAAGCGAAGCAAGTTCCTTCATTAAGCTATCGTAGACTTCGTCGGAAATAATAGGCGCATCTTCTACATGATATAAGACTCTATGTCGCTCAAGTAAACTACGTAATTCTACTATTCTTGATAGAGCTTCAGCTTTGTTCATGGTATAAGAATAACATAATAAGCCTTACATTTGAAGCTTTTTATACTAGTTTGAGTCAGTTGTGTTAACAACAGCACGCTCAATCGAGCCATTTGGATTATCACACTCGGCGTATCCTTGTGCAATAATCTGACGGAATGATTGTGACTTATTAATAGTTACTTTTGCACAACGATAGAGACGATTCGCAGGTATGTTTGGATCAGGACCAAGGTCCATTTTCATTTTATAGATAGAAGTAACACCTAGTTCTATTGCATCAAGACCATTTCGAGGATTAGTATAATGATGTTCATAAAAATTTGTCGAAGTAGCAAATTGAGAAATGGTAGTGTCAAAAATAGCAGACTGGCCGCATTTTATATTTTCGAGCAAGATAGGAGGTTGTGGACTTGTCTCTGCTGCCCGCTTTGCATTGACATACTCAAGAACATAATTTGTATAGGTTTGCCATGAAACCGTAGTACTTGCAGAAAAAATACCAAGCCCATCATTGGCAATATATGTATCATCAATTGCAATTGCGCACGTTATTGCATCATCTGCTGCATAGTAAGCGACTTGACTTTGTTTATACACTTTTGAAAAATAGAGCTGCTTTGAGAGTAGAGTTAATGATCCTGTTGCAATAAACAAGACAAGTGTAGAGATAAGCATTGTAAAAGGGAGAACGAATCCACGTTGTTTTGGAAATGAATGGTATCGAGCAGAAAATTTCATACTATGGTTGCGCATGCATAAATCTTACAATCTTAACTGTCGATGACGCTCCATTTAAAGTGTTAAACTTTACACTGGCGGTTATCCGAAGATCGTCTTGGTTAAGTAGTTCACCACCAGCAAATGGTGAGGTAATTTTTTCAACAGAAACAGTACGTGTATATGACTTCACTCCTGCAGTCCCTGGGATATGAGCAGCAACACCTTTACACACATAAGTATGTCGAGTTTCTACTATTTCTGTGAAAACAGAACTATTTTGCGTAGGACGCATTATTGACACGGACGATGTTGCTTCAACTAAGGAGGGGCACTGGCTTTCATTCGCAAAATATCTCACAGGGGTTGCTGTAGGATCATTACTCATGTTTACAGAATCAAATGAGCAACCAGAAGGATTATCGTCAGAATAACAAGATGGCTGCCCCCCCACAGGACCAAGTCGTTCTTTGAAAAGTCTCCAAGAAATTTGCCCTGATGTCTCATTTGATGACGTAACACAGTACGGATCAGTTGGATTCTTTTTACAGAGGATATACAATGAATCATACTGATTCTGAATCAACTCGACGGACTCTTCAGCAAGGTACGTAGCGACAATAGTGTCCTTGGATTGACGTGCATATGAGGAAGAATTCATAATAACAGCAAGCGGTCCTACGATGACAATAGAAAGTATTGCAATAGAAGTGAGCGTTTCAAGTAATGTGAATCCTTTATTTTTTTTAATTGCGACGTTCATATATAAAGCTTATTTATTATCAATTTCTCGCGCAGAAATACTTGTCTGAATATTAAAGTTAACTGGAGGTGCTGAAGATCTTGTCGGCTTGGTGTCACCGGAAAGCAGGAAAGAGATAAGAGGCTGTTTGTAGTCAAATGCATTAGCTTCATCACTAGATCCATCGGAAGTCTGTGCACCATCTACGTAAAATGTTAATGACTTAATAGTTACATCGTTGGAAGTCATCTGTAACGTAGTCGATGCTGCTTGAAATGGATAGTCTTCTTTATAGAGAACGCCATTTTTTACATAATAAGCAACCCTATCAGAAGAAGTCGCGGCATCTACTGGTCTAAAAATAAGTACGGTCCCTCCCCCAGAAAGACCTCCTCCTGCGCGAACACAGTTTTTGCGAACGGTTGGAACTGTTGCCATAGTAAGAGGAAGATCGTTAGTGCAATAAAATTCCGATCCAAAGCGTATATCTCTCGTAACCGTCATAGTAGAAAGGTTAATATTATCAAGAATTGCTTGAGATTCTTGTAACTTAGCATTTACAGACTGAGCATTAAAGAGCGCACCAAGACTAACTGTCGCAATACCCGAGAAAAGACCAAGTACTACCAATAATTCTACAAGGGTGAATCCTTTCATTTTTTGTTGTAAAATGGAATATCTCATACTAGCTACATGTTCCAAACTTTTTAGTAATCATACCTGATTTATAAATAAAGATAGACCTAACGTGTCCATTTTCTGGCGAACGATAAGAATCAAACTGCATACATGCGATACTAAAGTCAGTAGAAGCATCTCCATTTATATAAATATGAGCAGTTTGTTTCGGACGATTAAATGAAAGAGTAAGTGTGTTAATCGCTGGTGTATTGTCTGTATTACACTTAAGTACTGAAGTACTTGTCGCAACACATAGTTTACTAAAGCGATTAGCTCCAGACATTAGTAAAAAACTACTTTTTTCGTCTATAGGCGAAGCATCATAAAGGCCGTTTCCCACACCGATTGCTTTTGTAAAACTTGGAATAACTCTATCTTTAAACTTGAGTACCTGAGAGGATGTGGCGAGATCAAAAATTATTCCAGCTCCACCAAATAGACCATCAAAGGAGTTAATAGAACTACCTTGAAGTTGAACATCACGGATAAGTAACTCAACTTGATATGCATTGTCCGCAAGCGCAAGCTTTGTAATAGCTTGTGGAGCACCAGAAATAGAAACACCTAGAATAATCATCATAACACCAATACTCACAAGGAGTTCAATGAGGGTGAATCCTTTTTGAACACGAGATGTACGAAGAACATTCCTTACCATTACTATATAATAACACTACATTAGAAACATTGCGATGGAAAAGACATCAACACCTGTGAACAATACAATCAAGAACGCGATAACAATAAAAGGAACAAACGGCATAGGAGTTGGTCCAATTTTTTTATTATTTACTATGTATTTTATGTATAGTCCGACTATTGCACCAAGCCATACAGAAATCATAAGAACAGCAAATCCTTGAGAGGTACCAAAGAATGCACCAACACCAACAAAGAGAATGATATCACCAAATCCAAGACCTCTTCCTTTCGTAATTATCCAGATAAGTGCAAAAGGAAATGCTACAATAAATGGTCCGAGAATCACCATGGGAGAAGGATCTCTAAAAACATTATTAAGATAGACAATAAACGTAAGAACAATATACGACAGGAGAAATCCTGATGGAATATATGAATGTGCTCTATCATACAATGCCATGACACCAAGAACACCAAAGAGAACAGAATAGTACACAAGCGATATAATACTTAGTAACAACGTTGGCTGTCCAGCAAGGATTACCAGATATAGCAAGAGAAACGTTGTTCCAAAAATTATTTCTACAACAAGAGCAGATACTCCGTAGGTACTTTTGCAATAGCGGCACTTTCCACGCAACCAAAGATAGGAGATGAGTGGAATTAGGTCAGATGGGCGAAGTGCCTCTCCGCAGGAAAGGCACTTACTACGCCCTTTCGTAATTGGTGCAATATGAAGTCGTGAAGCGACAACTTGCACAAAACTTCCGATTGAAGCGCCAAAGATGAATGATAAGATAGCTAACACATCAAAACGTTATTTAAGCTATACTTTACTGCTGTGAAGTTGCATCGAACATACAATCATTTGCTCCTACACATGTAGATGAAGAATACTCTGAAAGTCCGTTAACCATACCTGTAAATAGAACTGTGCGCCAGAGAGCTTCAAAGTCAGAACCTGTATATACATTTCCAGCTGAAGGGAAGGTTGCCGGGAAGTTTATAGCCCAACCTGATGAAGCATTAGCTGATGCAATCTGAGATCCATTGTTTAATAGAGTAGAATGCATGAAACCTCCATTATATACAGCACAAGCAGGCGAAACGAGCGCATTACCTAGTGTAGCACCGATACAGTCTCGGTCAGTTTCAAGTGCTGGACCATATACTTCAAGCTTTGAACCTATGTGATAAGAAAACGTAGTAGATGCTGCTCCTGCTGCACGAGCTTCGTATGTTGCGTAAACGTAAGCATCACGAGCATTTGATGTTGTTGAACTAGCGAATCCTGAAAGAAGTGGCATAAACTGTGGTGAGAGGGCAGCGAGAGTTATAGGATACTGTGCTGAGTTAGATTCAGCGTACTGTTCAAGCGCAAGCTGTGTGGACTTAAGTTCGGCGATCTTCTTAGCATCACGAGCCTTCTTACGAGCACTTTGAATTGGGGCGGCGATGATAGTGGAGAGCAAACCAATAATTGCAATAACAACAAGAAGCTCAATAAGGGTAAATCCGCGGAAACTATTTTTTGTAAATGTGTTTGACATAATTTTTTCTATCTTTTGTAGATAAGATAAAGTATATACCTACTTGCTCACAAAAAACAAGTTCTCTGATTAAATAGTGTGGATAACTAGGGGATTTTGACACAGATTAAAAATCTGAGTATAGAATACAGAAAAATGCAAGATCTTTCTTGTATTTAAAAATATGCTTACAATCTGATATATTGTCCTCATATCTTTCTGTCTTCTACTAATATAGTAGACCACTTTCAAAAGTCCCCTTCCCTCAATATACTTAGTGTATATACACTAAAGTAATTTAACTTAATAATGAGAAGTTTAGAAGAAGGACAGGAGTAAAGAAACGTACATTTGAAGTAATGGTGCAGATTGTATGAAAGAGTACAGAGCATATTTATGTAAAGTAGAGATTCATGAAGTAAGTGAGGCTAATGCATATAAAATCAGAAAGAAAGTAGAAGATATTTTAATACAAACTCACGAGTTCAAATTGCCGAGCAGGAAAGAGATATGCGAAGATTTAGACATACAAGTTGTTGTAGTAGTAGACATTAGTGAATCAGCTATTGAACATCACGAAAATACCAGAAACATTCGCACTCTAGCAAGAAGAAGCACACTATTAAAGTCCAGATAGTCATTACACGAGGTAATAAGGAGATACTCAAGACAAACTTTTGCAAGTACTAGGCTGACGTCACAGCGGATTAGACGCAATCCTTTGGATTGATCTAGTTTAACAACTATGTTGTTCAACATGTTTTGATTACAAAACATTGACTCGCTCCATCTTACAGGCTTACGACGCGGAAGGATTTGTGCGGACTAAGGAAGAGAAGAAACCTAGCAAAGAAGTTTCAAAAGAAAGAATTGTTGATGAGAATATACTACGTATGTTAAAGAGATTTAGAATACTCTCTGATAGATAGAGAAACAAGAGACGTAGATTTGGACTACGACTTAGTCTGATGGCAGGACTCTATAACTATGAGCTGTAGACTTTTGAAAGAGGTATACTGTTCTTTTTTGCTATTTAATTGCATCTGTAAGTGAATACATCGGCAGAAGAATCGCAGACACGAGTACACCAACACCAAGGCCAAGGCTCACGATCATAGCAGGCTCGATAAGACCAATCATACTATCAATAGCAGTATCCAACTCTCTACGATAAAATTCAGCAAGGTTTTTAAGAATATATCCAAGTTCTCCTGTTTCCTCTCCAATATGCACCATCTGTACAAGAATGTTAGGAATAAGAGGTTCTTCGTAGAGTGCTTTAGACAGAGCCTTACCATTTTGAACCTTTTCAGAGACGCGTGCTAAAAGACGCTTATAGACAATGTTCTCAACAATTGATGTTGTGATATCAATTGACTTAACAATTGGTACACCATTTGAAAGCATCATATTCATATTATCCGCGAGTCGCTGCAAAAAGATCTTTTGTATAAGATTCTTAAGCACTGGGACTTTAAGTGTAAACTCATCAATAGCGAGATGACCCTCTTCTGTCTTAGACCAACGTCTAAAGATTAAATACCCAATACCAAGCATTGGAAAAGTAATAGGGCCGTATTTAACAAACAAGTCAGAAGCAAAGAGCACAATACGTGTAACAAGGGGAAGTGTTGCGCCTTCTTCAGAAAACATATTAGCCATCTTTGGTACCACAAAAGTAAGCATACCTACCATGATTGCAAAAAAGGTTCCAATAACAAATGATGGGTACGTGAGCGCCTTTTTAATCTTCTGGTTAAGCTCATAGTTACGATCAAGGTAATCTGCCAAGAAGAGAAAGACCTCATTTAACTTACCACTTTCTTCTCCAGCCTTGACCATGTTAACGTAGAAGTTAGAAAATAATTCTGGCTGACGGGAAAGCGCTTCTGAAAGTGAAACACCTGACTCAATATCATCTGCAACAAGCATTACCTGCTCCTGAAGGCTCTTGTTCTCATTCTCTTGGGCAAGAAGACGAAAAGCTCGAAGAGCAGAAACTCCCGCCTCAAAAAGAGTGGAAACCTGCCTTGAAAACAATACGACATCTTTTGATTTTATTTTTTCTTTTAAAAACTTTTTATTGATTGTATAGAGGATGTTGTTCTCCTTATACACCTTCTCTTTTACCTCAAGAATAGGGTTAATGCCCATTTTTTGTAGCAAAGAAATAGCCGCATCAAGAGTTGCCGCCTCAACATCGCCTTCTTCTCGATTGCCGTTTACATTTTGTGTTACATAATGATATTTCATAGTGTGATTAACATGCAACTACTAGAGGAGTCTGTCGAAAATTGCTTTTCTTCTGCAGAATGCAAATCCTGTCTCAGGTGTGATTGTGCCTTTTCTGACAAGTGACGCAAGATATCTATCGAGGTCAATCATTCCTTCATCAGACCCGGTCTCTATAATTGTTTCTAGCTCATTAGTACGACTTTCTCGTATCAAGTTCGCAGTTGCTCCAGTATTAAGCAACAGTTCAAATATAGGAACCAAACCACCGTCTGTAGAAGGAACAAGATGCTGATAAAGCGTTCCAATAAGTGATGAAGCAAGCTGTAAACGAATTTGATTCTGTTCATCTCCTGGGAAGGCATCGATAATGCGATCAATCGTTTGAGCAGCAGAATTACTGTGAATAGTTGCAAGTACCAAGTGCCCCGTCTCAGCGGCGGTAACAGCAGCTGACATGGTCTCCCTCTCGTTCATTTCTCCAACCATAATAACGTCAACATCTTGACGAAGTGAGTGTACAAGCGCGGTATTGAAATCATTTGTATCGGTCCCCACCTCACGTTGCTCAATAATGGACTTACTTTGATTAAAGTGAAACTCTATAGGGTCTTCAATGGTGAGAATGTGACGCTTTGACTCAACATTAATCTGTTCAATCATCGCAGCAAGTGTCGTTGATTTACCTTGACCAACAGAACCGACGATGATAAAAAATCCCTGTCTCTCTCTCGAGATGTGAACCAATTGCTCAGGAAGACCAAGGGAAGCAATGTTTCGAACAGCAGGAACAAGACGCATTGCTATCGAAATAAGACCACGCTGAAATGATGCATTCACTCGAAGGCGGTACTCATTACGGTGAACATATGAAAAGTCTGTTTCTTGAGTAATCACAAAATTAGTAAGTGCCTTTTCCCCTATCATTTGACGAAGAAAGCCTAGTGTATCATTGTCATTGAGTTCTTTTTTTCGAGTAAGAGGAACAAGTTCTCTATTAACACGTATTGTTGGAAAGTTACCCACAGTAAAATGTAAGTCTGACCCCTTTTCTTTTACAAGGGTCATAATGATATCATCAAGCTCTGTTTCGTAATTCATAGGGTATTATTTAGTGAGTGAGTGATTCTTTTAGAAAAACAATTATTACTCTCAACATATATTGAAGTATATCAGCCATTAAGGTAATAACAATTGTATAACTTAGAAGCAAGACAAGAAGAAAGTAGATCACTTTGCAGATAGAGGATAAAAAAACTTAATCATCGTCTGTACAATGTCAAATATTTATGTTCTACCGATTCTCTTGGTCTTTCTTTTATCTGTTAATGTAGAAATCTATGGTCTGCGACTGTCTCTTATCTGCCAGTGAAGCGGTATGTATTCTATCTTCTAACTCTTATAACTCTGCCAATTCTGTAAATGGCACCTTCCCTCCCATGCATTTAATCATTGCGTCTTCTTTGATGGTAACCATGCCATTCTTTCGTGCAAGTTTTCGTATTTCCTCTTCTCCTTTATTGCGAAGAATAGCTTCCTCAATTTCATCTGTAATGGTAAGTACCTCAAACACAGGAATACGACCCTTCATACCTGTTGGATACTGTTCTGTCACCTTAACCTCATAGAGAGGTCTCTCTACCTGAAATTCTTTCTTAAAAACATCATCAAGGTTGGCAAATTGTTTTTCCACCATTTCCTTAAGGGAAGGTGTCATCTCCATTGGAATACCACACCCTTCTGCAATCTGTCGAGACAGACGCTGTCCAAGCGCAGCAATGAGCACTGGAGCGATGAGATACGGCTCAATACCCATGTCGAGTAGTCGTGTCACTACACCAATTGCTGTGTTGGTGTGGATTGTTGAGAACACCAAGTGACCAGTGAGAGCGGCCTGAATAGCTAGCTGTGCTGTTTCTCCATCTCGAATTTCTCCCACCATGATTACATCGGGATCTTGACGAAGTATTGACCTAAGTCCAGAAGCAAAGGTGTACCCAATATCAGGAAACACCTGTGACTGGTTCATTCCCCCTACGTTGTATTCGATAGGATCCTCAAGAGACACCACATTTCTGTGGTCTCTATCTATCTCATTTAGCATCGAATAGAGCGTTGTTGTTTTTCCGGACCCTGTAGGACCAGAGATGAGGATCATTCCGTATGGAGCACCTAGCGCGTCACGGATTTGTGACATCTGGAGCGTTGAAAAGCCAAGATCATTGAGAAGTTTTACCCCTTTTACGCTATCCAAGATACGAATTACAATCTTTTCTCCATAATACCCAGGGAACGACGAAACACGGTAATCTATCTTTCTGTCACCAAATTTCGTACTAAAGCGTCCATCTTGTGGCTTTCTTTTTTCATCCAGCTTCATTCCACACAAAATCTTTACACGAGCAATAATCATTGGATGAAGTTTAGCTGGAAGCGCTGCAATCTGCTCAAGGCGACCATCCATACGAACACGCGTTCTAACGCTTAATCCAATATGCTCTATATGGATATCACTGGCTGCGTTATCGATTGCATATCGAAGTAACATACTGAAGATATCTGGTATTGGTAATTTCGCGAGATTTTTATCAATCACACCAGAGGTATTTTGAAGGTCCATATCGTCATCTGGACCATCTTCCATCTTGTCATCTTCTTTTGCAACATACGATAAGACAGCATCGTCTGCGATCTTGTCAGTAACACTTGCTTTTTCTTCTTGCAAATCAGAAGCAGATGTTATCCCGAAATGCTTTTTAAACGCATCATAACTAACAAGATACACTTTATATGCCTGATGATTAGCCCCAAAGAGGAATTGAAGACTTGCAAGTACGTTTCCATGCTCTGGATCTACAACTCCAACAAGAATTACTTCATCTTTCACAACAAGTGGTACAGCAAGAAACTGTTTTGATTGAGTGACATTAATATATTTTGTAAGCTCTTGATCTTCCGGGATATCTTCACGAAATATTGGTAACCCATGGAGTGTACTGCGCACCTCTGTGATTTCGTCACTTGTTATATTCTTTTTTGCAAGTAAATCATCAACAAGTACCCCTTCACTCGAGGAAATACTAGCATCGATTTCTTTTGCTTCGATTTCGGTTAATTTATTTTGACTAACAAAAAGGTCAAGGAGTAACATACGGAACGAAAGGATTCGGTCGTCCACGTGAATCACTGAGAGGAACGGAGTCCGGTATATCAGTAAACGATTTAAATAGATCTTTTTCTGTAAAGGCTAAATCTTTTTTCTTAAGCGCAATCTTTCCTGTACCACCTGACATTGCATTAACGGCCTTTTGCATTTTAGGCCCAAAGGCTGCCCCATTTACTGATTCAATGCTTGTTCCAACCGCAACAGAAGAGCCTTCAAACACGACTACATACGAGAAATAACCAAAAGCTCCAAGAAGACCAACTGATATAATTAGAGTAAGTAAACCTACGAATTTTGATAGACTAATTTGCATACTATACTAGTTTAAATAATGAACCTTAAAGCTAACTTGAATATTCAAAGTTTCTTCGAGATCAACAGTATTAATTTTATTTTCTTTTAATGCATTCTCACGTATTTCATCATCAGTAACTCTCGCAATTGTTAAATTCTCAGTAACAAATAGGCGTGTACTTTTTTCATAGCTATGCATTAATTCCTTAAATGCTGGATACTTAGAACGGATATTAAATGAGACCTTATAAGCACCGAGTTTTGGGTTATTTAAGTTACTAATAGGACTAATCGTAAGACCTGAAATTGCAATACCAGATTTATTGCCAATATTTAAAACTTCATTTCTAAGCTTTATAGGATCTATAGAATCAGGAAGTAATAACGTTGTAGTTACAATAAGCTGAGGATCAATTCCCGAGTATTCTTTTGAGATTGAACCAGCCTCTCTTTGGACAATATCAATCTGATTTAAAGATTGTGACAAAAGAACATCTGTAGATTTAAGAACAGGAAGACTTCTTTCGGGGGTCCAAATGAGGCCAGGATTCCCTGAATACATTGGACTTACATATCCAAAATATAGAGTAACCGGAAGCAGTATGAGTAATATTGTAAGAAGTTTAGGAGACATAGTATTATTGAGGCGTTGTACTACTAGATTGCACCTCAATTTGTGGCTGTGTAGAATTATTTTCTGACGATGATTCCACAAAGACAATCTCATCGGGTAATTTACCTTGAACAAAAACAGGTGACGTAACCTTAACTTCCACAGAACCAGCTAAATCTTTCAAATTTGTTAACTCTGGTTTAGGTACTACTGATTGATACTGAGTCAAATTTAATGCTTCGAGTTGCTGAATAAGGAACCGATAATTTCCAGTAATCGCAGTTAAATTAATGGCATAACCGTCATTTTTTTTCAAAAGAGAAAAATTAGTAAAAAGAACATTTTTTTCAACTACATTTTCTAGAAATCTTAAAGGTGAGCGAGAAGAAACATAGCTATCTAAAATTTTACTCAACGCTCCTAGTCTATCCGAAAATCTTTGCATCTCTTGAAATGGATAATCTTTAAATTGTGCATCAGCATTTGCGATTTCTATTTGTTTACTTTCAATACTTGATGCTAAATATTTTGTATAAGCAAATAACATACCTGAAGCAAGCACAGAAACAATAGAGAGCACAATAAGAAAAAGCTGCACATATGCCATAATACTTTTCTCTTTACCTATTTCTCTAAGAAATACAATAGGTGAGTCAGGATACGGTGATGTTTCTTGTGGAGCAACAATAGGAACAGCCCCGCCTTGGGCCGCCATTCCGGATGCTGCTACTTGTGCTGGAGTAAATGAAAATGCCATGAATGTTGATTAAGAAACTAATTTTTTTAGAGCACATCCTAATGCTACAGCATAGACCGGGCCTACATGTTCCATCATTTCTGAAAGAAATTCTGGTATAATGACTTGTTCAAATGGTGTTACAATTCTACCTGCAATGTGAACGGTCTTACTATACGTAGTTATCATCCCCGGCACTCGTGCACCTCCTCCAGAAAAAATTATTCCTTCTATAGTCTGATTATACTTTCTTTCGTACATAAGCGATAGTCGTGCAACCTCTCCAAATAGGGGATAACTCGAAAGTTCAAGAATATCTTTCAGATATGGACTTGATTCATCCCCTTTATACCCATACATTCTCTTAAGTTCCTCGGCAGAATCGATAGTAATGGAAAGCGCCTTGGAGAGTTGCATTGTCCCCTCCTGAGACCCTCGTCCAAGAACGTGCATATCAAGTACTATTCCCTGATAGACGAGGGATAGCGTTGTACTCTGTGCTCCAATATCAACATACATCACCATGTTGTGGGTGTGTGGAGGTGAACTACGCAACAAGCTGTACCCATGTATTTCATATTCAGTATTTCTAAGTTCAAGTTTTTTTACAAGACTCTCATAACCAATGAGAGTGGAATTATTAACTGCAGCAAGAACAATGCTGACAGATTTATCATCGCTAGCAAATTTTACTGTCTGTGGAACATGCCACCAGTCCATCTGAATTTCGGTAAGCGGAATCGGGATGTACTTTCTTGCCTCAATAGGCATCATACTTGCAAGCTCAGCATCAGTAACTTTAGGCACATGAACAAGAGATACATAAGCATCAGACGGGTCAACAGCAACAACAGCGTCACGCGCTGTTATTTTTGCTTCACGAAACAAATCCCTGATTGCCTCAAGGAGTTTTTCTTCACCAAGATGAACTGCCTGCCCGATCTTAAGCCCTCCATATGGTCCAAGAGCAACTTCTCCATATGTGTCGAGGATTATTTTATTTTTTTCTTTGCGAAGCTGGACAACCTTCACCGATGAAGGGCCAATATCGAGTCCTATTGCTTGTCCAATATCATCTTTCTTTAAAAGTCCAAACATATACATTAGTATATACTATCTTTCTTCTATTTTTCTGTATACACTTTCATGTATGTGGATGATTTCTTTTTTACGATACATTTGGTCACTAATGCTGTCTTCATTCTTCCCTTCGTATTGTTTTGTTTGTAAAAAAGAAGAAAACACAATATGTACTGAATGTCTTCAGAAGCTATCTCTTTCGATCGATACCCCGTACCCATTCATAACAAGTATGTATTCTTTCAAAAACCAATCATTAAAAAAGATTATTCACGCCATAAAATACTTTCATAGAAAAGATCTTATTCCTCCAATAACAAGAGCTCTCATTGAAAAAATTAACACCAATAAGAGTGAATACAGTTCTTACTGCCTCGTTCCAATACCCATGCCTCTACTGCGACAATACAGCCGAGGACATAACCATACAGAGTCAATTGCCAGGCAAATAGAAAAAGAAACTGGTATTTTGCTACACACGACACTACTGAAGAGAATTACTCGCAAAAAACGCCAAGTAATGACATCGTCCCGCCAAGAGCGTATCAATAATCAAAAAGGATCATTTATTGTAACAGGACAAGTGGTAGGATTATCCATCATTCTCATTGATGATGTAACAACTACTGGAGCAACACTGAAAGAAGCAAGAAAAGTACTTCTATCCCACGGGGCAAGCAATGTTTGTGCCTACACCATAGCCCATTAGTACAAAAATTCAAGAAGAGATTCAACAATTGTATATACAGAAAAACAAGCCAGGTGCTCTAGCTTATTTTTCATGTATGGTATGTCGTCTACTTCTTTACAAACGTCATCACTCCATTATCAAGAGTAAGCGTCAATGTTGTACCATTAACCGCATATGATGTTACCTTAGAAAGTAATCCTGCATACACACCCTCTTGTGATCCATCACAATACATCATTGTCATAGCCATTGGACCAAAGGTAAGCTTATTACCTTCAATCTTTGAACTTCCATTCATAATATTACAATCAGTTGTACTGTTGACATGATTATCCTCTCCAAATGAAAGCACAAATTTATTTCCTACAGGCACTGTTAATGCCTGAGTACCACTTGCAGCTGCCGTCCAGATCCATGATGTTCCAAAAAGTGGAGATACTGACCCTGAACCATTACCAACAATCTTTCGTGAACTATTACCCATTACCAAAGGCTTATGCAGATTTTTTTTAATGCTGTTAAAATTCTTAAGAACAGCTTTGATTCCAGCATTGACGGCACTTATTGTTGCCTTACTTGATGTTCCATAGTCAGATGGTACAAGCCCTGTAGCCTTTGGGAGCAACATCGCAAGTGTATTCATATCATTAGCAACGAGAATTTTTGCATCATCAAGACTCTTCTGCCACACCGTTACGTCCTTACCCTTAGCTTTTGCTTCATCAATCTTTGTCTGTACTTTTATAAACGTAGCAGAAAGTGTTGTTGAATAATTCTGAAGATCATAAATACGCTTTTCTAGGCGAATTTGAGGAATTACAATTCCATAAATTCTAAAACGTGTAAAAATTGTATTGATAAGCTCTTTTGTACTTGATGCATCAGTACTCGATGCAATAGAACTTTTAACAATAGATAAACCGGTAGATGCGCTTGTGAGACGTGTCACAATAGAATTTTTTTGTTCCGTTGTTAGCGTTGTATTTGAAAGAATTGTAGCTTTATTTGAATCAATAGTGCGAATACGTTCATTGATAAGCGCTGAGCCTTTTGCCTGTAACTTAATCAGTGCTGTTGAAGAAGAGACATTTCGAAGAGATCTCTCGTTTAATGTCTCAGCTTTTTCTTCTACATGGCCTACAGAAGTAACTGATGGTACGCTTGGCATGGCGATATCATCCTTACTTTCTGCAAATGCAAGTGGTAATGAAAGCATGGCCCCTAGAGCGAGCGTAGTAATAAATGTTTTTTTCATAGATGTTTCAATAAGTTATTAAATATATTTCCTTGTACTTACTATAACAAAATAGCATCCCATTTGTGACACCTTTCTGAAAAACTATTGCCATAGAGTCTTCATTTAGAATCGCTGTAAATAATAGACTACCAAATAATTTCTTGTTTATTATACTTTTTCAGGTACAGATTACACGTAGAAAAATGTTTACATCCAAAAAAACCAGTACGTGCAGAAAAAGGTGATGGGTGTGGAGCCTCAAGAATGAGATGCTTTTTTTCATCTATTAGAATCTTTTTACTTCTTGCGTAATTCCCCCACAACATAAAGACAACATGTTCCTGCTTATCAGAAATTACTTTAATAACGCTATCAGTAAAATTCTCCCAGCCTTTACCTTTGTGAGATGAAGGGGCGTGCTCAGCAACAGTGAGAACTGAGTTAAGCAATAAAACCCCCCGCTTCGCCCATTCTTCCAAGTTACCATCATTCTTATCTTTTACAACGCCACAATCACTTTCTATTTCCTTATACATATTTCTAAGAGATGGTGGCACTTTTATACCCTTAGGAACTGAAAAGGAAAGCCCTTCTGCTTGACCTTCGTCATGATATGGGTCTTGCCCAAGTATGACGACATTCACCTTTGAAAGTGGGGTCATAGGAAACGCCTTAAAGATATCACACTCTTTTGGAAAAACTATTCCGTGTTCATATTCCTTCCCAATGAACTCAATAAGTTTTCCAAAGGACTCACCATGAACGACTGATTCAAGAGCAATTTCCCACTCCTTACCCAAGGTTACACTTTGCATAATACACACACTATATCATGATATAGTGCTACTTTTTAAGCACCTCTTTTAAAAAAGACTTTATTTTCTTTCATTTTTCCAGAAATACTGTATAATACACAATACTATTTTAAATATGTCAAAAGAAATCACATACGACATAGCCGTTATTGGTGGAGGTCCATCAGGAATGATGGCTGCAGGAAAAGCTGCCGAGCTTGGTGCTTCTGTTGTTCTCATTGAGAAGAACGAGACTCTTGGCAAAAAACTTCTCATCACTGGAGGAGGGCGTTGTAATGTTACTAACGCCTGTTTCGACATGAAACAGTTTCTTGATAAGTTCAAAGATGATAAAAAATTCCTTTTCTCCCCTTTTTCAAAGTTCTCTGCAAAAGATACCGTAGATTTTTTTAACAATCATGGTATGGAAACAAAAGTTGAAGCAAATAATCGAGTCTTCCCACTTTCCAATTCTGCGCAGTCAGTTTTTGATGTTATGGTCAACTATATCAAGAGCAACAAAGTGACCATTCTCAATAATTCATCAGTTAAAGGATTCGCACTTGACAATGGTCTCATCACCGCGGTTAATCTCCGTGATAAGAAAATTATTAAGGCCAGATCATACATTCTCGCAACAGGTGGAAAGTCTCGACCAGAGACCGGCTCAACCGGAGAAGGCTTCAATTGGCTTCACGACATAGGTCATACAATTATTGAACCTTCAGCGTCCCTTGTTCCAATCACTATTAAAGACAAGTGGGTACATACCCTTTCTGGAATAAGTCTTGAGGATGTCAAAATTACAACATACCTTAGCAATAGACCTCAAAGTAAGAATAAGGGTAAAATCCTCTTTACACATTTTGGATTAAGTGGACCAATGATTCTCAATATGAGCAAAGATATCGGAGAACTCCTTAAGTACGGTGAAGTAACCATGCTTCTTGATCTTGCTCCATCATTAGATACAGGTATTCTTGATAAGCGACTACAAGAAGTTCTAAAAGTTCATCAAAACAAGAAAATAAAGAATAGTCTTTCAGAAATTGTTCCTCAAGCAATCGCACCAATCATTATCCAACTATCTGGAGTTGACCCAGAAAAACCGGTGAATATTCTTTCAAAAGATGAACGACTCACCATCGTTCGTTTGATTAAAAATTTACCAATGACGGTCACAGGATTAATGGGTGAAGATAAGGCAATTATTACAAGTGGAGGAGTCGACTTGCGTGAAATCAATTTCAAAACAATGCAGTCATCAAAATACCCCAATCTCTTTATTGTAGGTGACGCCCTTAATATTGATAGGCCTTCAGGTGGGTACAGTCTACAGCTCTGCTGGACAACAGGATTCGTAGCAGGGTCAAGCGCAGCAGAATATATACAGTCACTACCAGCTACAGCGTAAACATTTGCTGGTTATCTTTTAGCCATTTTTCTTGCACTCTATAGTCTGGAAGAATACTTTCGACACTAGACCAAAATCGTGATGAATGATTCTTTTCATTGATGTGGGCAAGTTCATGTACAACAACATAGTCAATTGCATCAATCTGTGCCATAACAAGTCTCCACGTGAAGTTAATGGACCCAGATGAACTACATGACCCCCACCTTGTTGTCGCGCTTGTTATTTTGACCTTAGAACATCGCAATCCTGTTTTTGTACTATATAGCTCCACACGCTCCTTGAGTACTTGTAGCGCTATACGCTTATACCAAGTAACCATATAATGGTGAGGGTCCTTCAAAAACTTTCTTGGAAAAAGAATTTTATTCTCAAGGGCTTCGATATGGTGGTTATCTGAAAAAGTAAACGTATACGGTTTCCCTGTAATCAAGAATATTTCTCCTTCTTTATATTCTTTCTTATACGGAGCATGTGGCCGTGAGAGGATTTGTGCTTGCTTCTCTCTAATCCAATGTTCTTTTTTTGCAACTAGTTGTTCAATATACCGTAGTGAAATCCCATGCGGAGCTCGCACAGTAAGGACAGCTTGTGCATCAACAACAAGAGCTATTGACCTTCGTTTTGACCTAACAATGTTTATAGCTTGAGAACCACTCATGAATATGGCTTAGTAAACAGCCTTCACTATTTTTATCTCGAATCGGTACAGCGACGGATCTATTTCTTTTTTGACTGACTTCTTCGGTGTTACAGCAACCAGTGTGATACGAGTACCCGAAAACAGGTATGGCATGCCAAGTGACAAAGTAACCACTTCTTTACCTTTCACTCCCACAAGCTCCCCTTTTACACGAACAACTCCCGCTTGAATACAAGTCACTTCAGCCGGACAACGACTATCTTCTATGACTTGTAAAAGAGTAAGAGAGACACCTTGAGAGCTTATCTTTTTATTAAGTGAAGTAACAAAAGTATTTCCAGTTAGAGGTTTAACAACAGGTGGTTTCACTGAAGTAGACGTTGTTGCAGCCATTGATGACGGACACTCTGCAAACTCACAGAGTGGACCAGCTCTTCCAACTGCACTACCATCAGAACATAGCTTCGCCTCTTCTGTACAAGCAACAATATCAGGAGCGTGCACCTTTTGTCGAGTAATAAAAAAACCAAAAAGTGCAAGAAAAGAGATACTTACCAAAGCCACATATGTTTTTAAATGTTTCATAACTACAGTATAGCAAAGATATACAACAAATAGCTTACTACCACAAACAAACTACAGACTATCACTGTCTGGATCTTTCAATTCAAGTGAATCGATTTTCTGCAACTGGACAACACCACTTAGATCACCATAGATGCCAACAGTATTTTTAATCACCTTCTGAATCTGTTTTTCTTTTTCTGCCCATGATTTTTCAAAGTATATCTTTTCTTTATCCAGTGACATCTTCATGGTTGAAAAAACTTCAACAATGGCTTCTATTCTTTGCTTGAACTCATTCCCCGTCAGATAATGATAAAGGATTTCCATTTTTTCATCTTTTCCAACAGACGTCGACTTTTCTTTTGCAATGGCTTCAAGTGTTTGCCTTAGTGCTGTTGCTATTGATATAGCAAGTTTAATATCACACACCCATACGCCATCACGCAGAACTATACCAGTTACACCCTGAGGAAGTGCTGAGGAAACAATGACGGCGATATCAGCCTTACTACTTCGCTGGTCTTCTTTTAACTTCTGAATCCAACTATCTGACCATACTTTTGTTTTCTTCGACTCCCAAATAATTGTTCCACAAACAATTCCATTTCTCGTCTTTACTATCTGCACAACATCTGCTCCCGTTACCCCTTTAGCAACTGGCGAGATGTCATCATGGATAAATTCAGTCCGAAGAAGCTCTTCAAGAATAATTTCTTGGACTTCACCTTGTGTCTGCTGAGACCCTTGTTCGAGTTTGCGAGCAAGTTCATCTTTTGCCTTTGTTGCGTCCGATAGTTGCTTTGAGAGCTGATCAATTCGTGACTGCTGGGCTTCAGTGGCTTTGCGTGATGCATCTTCTTCAATCGTCTTCCTCTCATCATCCATCTGTCTTACTTTTTCAATTTCAAAAGCATCCTTCTCATCTTTTAACTTTTGCTTTTCTTTACGAAGTTCAAGCTCCTTCTGATTAGCATCCTTAAGCTTCTGATCTTTCTCTGCGAGTTGCTCTTCAAGGTATTTCTTTTCTGAAGCGGATTCTTTTTCTAGATCTACTTTTACCTGCTTCTTAAAAGCTTCTTCTTTCTCAAGAAGATTTTGAGACATTTGTTTTTCAAGATTTATCTTAAAAAGCTTCTCTTTTTCCTCATACTCTTTTTGTAGCCCTGCCTCAATCTGATGTGTCAATACATCATCAATAGATATTTCTTGATGACAATTAGGGCACGTGATATTGATACTGTCTTTATTCATAGGTGCAATGTCATTAGGTTAATACTAGTATTATTCATGCAGTGTACACCATGTTACACGTCCACCAAATGGACACCCTTGTGGGAATATCATTGAGATACTGGACAGGTTCTCCCATCTTTTCCAAGCACTACAGGAATCTCCTTAATACGTATCTTTTCATTTGTGATATATATAGTAAGCGCGAGCCCCTTCATAACACGGGGTTCAAAATATTGATCAAATATAAAATTCCCCAGTGAATAATATACAAAAGTATCACCAATCATTTCATGAGGAAGGACCACATGAGGATGTGATCCGATAATAATATCAGCCCCACTCTCTGCAAACAGCCGCGCTGTTTGCTTAACATATTCCGGTGTATCAACATACTCATCCCCAAAGTGGGCATACACGATAACAATTTTCCCAGTGGCATGTTCTTCTTTGATAATCTCCGCGACAACCTCAGCGGTATCACCTTTAAATTGGTTATAACTAACAAAAGCAAGATTCGTGCCATTAATATTCTCAACGTGAAGTGCGTTGTCGCCGGCAAGGCCACCAACATAGTTAACACCCGCATCTGAAAGGTATTTTTTTGTTGAAGCAATACCCTCTCTCCCTTGATTACTAATATGATTATTCCCAATATTCACAAGTTTAATATTGTGACGAAAAAGTAATGCAGCGGTGGTAGTTGGAAATGTAAAATAATAATTCTCTGGACTTCCAACACGCGTCCCCATACTTGTTGAAGGAAGAGTAGTTATTGGACCTTCTAGATTTCCAATAACCAGATCTGCCTTTTTAAGTAGAGGATCAATACAAGAAAAAAGAAATTCCTCTCCTTTTTTATTAGCAACCTGACGAATATACCGATCAAACATCATATCCCCAACAGCAATAACGGTAACCTCTTTAGGGATGTCCTCCTTACTGTCTTTAGTAAGCATAGTACGATCTATGTCTTGTGCAATAAGAGGACCATTACTCACGTCTCCATTCTTATTTTCACCAGCAACAAAATTGCTACTATTTGCTGCAAAAAATAGGAACAACAAAGTCAAAATCAAAGGGAAACCATATAATAACTTCTTCATAAAGAAGAGTGTACCAAATAATCATTCAGTGTGTGATACCGTCAATGACTATGGCATGTATACTGACGTCGTAGAAGCCACTCCACCCTTTGGAATCACCTCTATATAATAGTCAGCATCACCATATAATGTATAGCCATCTTCAACTTTTTTTGCATACACTTTTGCATGAGCTCCGATATTATTTTCTATTGCACTAAAATCAGGAATACCAAGAACCTTTCCAAGAATCTCTTGTGATCTGCCAATTGTAGTAATTATTTTTTTACCATCAACGCTTATACTACAGATTCCATCTGAAAAGCATCCTGTAGAATACCCAGTAACAGTCCCTTCGAATTTTTTTGCCACTGGAAAAGAAGGATTACCAACCACCCTTTCAAGGGCAGCACGGGTAAGTGGGCCAACAAAACCAGTTGGTGTAATTTCATTAGCTCTTTGAAAATCTTTTACCGCCTTAAGAGTTAGTACTCCAAAATATCCAGTCGCTTGACTAGTAAGGTGCCCTTGCTTAATGAGAATATTTTGAAGTGCAATAACCTGATCCCCATAATTTCTATACCGTAGATTTATTGTTACCACCACACTTTCTGTAGTATCATTCAATACCTTTGTTACAAAGGTAACAGAGAGACTTTGAAAACTATTTTCAGGACAGGGAGTTGTAATGCAACGTATGGTATTATCTTTTTTGTAAACAACCGTATATGAAGTCTTTGGAGAAAGATTACTAAGTTTCATAGACTGCTCACCTTTTATAGTTTTCTTAGGAAGACATGCTTCTGGTGTTGGGTAGATTGCTATACACACTTTTTCTGTTTCGTAATACTCAAAATACAATTCCCTCTTTTCATCATCAGACACACCAGAGAGAACCCCAGGACTAAGGGAAACAGTTGCCGAGGTTGTTTCTATCTTAGAAACAGTAGGGCCATTAAAATACCTTACCGTTTCTATCGGCTGTAGTGCACTTGTCATCTGAACAGAAGCAATGATAAAAAGTGATAAAGAATAGATGATTTTTTTGTTCATAATAAGTTAATTAGTGACTGGCATTGAAATACATTATGTAGGTTCATAACAATAATAGACCTTCCCCTGTACTTACTATAACAAGTGACAGCAAGTACTTGTGACACATATGGTGCCAATATTACCTAATGAATACAACATGGCACACTCTCCCTCATGAAGGAAGAAATACTGCCTATTAACCTTTTACGGTTCGTCGTCATAATACCATCCCCAACTAACCTCTTCCCTCAATCCCCACAATTGATATACTATAACTATGTATACAATTGATATACCAACACTAAAACATCACTTACA
>JAYTBQ010000042.1:0-11490 GCA_043736905.1 Minisyncoccota bacterium | reverse complement strand
TAAATTGTGTATGTGACATCCCTGTACTGTGATTAGTTTGTAATGGTATACAACTATTTTACGCTACGGGGATGTTGCGTTTCAGATTAGAATTTAAGGTACCTTTCTTGACTTTTCTATAAAAATGGATTATACAAAGAGTGTACCGAAAAGATAAGACAGACACTACAGACACGATATAATTACCGAATGTCAACTGATATAGTTATTGTTATTAAGATAGTTTTTTAACCTTTAGAAATATATGAATGACGAACACAAAGAAGGTATTTCAATGGAACATGAAGATGCTGTAATGCAGGAAGATGTAAATCAAGAAGAAATATCCTTCGAAGAAGTAAATGAAGAAGGTGAAGTGGATGCTCGTACAACAATTAAGAAGTTGCGAGAGAAAATAAAGAAGTTAGAGACTGAGAAGCAAGAGTATCTTGATCTTAGTCAGCGAACACGTGCTGATTATGCTAACTACAAGAAAGAAGTGGAAGCAAATCGTCTGGCGGACCGAAAGTTCTCAACGAAGCGTTTTATAGAAGAATTAATTCCCGTCCTTGATTCGTACGATATGGCACAAGCCAACAAAGAAGCGTGGGAAAGTGTCGACAAGAATTGGCGCATGGGTATCGAATATATCTTTGGTCAATTCCGCACTGTTCTAGAGAGTGAAGGTGTGAAGCAATTTGGAAAAATTGGAGATACCTTTGACCCACTCCTTCATGAAAGTATGGAACATGTTCCTGTTGAAAATGAAAATGATAACGACAAGATAATGCGAGTACTACAAAATGGTTATAAGATGTACGATACTATTCTTAGACCAGCTCGTGTACACACAGGACACCATGACAAGATAACAGACTAGAAGACAATGGATGACAAAATGAAAACAGAAGACGTGCTACATTAATAATAAAAAGTAAGAGTAAATTACTATAAACTATTTATACTATGGCAAAAATAATCGGAATCGATTTAGGAACAACAAACTCAGCTGTCGCAATCATTGAAGCTGGACAGCCGAAGATTATCGAGAACCTTGAAGGTAATCGAACGACACCTTCTGTTGTATCAGTTAACAAGAATGGCGAGCGTTCAGTTGGACAGATTGCAAAGCGTCAGGCGGTAACCAACCCGAAGGATACTGTGTATGGTGTGAAGCGATTCATGGGACACTCTTTCTCAGACAAGGAAGTACAGTCTGATATTCCTCGTGTAGCATACGCTATCAAGAAAGGGGATAACGACAGTGTTCTTATTTCACTTGGTGGAAAGGATTCTCGTCCGGAAGAAATTTCTGCAATGATTCTTCAGAAGATTAAGGCAGATGTAGAAGCGAAGCTTGGTGAGACTATTACTGAAGCTGTTATTACGGTACCTGCATATTTCAACGACACACAGCGACAAGCAACGGTGGATGCGGGTAAGATTGCAGGACTTAATGTTCTTCGTGTTATCCCAGAACCTACAGCGGCTGCGCTTGCATACGGTTTCAATAGTACTAAGAATGAGAAGATTGCCGTGTATGACTTTGGAGGTGGAACGTTCGATATTTCTATTCTTGAAGTTGCTGTTCATGACGGGAACTCAGTTGTGGAAGTGAAGTCAGTAGATGGTGACTCCCATCTTGGAGGTCGAGATATTGACCAGAAGTTCGTTCAGTACATTGCTGCTGAATTCAAGAAGGATCAGGGAATTGATGTTACAACAGATGCTCTTGCTCTACAGCGTCTTGATGAAGCAGCTGAGAAGGCAAAGCACGAGCTCTCAACGCAGATGGAAACAGAAATTAATCTTCCGTTCATCACTTCAGGAGTGGACGGACCTAAGCACTTGGTAGTAAAGGTAACTCGAGCAAAGCTTGAAGAACTTACTAAGGAATTCGTTGATCGATCAATTGAGATCACTAAGCGAGCGCTTGAAGCTTCACCATTTAAGAAAGAAGAAATCAACGAGATAATTATGGTTGGAGGTCAGACTCGTATGCCGATGATTGTTGAGGCAGTGAAGGCACTCTTCGGTAAGGAGCCGAACCGCTCGATTAACCCTGATGAAGTTGTAGCGCTCGGTGCTGCTGTACAGGCTGGAGTATTCCAAGGAGATATTGGTAAGGAGATTACCTTGCTCGATGTTATTCCACTATCACTTTCTATCGAAACCATGGGAGGAGTTGCAACAAAGCTTGTTGAAAGAAATACAACAATTCCAAACAAGGCGTCACAGATATTCTCAACAGCTGCTGATAATCAGACATCCGTTGAAATTCATATTACACAAGGTGAACGTCCTTTGGCTTCAGATAATAAGTCACTTGGTAGATTTATTCTTGATGGTATTCCACCAGCACCACGAGGTGTTCCACAGGTAGAAGTTACCTTTGATGTTGATGCTAACGGAATTCTTAATGTGACCGCAAAGGACAAGACATCCGGTAAAGTGCAGACCATTCGTATTGAAGCATCATCTGGACTAACTGATGAGGATATTAAGCGTATGCAATCTGACGCAGAAGCTCATGCTGATGAGGATAAGAAGAAGATGGAACTTGTTGAAACAAAGAACCTTGCTGACGTCATGGTACATACAGCTGATAAGTCACTTAAGGATGCAGGAGATAAGATTACTACAGAACTTAGAAAGGAAATTGAGGATGCGGTAAATGATGTGAAGAAGGCACGAGATAGTGGTGATAGTGATACTATCAAAAAGGTAACAGAAGAATTGTCGACAAAGATGATGAAGATAGGTGAAGCGATGAAAATGGCAAATGATAATGCTGCTACTGAAGCAGCTCCACAACCTGAAACACAATAAGAGAAGAAAGAGGAAGGTAAGTAGTGTTACTGTAATAAATTTAAAAGAAAACAGCGCACCATTATGGTGCGCTGTTAGATTTGGATAGGGTAACCCACTCCAAGAATCTGTTGTAATCGTTCGAATGGGAAAGGAAGAGGGGTCTCTTCTATTGCTGCGACAATATTCAAGACATTAACGAAACTAGTTGCTTTTCGTAAAAATTGCTCGTTTTGTTCTCCGTTTTCTAGGTGAAGATTACGAAGAAAAGCGCCGTAATTTATGTGAGCATCAATAGGTGGAATAACGGTTGCTACAATAAGCTTCTTCATAGAACCATTATCAAAACTCTCCAAAAGAAAACCATCTTCTCTAGAAGCCGTTTGAGGTTCATCAACAGCAAGCAATGTCAGTGTATTCATTTCGATTTCCTAAAGTTCAACTAACTATAAACTATCACATTTTGTATAAAAGTCAATTTACTGCTTTTATTATAAATGCAAATATGGTATAACAATAGTAACAATATTATGACAAAAAATTATTATGATGTATTAGGAATAGAAAAAAGCGCTTCAAAAGATGATATCAAGAAGGCCTTCTATAAACTCGCCGCAAAATATCATCCTGATAAAAAAGGTGGAGATGAGGCGAAATTCAAAGAAGTTAATGAAGCATATCAGACACTTTCTGATGATAGAAAACGTAAAGAATACGACACGTATGGTCAGACCTTTAACGGTCAAGGACCACAGGGGCCACAAGGGGGTGGAGGTTTCGGAGGTTTTAATCAATCTGACTTTGCTGACATGCAATTTGACTTTGGTGACCTAGGAGATATCTTTGGTGATATGTTTGGTGGAGGATTCGGTGGTGCACAGCGTCAGAAGCGTGGACGTGATATTTCTCTAGAAATTGATGTTCCATTTACTGAAGCAATCTTTGGTACAGAGCGTAATGTTCTCCTCTCTAAAGTATCAACCTGTACAACGTGTACAGGAACAGGTGCTAAGCCAGGGACCAAGAAGAAGACGTGCGCTACCTGTAATGGTCAAGGAAAAGTTCGTGATGTTAAGAAAACATTCATGGGTAACTTCCAGACAGTAACAACCTGTCATGCTTGTAACGGTGTAGGTCAGATTCCAGAAGAGAAGTGTCATGACTGTAAGGGTCACGGGGTTCTGAATAAGCGTGAAGATGTCAACATTGCAATTCCGGCAGGTATTTCAAATGGCGAGATGATCCGCATGACAGGGATGGGGGAAGCTGTGGCACAAGGTGTCGCAGGAGATCTCTATGTGAAGATAAATGTAACACCAAACAAGGTCTGGAAACGGGAAGGAAACGACCTCATCTATGTTCATGAGATTAAGCTCACGGATGCACTACTTGGGGTAAAACATGGCATTGAAGGCTTGGATGGACCAATTGATATCGAGGTGCCTCCAGGGGCTTCTACAGGCGAAATTTTGCGTGTGAAGGGGCGTGGGGTGCCTCACCTTCATGAGAAAAATAAGCGGGGTGATGTCCTTATTAAGTTAAGTATTGCCATGCCAAAGAAGTTGTCCAAGAAGGCAACTGCATTCATAGAAGGATTGAAGGAGGAAGGGCTGTAAAGAGACATAAGGGCTTGAAAAAAGACGTGAAGCTAACTACGTAAGACAGAAATAGAGAAATACAAAACACTAAGCGCAGCCGAAGGCTGCGCTTAGTGTTACAAAGAGACAAGAATCTCATAAATTGATATACTAGAAAACATGAAGAAAATTCTTGTTTCAGGGATAAAACCAACAGGGACACTCCATATTGCTAATTATTTTGGTGCAATGAGACAAAATATTGATCTTGGTAATCGGGATGATCACGAGTCATATATTTTCATTGCAGATTATCATGCACTTACAAGTGTAAAAAATGGACAGTTGCTCCGTAAGCAGATATTTGATCTTGCGTGTGCATACCTTGCTCTTGGGCTAGATTGTAAGAAGGTGACATTTTTTAAACAATCAGATATACCTGAACATACTGAACTGTGTGTAATTCTTAACAACGTTGTCACTATGCCGTACCTCATGAGGGCACATGCTTTTAAAGACCATGAAGCAAAGAACAAAGAGGTGAATGTTGGACTTTTTGATTATCCTGTCCTTATGGCGGCAGATATTTTGATGTACCGGGCGGATATAGTTCCTGTTGGCCAAGATCAAAAGCAACACGTTGAATATGCTCGAGATATTGTAGGTTTTTTTAATCGAGCATGGGATACTTCCTTGTTTAAAGAACCAGCTGAGCTTATAATTGAAGACGTTGCTATTGTTCCTGGAATTGATGGTAGAAAAATGAGTAAGAGTTACAATAATATTGTTCCTCTTTTTGGCACTGACGAAGAAATAAGAAAAAGTGTGATGAGTATTGTTACCGATAGTGCTCGACCAGAGGATAAGAAAAATCCTGATGAAAACAATATATATAACATACATAAACTTTTCTTGAATAAAGAAGAGGACGAAATACTTCGCAAAAAATTTGAAGACGGTGGCTATGGATATAGAGATGCAAAGGAAGCATGTGCTCTTACGATTATTAACTTCATTTTTCCAAAAAGAGAAAAATATGACTATTACCAAACTCATCCAGAAGAGGTCCTTGCTGTGCTTGAAGATGGTAAACGAAAGGCAGGTGATAAAGCAAAGTTTACAATGTCTGAGGTAAAGAAGCTTGTTGGACTTATATAGAAGGTAGACTTTCAATACGTTGCAAGTTCAGTCCTTACAGTGGAGTGCTCGTTCGAATCATACTGAACGATAAGATGCATCGGCCACACTTCTTGCTATTATTACTTCTATTGTTTAGAATAGGGGCTGGCACATTAGAAAAAGGAATTGCACATGATTTTCATTGAAATAAACGGTAATTCAAAAACCGTTTTTTGTGATTGCAGCTGGAGCCCTGATAATGAATTCTTCACTTCACCACTTGGTGTAACTCTTGCCAAGGCAAAGTGGGGATTGGTGTTGAGTGAAGAAGAGAAGGTCCTCCTCCTCGCTTGGAAAGAAAATAATAACATCGCCAATCTGTGACCTCGAGTCACTCTTCTTGATTCATTGAAAGGAGCTTCTATGGCAATCGTTAGAGTACGTCATATACAAAATAATCAGAGGGGTCCGTGCCCAATTTCTGGTTTTGTAACAGCAGAAGGTGGTGAGTATGTAGATACATCAAAACCTCGTAATTCACCAAATGCCCGCAACAAAGAACCTCAATGTGCGTGCAACAAAAGCACACTTCGACAACCGCAGATGCCTATCAGAAAGTGTTAGGTAGCAGTCTCCTTTGGTGAGTGTTGCTGTTTAGTAGACAGACTGACCTCGTGCCAGTTTTCTTTTATATTTTTGTAAATCTGGTAGTATAGAGTCATATGCGTACTTACATAGAAGATGTATCTTCATCAATGGGAAAGGAAATTATTATTAAGGCATGGGTGGATGTTCGCCGTGATCAGGGGAAAATGGTATTTCTTGATCTTCGTGATGTGACAGGAAAAGTTCAGGCAGTTGTTCTTCCTAATCATACGGAGGCACTTGAAGTTGCTCAAAAGCTTCGCACAGAGTGGGTTGTTGAAGTCCGTGGTCTTGTTAATAAACGTCCAGAAAAAAATAGTAAGAAAGATGTTGTTAATGGTGATGTAGAACTTGAAGTTCTTTCAATCGTTGTTCTTAATGAGGCAACAACACCAGCATTTGATATTGCAACTGATGGCTATGAGGTTAATGAAGAAGTAAGACTTCAGAAAAAATATTTAGACCTCCGCCGTTCTCGTCTTCATCATAATATTATTATGCGTCACAAAGTTATCAAGCACATTCGTGACATGCTTGACACACAGAATTTTTTTGAAATTGAAACCCCTCTCCTTACTAATCCAACACCGGAGGGGTCACGATCATATCTTGTTCCTTCACGTATTTGGCAGGGAGCATTCTACGCGCTTCCTCAATCTCCTCAGCAGTATAAGCAGCTTCTTATGGCATCTGGGTTTGAACGATATTTCCAGATAGCAAAATGCATGCGCGATGAAGATACTAGAGGTGATCGTCAGCCTGAGTTTACACAGATGGACCTCGAAATGAGTTTTGTTACCCGTGAAGATGTTATGAAGGTAAATGAAGAAATGCTTATTTCTATCGTAACAAAACTTTTCCCTGAGAAAAGAATTCAGCAAGTTCCATTTCCCCGCTTCACGTATAAAGAAGTAATGGAAAAGTATAATTCAGACAAACCAGACATTCGTGAAGACAAGAATGATCCTCATCTACTCGCATTCTGTTGGGTTATTGATTTCCCAGCATTTGAAAAAACAGGCGAGGATAATGTTGATGAAACAGGAGTGTGGACATTTACACACAATCCGTTCACAGGAGTAAAGGAAGAATTTTTGCAAGATTTTCTTAATGAAAAGAATGTTGGAGATATTATTTCAACGCAGTATGACGTTGCTCTTAATGGGTATGAGATAGGGGGCGGAGGAATTCGACTTCATACCCCTGAGCTTCTTCGTAAGGCATTTACCATTATGGGGTACAGTGATGAGCGTATCGAGAAAAACTTTGGTCACATGTTGGAAGCTCTCGGGTCTGGTATCCCACCACATGGAGGTATTGCATGGGGACTTGATAGACTTCTTATGATACTGCTTAATGAGCCGAATATTCGTGAAGTCATGGCATTCCCAAAAACTGGGGAAGGAAGAGATCTGCTTATGCAGGCACCATCTTCGGCAATACCTAAAACTCTTCGAGAGCTTGGCATAGAAGTGATTGCAAAAAAGTAACAGTGTCTACCACAGACTATAAAAAAGAATCATAACAAAACTGCAATTATTTCTTCACTTGCCGGTGTTTAAATTATTTTATATTGTTGCATTTCTTATGCATTACTATGCCTCTGCAAGTTTTCTTAGTTTGCAAATACTTCTGTGTATTCGAACAGAAACAACATTTTCTGACTCATTGATTACTTGAGCAATTTCTTGTATTGAGAGATCGTTAATGTATCGCATTATAATAATAGAACTGTGGTTTTCAGGGAGTTGTTCTATTAGTTTTAGTGCCCGTACAATGTCAAAAGAATCAAAAATATTCTCTTCGGTTCCAAAGGATGGTTCCATCCCTTGATCCATAAGATTGTCAAGAGAAAGTGTTTTTCTTTTTCTGTATTCGTCAATGACGATATTCCGTGCAATGGTATACAAGAAAGTTTTAGTATTTTCTACCTCATTTCCTTTTTTGAGAAAAATCCACATCCTAGTAAACGTTTCAGCAGTAAGATCAAGTGCTTTTTCTCGGTCGGAAATTTTAAAATAACAATACCGAAATATAGCATCTGAATATTGATTGTAAGCTTCCGTTAGTTGTTGTTTATAGTGCTCCATGCATTGTTTATGTTAGGGCAAATATTACGGAATATATCGTGATATTTATAAGACCTTTCGTCCGTTTATGATTCGAATTAGAATTAAGATGATAGCAATGACAAGAAGTATGTGTATAAAACTACCAATTGTATAGCCTGTCACAATACCTAAAAGCCAAAGAATAACAAGAATGGTTGCAATTGTTGTAAGCATAATAAATGATGATTAGTTGTATTTTGTAAAATAGGTAACATTAGTATAATTAGTCACTACATCAAAGAATTCATGAGTAGGTCTACATACATGATGACGTTGAATGTAATAAAATATTACAAATAGTTTAGATTATTCTTTTTTTATTGTGTTGCTCCCATTTTTTTTGACTGGTTCGGTAATCATTTCATTTTCTAAATCATTCATCATTTTTTCTAAATCAATTTTGTGTTCCGGCATTTTAATGTTTGAATCTCCCTTATGTTTGATAATAAGCTCTGCCATTCTCATGAGATCCGTTGCATCTTCCATAGCAAGAAGAACTATTTCAGAAGGGGTATGTCCTTCTTTTGTTTCCCTGTAGACACGTCGTGCACTAATAATCAAAATTTTCTTACCAACATTTGGGAAGTTAGTATTAACTTCGAACCCTTTTAGAAAAACATTATTAGTAAAGATATCATTGAGTTGGCTGATAAGGAGGGGATTGTCCCAAACACCTCCTCCTATTGTATTAAAATAATGTTGCTCAACATTTTCAGGTTCATCTTGAAAAAGAGTATAGTAAGATTCATTTGCCGCGATAACTCTCAATTCGTTGTCAAGAAGTAAGAATGGTTGAGTTAGTGTGTTTACTACTGTCTTTATATAGACAAAACTTTCTTCCCATAACCTATTAGCAAAACCTCCACGTTCAATACTGTATTCTCCCCCCGTTCTTCGTTCTGGTTCTTCTTGTTCTTGTTTTTTCATGGTTATTCTTTATGACGTATTACTGCCAATTTTATTACAAACGGTAGCTTATGGTGTAATAAATACTGCTGGCTCTCGTCATGAGTATTATGGTTGCTGACAGCTCTTACTATGTGTGGGTGAGTTGGATAATTTATGATTACAAGAATCACATGGAAATACCAATAAAAAAGAATAGCCAAGAAGAGTTTATCCAGGCTCATGAGGACTATGTTGACATGCTCAGGAAAAGTGCTTTTTTTAAAGTGCATAGCAAGTCCCTCAGCGAAGATTTGGTACAAGAAACTTTTTTAAAAACATGGAAGTATGTTGTAAGGGGTGGTGAAATTGCAACGATGAAGGCGTTCTTATATCATGTACTTAATAATCTTATTATTGATGAATACAGAAAACAACAACATAATGTTTCATCGCTTGAGCTTATGATGGAAAATGGTTTTGACGTTGCAACAAACGAACATAACCATAAAGGGGAATCAATTGATTTAGAGGCGGCAATTGAATATATTAATAAATTACCTAAAAAATATAAAGAAGTTGTTCATGAAAATTGTTCTTTCAATGTCTACGGATGAAATAGCCTTTCTTCTTAAAAGAACAAAAAATAATGTGACCGTACAACTGCATCGTGGGCTTAAACTAGTTCAGTCTTTGCATCAAGAAAAGATAATTAATAGCTCTGAAAGACAGTAGTAAATAATTTAATCTAAAGAATTCTTCCGTGCCTTCAGGCCGGAGTGTATTATGTTAGTATCTATGTATGTCTACTGAACATATATATAAATCTCACAATAAGTCACTTCTCATGTATCAATTAGTGTGTCCAGTTAAATATAGAAGGGCTGTATTCACAGAAGAGGTAGAAGAAACCCTTAAGAAACTTTGTATAGGAATAGAAGAACGATACGAGATACACTTCATCGAAATTGGATCTGATGAAAACCATGTACACTTTCTCATACAATCAGTTCCATCTCTTTCCCCAACAGACGTTGTCAATAGTATAAAAGGTATTACAGCACGAGAGATATTCAGATTACACCCCTGTATTAAAAAAGAAGTCCTATGGGGTGGGCATTTTTGGACATCTGGATTTTACATTAACACCGTAGGGAAGTTCGCTAATGAAGAAATGATGAAGAACTACATCAAGCATCAAGGTATCCCGAAACAGTATCAAAAAGAATACAAGAAGATTTACTATAACAGTGACCAGTGTAACCTATTCACGATAGAGTAAACGAAGAGGTGATACCTCGTGCCTTCAGGCCGAGGTAGTTCATTAAGGAAGTACCTCAGTAATCTGTGGTGAAGAATCAAATACTCATGTAATAAGTATCATCACATGTCGTCATTAGATGTAGAGAGAATTTTACTCTACAAAACTAATCACAACCACAATGACACTTTTAATTAAAATAAAAACGCCAGTAGATTATCAGAAAAGAACAACTTCAAAATATTTTGTTCTGGGTTTATTTATGATACTTGTATCAAGTTCATTCTTTTTATTATACGCTTCACAGAATTCTGTGGTTGACGTCGCAACTGAAGTTCATTCAGATGTACACACAGAATTACAGCTTCTTGATCCACGAAACTCACTATCGGCCTCAACAGAGTAGTTAAAAAAATTGATGTAAGGGTAATTTTTTCGACGGATTAAACATCATTTTAATTAGTTTTAAGTGCGTAACTTCCTCCAGTGTCTTTTTGGTAGAATTTTTTTATCATTGTTGTAAAAGATAAATTCTGTAAATTTTTACACTGCTCAGCGTACGCATTATGTAATTTTTTTCGGACAAGGTTCTATAGCAAATATTAATTTTTTGAATTTTAATTAACTACCTCGTTGCTTTGCATCAAGATAGTTCATTGTCTGGGTGTGTTGTAAAGATTTATCAGGCTATAGCGCTTTTAACTATAGTAACGACGATTGCTATCGATAGCTTTGGATGGGACGAATATAGTATACGTATATGAGTAGTACTACATCCTATATTTTAAAATTGTATTTCCGGACATTGTCTAACCGTAGAATGAGATGCGAAGGTTCTCATATGCTTATACACGTAGTCTTGCTGCAAACCTATAAAGAAATTTTTAGAATAAAAAATATTTTTGTAATTGTGTGTAATTTTTTACGGCATAAGCACTGTAGAGGTTATTATACGCATTGCTTTATATTAAAAATAAAACAATGCTTTACCCCGAATGTATCGAGTTTATTTAGTCCGCGTAAATCCTTCCGTGGCGTAAGCCCGTGAGATGGAGCGAGTTATGTTTTGTAATCAAAACATGTAGAACAGCTTCGCTGTTCTACT